>CAZOFL010000012.1:0-35077 GCA_964579035.1 uncultured Natronomonas sp. | reverse complement strand
ACACAACCGTTCGGAGAACCACCGGCCAGCGAACCGAATCGAGAGGACTCATACAACATTGACATCCTCCCCGCGCTGAAGCGCGAGGCTTTCTCCTCTATTCTCCGTAACTGCCTTTTTGAGTCGGTTTCACTCCCCGAGGCGGTTGTGGTCTCAAAGGACTGTGTCGCGCGCCCATCGGTGGAATAAAAATACCCCTTTCCGCTCGAAAGACCTCTATCGACCACAGCATTATGCCTGTCCATCCTCTATCTGAAGGGATGGCAGACGATAAAAAAGGTCGAGACAAGCAAGCGCGCGACGCCGAAAAACGCCAACGGAAGCGCGAAATCGCCGCGGAGTTGGAGCGTGGGGACGAACCCGAACCGCCGATCGATCCGGCGGATCTCGCCGACTTCGAACGGGCGCTTGAGTCGCTTGAGTTCCCGGTGACGGGGGCCGAGGTCGTCGCTGCGGTCGGCGACCACGAACTCGAGTCGCCGGCGGAGGTGTACACCGTCGACGAGCTGGTCCCGGACGCCGGGGCGGAGACGTTCGATTCCCCTGCCGAAGTCCGGACGCGGGTGCAGCGACCGACGATCGCCGCCGCGATGAAACGGGTCGTCGAAGCCAGCGACACGCTCCCGAACGCGACGCTCGCCGGGTCACGGAAAAACGGCTACGAGAAAACGTTCCGGGAACTCAAAGCGGTCGACGCGGACGACGACGACGAGGGGATCCCGGCCATCCGTGACTGGATCGTCGCCTACATCGACGACAAAGGGAAGCTCCCGGGATCCCGCGCGGTACGGCGAGAAGCGGCGAAGTTCTGTCGACAGAACGGCTACCAGGTCAGAAACTCGGAGTGGCTCGGGATCTGACCGATCGATCCGAAAAAAGACGAACCGTCTCACACTGTCGGACGTAACTACGTGAATCGCAGCCTCGTCGAAAAAAGCTCCACCGCGTAGTTTTGGGAGTTTGGCGGTTCGGATCTTCGCGAAATCACGTCCGACAGTATCAGTCGTCGGCCGGGGTCGGCGCGGCGTCCATGTCGGCGTCCTCCGCGTAGGGGTACCACGTCATCTTCGTGTTCCCGAGGTAGGGGTCCTCGTAGGACGTCTCCTCCGGTTCGGCGAGTCCGTTGAGGTCGTCCTCGTCGTGGCGGGCGATGAACTCACGGAACGACTCCCGCTCGACGGTTTCACCGTCTCGCTCACGCTGTTCCGTCGGAACAGCGCGCTCGTCGTAGATCCGAAGCAGGTTCCGGATGTAGCCCGGCACCTCGTCCGCGGCGACGCGCATCTCGACCCAGTCGGCGAACTGGGGGTTCTCCCCGAGGCCGCCGCCCAGTCCGATGTCGAACGCCTCGACCGGTTCGCCGTCCTTTCGGGTCTTCATGCCGCGAAGCGAGATGTCGGCGATCTGCGGTTGGGCACAGGAAGCCGTACAGCCCGAAAGGTGGATGTGGAAGTCGTTGATCCCGTCGGGCAACTCGACGTTGTCCTTCAGCCACCGGCCGTATCGGACCATCCGGTTCTTCGTCTCGACGATCGACAGCGAGCAGTACTCGGTGCCGGTACAGGCGATCGAACCACGGAGGAACGGGTGGGGGTCGGGCTGGTGGTACTCCAGGAGATCCTCCCCGAGGAAGTCGTCGAGGTCGTCCTCGTCGATGTCGGCGACGATGATGTTTTGACGCTGGGTGAGTCCGATCATCTCGGAGCCGTACTCCTCGGCGAGATCGGCGAGTTCGATGACGTCCTCGGCGCCCATCCGGCCGACGAGCACCGACAGTCCGACGAAGTAGTTGCCGTCCTTTTGTTCGTGGACGCCGACGTAGTCGCCGATCTCGTCGGAGCGACCCGAGTTATACGTGTACTGATCGCGGAGCCCCTCGCCGGCCGAGCGGAGCTCGAAGTCGACGTAGTCCTCCTGGAGGACCTCACGAAGCTTCTCGGGACCCCACTCGTCGACGAGGAACTTGATGCGGGCGTTGAATCGGTCCTCGCGGTCGCCGTGATCGCGGAACAGCGCCGAGATCCCGCCGGCCACGTCCGGCACTTCGTCCTCGGTGACGAACACGTCGATATCGCGGGCGAAGCGGGGCTCCTTGCGGGAGAGGCCGCCGCCGACGGTGACGTTGAACCCCTTCGTCTCCTCCCCGTTGATCTCCTTCGTCGCGGGCTCGAAACCGAGGTCGTTGATCTCGGCCTGCCCCGAACCGCGTGTGTCGCCGGTGACGGCGACTTTCCACTTGCGCGGGAGGTTCGAGTGCTCGTCGTTACCCTTGAACGTGTCGTGGAGGTTCTTGATAACGGGCCAGGCGTCGATGTGCTCTTTGGCGTCCCGGCCGGCGACGGGCGAGCCGACGATGTTCCGCCAGGAGTCGCCACACGCCTGGATCGTCGAGAGATCGTGGGCTTCGAGTTTCTCGAAGATGTCGGGAATGTCCTGCAGTTGGATCCAGTGGAGCTGGATCGATTGCCGCGTCGTCCAGTCACAGTAGGCGCTTCCGAACTCGGGGTTATCGACGGGACCGCGGGCGTACTCGTCGGCGACCTCGCCGACGACGCGGAGCTGTTCGGGGGTCATTCGCCCGTTCGGCGTCCCGATCCGCATCATGAAGTAGCTCTCCTGGCCCTTTCGCTGGTGGTACAGCCCCCACCATTTGAAGCGCTCGAACCACGCGTCCTGTTCGTCCTCGGGGATGGCGCTCCAGCCCTCCTCGGCGAATCTAAAGAGATGGTCCCGGATCTCGCTCCCGTAGACCTCGTCCTTCCAGCCTTCGACCTTGCTTGGCATGTCATTCGTCTGCATCGCCGAACATATACGCCCAGCCGTCGCGTCAAAGCTCCCCGCCGGTTGTGCCTTTGAGACAAATTTGCCGGTTATTCGTCCGGGGACGCGAGCCGTCGCCGTCGGTCCGGAACGTGGACGCTTCCGGGATCGACACCGAAGAACTCGCCGTCGTCGGGATCGACGACGCGCCCGAGTATCAGCCAGTCAGTGACGCCGCTCTCGCCGCATTCGATACACCGTCCGGCGATCCGTCCCTCGATGTTCGAGTGATCGACGCCGATTTCGACGAACCCCTCGGCGAGAAAATCAGCCAGTTCGCAGTCACAGAAACCGTGGCGTGCGAGCCACCAGAGGTCGCTCACGTTTACCTGCCGGGCGTCGTTGACGCTCAGCCACGCGCCGTCGTCGAGTTGGTGCACCGAGGTCGGCATATCTTCGGACAGTCGTCCCACGGCGGTAAGGCCGTCGGCCCCGACACGGGTTGCCGGTCGTCACGGGATTCGGTGACGGTCGATTCGGCGCAAACACACAGCAGGGAACGGGATTCGACGAACGTCGTCCGTCGGAGAAGGCAGCAACAGAGTCCGGAAATCGGGAGTGCGGGTAGCGTTTACGGGTGCAGCGTTATTTAAACGTATACCCGACGTACGGAAGGACGATGAGAGACCGACAGCGGGAGACGACACGGCAACACACGTCCGCCGATGTTGCTCCCGAACTGTACGAGGAGGAGTCGCGATGACGGGACGCAACGACGAGACGGAACGGGAAGCGGTCGACACGAGCCACCTCGACGACGTCGAGGACGGGTGCGGCTGTACCGAAATCTGGGAACACATGTCCGACGAGCGCGACGAGTAGTCGATGTGCGGCCGCAAGACCCGCCGTCGGGACGTTTTTTACGATGGTCATCGTACCCACAGGCAATGAACCACGACCCGGACGGGGACCCCCCAACCGATCGAGAGTCACCCGTCGGCGAACCGGTCATCCGACGCGATCCGGCGGCCGCCGGCGAGCAGGCGGTCCGGTTCGATCCGGACGACCCCGAAAGCGTCGCCGAGGCGGCGGACACCGTCCGCCGGTTCGCCTCGAACACCGCCGGCGCCGAGGACAACGTTTACATGCTCCGTGGGGCGGCCGCCTGCGCGGCCTTGGTCCGCGGTACCGGATCGTACAAAGCCGCAGCCGAACGGGCCGGCGGGGAGGCGACCGTCTCGTTCATCCGGAAGTGGGCCCGCGTCCACGACCTCCCGCGGCCGATCCGTCGGCACGTCGCCTTGGGCGAGATCGCGCCGACGGCCGCAAAACACATCGCCCGCGTTTCGGGTGAGTCGCGGTTCCTGCTGGCGTGGGCGGCGCTCGATCACGGGTTGACGGTTCGGGAGATCCGCTCGATCGCCTCCAGAGTGAACGAAGGCGTGAGCGTCGAGGAGGCGCTCGCGGCCGAGGGGATCGATCTCGGACAGCTGTCGGTGTCGCTGCCGCCGGCGACGTACCGGGAACTCCGCCGACACGCTGCCATGGAGGAGACTGCCCCCGGCGAGATCGTCGCGCGCGCTCTGGACGAACACCTGTAACCGGCATCGAAAGAGTTTATCAGGCCGACCGGTAACGTAGGAATGAGGGCCGATAGCTCAGTCCGGCAGAGCGTCTGGCTTTTAACCAGACGGTCGGGGGTTCAACTCCCTCTCGGCCCGTGCAGTGCGTTCGCGAGCCTTGCGAGCGGACGAACGAACCGGCAGAGAAGGGGTTGAACCACGCGAGACGAGCAACACGAGTCCCGCACCGGGTTCAACTCCCTCTCGGCCCGCTTTTGTGAGGAGCAACCCGCCGAGCGCCTCGTGTGCTCGGCACCGACGCGACGACCAACGCGGCCCGGGAGTTGAACCACGCGAGACGAGCAACGCGAGTCTCGCACCGGGTTCAACTCCCTCCCGGCCTCTCCTATCCTAAATCGTCGGGTAGCGCCGACGGCGAAACCGACAGGAGGCTGATTCCCGAGAAATTATCAAAAACCCCCCCACGACCGCCGTAACCGTCTACAGCAGGACCGCCTGGGCCAGACCGAGGAACACAAAAAAGCCCAGCACGTCCGTCGCCGTGGTGATGAAGATGGTCGCGGACGTCGCGGGATCGTACCCCAGCCGATCGAGCAACAGGGGCGTGATCGCGCCGAAAAAGCCCGCGATAACGAGGTTCGCCACCATCGAGACGCCGATAACGGCACCGAGCAAGAGTCCGAACTCGGCGAGCGAGAAGGCGATGGCGATGACGGCGACCAAGGCCCCGGTGATGAGCCCGTTGGCGGCCCCGGCGATCGCCTCGTTGGCCACGACGCGCTTGCCGGTTTTGAGCGACACTTGGCCCATCGAGATGCCGCGGACGGTGACCGCCATCGCCTGCGTCCCGGCGTTGCCCCCATTCCGGCGACGACCGGCATGTACGCCGCGAGAATGGCGACGGCGGCGATGGTCGACTCGAACAGCCCGACGACCGCCGCGGCCATGAACGCCGTTCCGAGGTTGAGAATTAGCCACTTGTAGCGTCGCCGGACCTTTTCGATGGGCCCGTCGAGGACGCTCTCCTCCGCGGCGACGCCGGTGAACTCGTACAGCGTTTCACCGCGTGCCTCCTCGATCATCGCCAGCAGGTCACTGGCGTGAATCACGCCGAGCACGTCGTCGTCGTCGTCGAGCACCGCGACGGTTCGCTCGCGGTTCTGTCTGAACACTTCGAGCACCTCCTCGTCCTCGCGGTCGTACCGGACGTGCGGCGTCTCCTGGACGAAATCGGTGATCGTCTCCGTCTCCCGATCCGCCACCGACAGCGCCGCCCCCGGAAGTTCCCCGAGGAGTTCGTCCTCGTCGGTGACGAGAATCGTCGGCACCCGGCCCGTTCGATCCCCGAAGCGCCGAACGCGTTCTGTCACGTCCGAGAACGACCGGGACTCGTCGACGGTGACGAAATCGAGATCCATCACCCCGGCCGCGGTTTCGGGGTCGAACGACAGCAGGAACTCGATCTTCTCGCGGCGCTCGCCCTCGAGGGTTGCGAGCAACGCCTCGCGCGTCCCCTCGTCGGCGTATCCGAGGACGTCCGTCACCTCGTCCGGATCGAGCAGATCGATGAACGCTTCCAGTTCCGACCGGTCCATGTCGGGGACGATCAACTCCCTCGTGGTCTCCGGGAGCGAAAAGAACAGATCGCGCCACTCTTTCGCCGGTCGATCCGTGAACGGGGCGGCCGGCTCCGGAGACATCGCGATCGTCTCCTGTGCGTCCTCTACCTGGCTGCTCATGTCCGATCATCATGAGCGGGCAAATAAACGGTACCGGATCGTCAAACGCTCGCACGAGGGTGGCGGTGCACGGCCCGACGCCCGCGCCGAACCGTTCAACAATGATTTAAGATGCCGCCGCCCGCCATATATCGCATGGACTACGACCTCGCCATCGAGAACGCACCCGAGACGATCCCGGGTGGCACCGGCATCCTGTTGATCCACCCGAGCACCGGCGAGACGGACCGGATCGACACCGACTTCCTGAAAACCGACACGGATCGAATCCTCGTCATTTCGACCCGGACGACCGCCCGCGAGGTACAGCAGAAACTGGAGTACTACGACGTCGACGAAACCAAAGCCGACATTCTCGATACGCTGTCGGTCGAGCGGGGATACTCGCGGCGGTCCTCCGAGCACGTCTACTACGTCTCCGCGCCCGACGACCTCGGGGGGATCGTCGAGACGACACGGGAGTTCCTCGAGAACAACGACGGCAGACGGCGGATCAGCCTCGATTCGGTGACGGAGATGGCCTACTACGCCGACGAGGAGCGAGCCCTCGAAACCGTCGAGGAACTGCTCGAACTGCTGGCCGAACACGACGCGGTCGGGCTGTTTCACCTCTCGGAGGAGGTCCACGACGAGGCCGACATCGAGGCGTTCAAAGCGCTGTTCGACGGGGTCGTCTATCTGGACGCCGACGGCACGGTCGAAACCGAGTTCTGAAACCCGATCCGGGGAGTTGTCTCAGTTCGCGACCGTCGTATCCGCCGAAAGGAGGCTGTGGTCGACAGCCGCGACGCCGTCGACGGCCCGGACCCGGGCGACGAAGGAACCGATCTCCGAAACCGGGCCCTCGGCGACGAACAGTTCGAGACAGGCGTCCCCGGCGTGGCTGTGGACGTTCGACGTGACCAGGTCGTTGTGTCGGTGCCGGAGCGCCGAGAGGGCCGTTTCGGCACCGCTGTCGTGGTCGAACATCGCTGACACGACGCAGACGGCCGTCCCGTCGACGTGGTCGGTGTCGACCTCGGACAGCAGGCCACGTGCGCCCTCCCGGACCGCCTCGCTGCGTCCGCTATAACCGTGGTCATCGATGAACTCGTCGAGTCGTTCGAGCAACGACTCCGGCATGGAAACGCTTACGACTGGCATGAGCGGTCTATGCGGCCGTTCGGGATATGCGTTATTATTGATAAAGTCTAAATTCGTAATAACTAGTAATTTAATATCTTCCGTTCATAATAACTCGTCTATGAGCGAGACCATACCGGTAACGATCCTGTCCGGCGCGCTCGGTGCCGGGAAGACGACGACGCTGAACCACGTCTTGACCGCCGATCACGGCTACGAGGTCGCCGTTCTCGTCAACGACATGGGCGAGGTGAACGTCGACGTCGACCACGTCGAACAGCAATCAAAACTGTCACAGGCCGACGAGGAGATCATCGAGATGTCGAACGGCTGTATCTGCTGTCGCCTCCGCGGCGACATGTTGGATGCGGTCGGCGCGCTCGTCGAGAATCGCGAGTTCGACTACCTGCTCGTCGAATCGTCGGGTATCTCCGAGCCGATTCCCGTCGCCCAGACGTTCGCGCTCGGGTTCGAGGACTCCGAGTACGATCCGACCGAGGACTATCACCTCGATACGACGGTGTCCGTCGTCGACGCACACTCGATGTACAAGGGGTTCGACTCCGGGGCGACGCTCGCGGGGGAGGAGGCCCACGGCGGCACCGACCGCGTCCCCGAAGAGGTGTTGATGGATCAGATCGAGTTCTGTGACGTCCTGCTGTTGAACAAGTGCGACCTCGTCCCTGACGGGGAACTCGACGAGATCGAGGCGGTCCTCGAGACGCTGCAGCCGCGGGCAAAGATCATCCGCACGGAGTTCGGCGCGGTCGATCCGAGCGAGATCCTCGACACGGGCCGCTTCGACTTCGAGGACGCACAAAACTCCGCCGGCTGGAAACACGAACTCGAGGAGGGCCACCACCACGACGCCGCCGCCGACGAACACGGCGTCGAGTCGTTCGTCTTCCGGGCCGACCGCCCCGTCCATCCCGAACGCTTCGCCGCGCTGTTGGAGGAGCTCCCCTCGGCCGTCATCCGGGCGAAGGGGTTCTTTTGGTCGGCCGGCCGCGAGGACATCGCGATGGGCCTCGACAAAGCGGGGCAGTCCGTCCGGGCCGGCCCCAACGGCCGCTGGATCGCGACCCTGCCGCCCGAACAGCAGAAGCGGTACATGCAGGCGATTCCGGACCTCGAGGACGAGTGGGACGACCAGTGGGGGGACCGCGGCGTCGAGTTGGTGTTCATCGGCCGCGATTACGACGCGGAATCGCTGCAGCGGGACCTCGAATCGACGCTTCTGACCGACGGGGAGATGGACGACGACTGGAACCGATACCCCGACCCGTTCGGGACCGACGGACAGCGCGAGCTCGCGCTCGCGGACGACTGATGTCAGTCCCTGTCACGATCCTCTCGGGTGCACTCGGTGCCGGGAAGACGACGACGCTGAATCACGTCCTGACCGCGGATCACGGCTCCGAGGTCGCCGTCCTGATCAACGACATGGGCGAAATCAACGTCGACAGCGAGGTCGTCGAGCGCCGGATCGGCGACGAGCGCGACGTCGTCGAGCTCTCGAACGGCTGTATCTGCTGTGGGATGGCCGGGGAGTTCGAGCAAGCCGTCACCGATCTCGCCCTCGAGGAGACGTTCGAGCATCTCCTCGTCGAGCCCTCGGGCATCTCCGAACCCAAACCGGTCGCCCGGCAGTTCGTCCGGGGGCCTGCGGCCGGGTTTTATCAACTGGCGAGCGTCACGACCGTGGTCGACTCACGCCAGCTTTACGACGCCTTCGGCGAGGGCGGAATAACCCGGAGCGGCGGGGACGGCGATCGACCGCTGTCGGACCTCATCGTCGAGGGCGTCGAGTTCTGCGACCGGGTCCTCCTCAACAAGACGGATCTCGTCTCCGGGGCGGAACTCGACTCGGTCACCGCGACGATCCGGACGTTGCGACCCGATGTCGAGATCGTTCGGACGACGTTCGGCGAACTCGATCCGGACACGGTGCTCGCCGGGGGCGAGTTCGACGCCGAAGCGGTCGGTTCCGCCGCGAGCTGGAAACGGGCGTTGCGGCGATACGACGGGGCGGACGAACACGGTGCAAACGACACGGACGACGCCCACGCCGGAACTCGCGACAGCACACACCACGATCACGACCACAGCCACCCGCCGGAGGTGTACGGGATCGACTCGTTCGTCTACGAGCGACGACGACCGCTCGACTCCGAGAAACTCCTCGGAGTCCTTCGGGACCTCCCCGACGGTATCGTTCGCGCGAAAGGGTGGCTCCACGTCGCCGGTCGACCGGATCACGCGCTGCGGTTCTCGCTCGCGGGCCGGGAGGCTTCCGTCGATATCGCCGGTCGGTGGGTGGCCTCTCTCGACGGAGAGGCGCGCGAACGCCACCGCGAGTCCCGCGAACCGGCGTGGGACGAGCGGTGGGGTGACCGGCAAACGAAGCTGGTGTTTATCGGCCGTGACGTGGACGACGGGGCGCTGTGTGACCGACTCGACGAGTGTCTGATAGCGGGCGATGGCGCGGACGATCCACACGCCGTGTCGGCGACGGCGAACAACCCCTTCCCCGGGGAAACGAAAACGGAGCTTCGACTGTGACAGTGGAAGAACGGAGTTCGGCGGACCGCCGGACGACGGACGACGACGATCACGATGTGATCGATCCGCTGTACGTCGCGATCGTGACGGTCTCGTCTTCGCGGGACCTCGACGAGGACCCCGGTGGCGACGCCGCCGCCGAACTCGTACGGGAGTCGGGCGGGCGTGTGACCGAACGAACCGCGGTGTCCGACGATTTCGCCGCGATCCGCGGGACCGTCGACCGACTCGCCGGACGCGAGGACGTCGACTGTCTCGTCACGACCGGCGGGACCGGAATGACGATGGACGACGTGACGCCCGCGGCCTGTGAGGGGCTGTTCGAGCGGGAGATCCCCGGGTTCGGGGAGCTGTTCAGATCGATCTCCTACGAGGAGATCGGCCACCGGGCGATGGCCTCCCGGGCGATCGCGGGGATCGTCGCCGGAACGGCCGTGTTCTGCCTGCCGGGGAGCCGCGCGGCCGTCCGAACCGCCATGTCCGAACTCGTTCTCCCGGAGGCACCGCATCTCGCCGGGCTCGCGACGCGACACCGTTTTTGATCGCCCGAACCGGGCGGTGGCCGCCGGTCCTCTCTTGTTTTGCGGACTGTCGAGGCGAACGGCATGAGGCCTGCCCCCGTGTATGAAGCCGACAACCCGTGAAGCAAACGATTAATCCAACAACGAACTAACTACGGACGCTTCCCCCGGGGTTAGTATTAAGTTAAATGGTAAAGTTATTAAGAAACACTAACTAATGAGTGATAGATGCTAGAAAAACCGTCCGAAACGGTCGGTAGCGATCGGATCGATGCCGCCCGCAGCGGCATGGGGCCCTGGATCGCGGGAACCCGTGTCTTCGTCGGGTTCCTGTTGTTGTATGAACTGTTCGTCGGCGGCTGGTGGAAGCTCGGGGCACCACAGCTTGGCTGGCCGCCGATCGAGCCGAACCCCGGATGGATCGGCCCGGAGGCCGGCTCCGTGCTGCGCGAGGCGGCCGCCGGACGGGCCATAGAGGAGGGAACGTTCGCCTGGTTCGCGGCGCTGCTTGAGGCCGTCGTTATCCCGTACGCTGGCTTCTGGAGCGTCGTGGCGGTGCTCGCACAGCTCCTCGTCGGCGTCGCGTTCGTCGCCGGACTCTGGACTCGCCCGGCGGCGGTCGTCGGGCTCCTGTATTTCGTCCCCGTCTTTCACTTCGGGACGATCCGGACGTCGCCGCTTTTCGGCGTGCCGATCGCCTTCCTCCTGATAACCCGTGCCGGCCACCACTACGGCCTCGATGGGGCGATCGCCCGCCGTCCGGGCCGGTGGGCGCGGCTCTCGGATCGGATCGCAACGCTTTCGATGGTGCCGCGGCTCCCCCGGCGGGCGTTGCCGGCGGTCGTCGCCGCCCTGTCGGTCGCCGCGGTGTACTACCTGCTGTCGATCACCCGGCGGGAGGTCACGAGGCAGGCGCTCGTCGGCCTCGAACTCGCCGTCATGCTCGGGCTTGTCGCGCTCGGGACGGCGCTGTACTACCGGGGTGGCGAGGCGGTCGGAGTTGCCGCCGACATGGTGCGGATCTTCGTCGGCTACCGATTCATCCACGAGATCTTCGTCCGGACACACGCCGGGGTCAACGGACTTCCCGGCTGGGCCTCGGTCTCCGATCAGCGGGAGCTGTTCGCCGAGACGATCGCCACCAGCCACGTCGGCCCGATGTCGACGTTCGTGGAGGCCGCCGTTCTCCCGGCGCTGCCGGCGTGGGCGATCGCGTTCGCGGTCGTACAGACCGTCGTCGGGGTCGCGTTGCTCGTCGGCTACCGGACCCGACTCGCGGGAACTGTCGGGGTCACGTATCTCGTCGCGTTGATGGCACTCGGGTTCGTGCGGCTCGCGCCGCTTCTGTTCTCGAGTGCGCTCGTCGCCGCGACGCTTGCCGGGCGGTACGCGAGTCTCGATGCGGTCGCCGGACGGGAGGTCCGGCCGCCGGCGCCGAACGCGGTCGCGTTCGCACCGGCGGCGCTCGGCTCCGTCGCGCTCTTCGTCGCCGGGGCGTCGATCGGCATCGATCCCGAGGCAGGATACGGCGAGGTCGTCGGTCCCGTCGCCCTCGTGATGTTGTCGTTCGTTCTCGCCGTCGTGGCGCTCGCCGCCTTCGGGGCCCGCGGGACGGCGGAAACCGCCCCGAGTCCCGAGGGGACGGCGACGACTGACTGAAAAGGGTGGTCGTCGGTCGGCGCTCGATACCGGTCGCCGATCAGTGCTCGCTGTGGACGTGCTCGCGCAGCCCGTCCGTGTCGTCGAACGTCTCGTCACAGACGGCGCAGGTGTCGTGATGCAGCGCGACGTGTTGGGTGACACCGGCCGCCGAGTTGAACTCCGAATCGCAGGTGGTGCAAGCGTATGCCATTACAATAATAACTCAAACGCCGAAGTATAAAAAGTGTTACTAGGAAAAGCGGTCGCGAAGGTGTAAAGAGTTGTTAAATCGGCCGACATACGTGGTATCAGACGGCTGATTTGTCTGCCTCCCGTACCCGTCCGCTCGCCGGATACGGCCGGAATGAAAAAGACGGAACAGTAGGTTTATCAGGCGCACGGGCTGATAATCACGTCATTACTCAATGACGCAGAAACACCGACAACCGGAGGTGAACATCGGACTGGTCGGCCACGTCGACCACGGGAAGACGACGCTCGTCGAGTCGCTCTCCGGTGAGTGGACGGACCAACACTCCGAGGAGATGAAACGCGGCATCTCCATCCGCCTCGGCTACGCCGACGCGACGTTCCGGGAGTGTCCGGACCTCGAGGAACCGGACCGATACACGGTCGACGAGACGTGCGAGGACGGGTCCGAGAGCGAGCATCTCCGGACGGTGTCGTTCGTCGACGCACCGGGTCACGAGACGCTGATGGCGACGATGCTTTCGGGCGCGTCGATCATGGACGGGGCCGTCCTCGTCATCGCGGCCAACGAACCGGTGCCGCGCGCTCAGACCGAAGAGCACCTGATGGCGCTCGACATCATCGGCATCGAGAACATCGTCATCGCCCAGAACAAGATCGACCTCGTCGACCGCGAACAGGCGGTCCGAAACCACGAACAGATCCAGGAGTTCGTCGAGGGGACCGTCGCCGAGTCGGCACCGATCGTTCCGATCTCCGCACAGCGCGATGTCAACATGGACCTGCTGATCGGGACGATCGAGGAGGAGATCCCGACGCCGGAGCGCGACCCCGACGCCGACGCGCGGCTGCAGGTCGCCCGATCGTTCGACATCAACCGACCCGGAACCACCTACGAGGACCTCGTCGGCGGCGTGATCGGCGGATCGCTGACGCAGGGACAACTCACGGTCGAGGACGAACTCGAGATCAAGCCCGGACGGGAAATCGAGGAGGGCGGCCAATCGGAGTACCGATCCGTCGAGACGACCGTCCGATCGCTGCAGGCGGGCGGCGAGTTCGTCGACGAGGCGACCCCAGGCGGGTTGCTCGGCGTCGGAACCGGCCTCGACCCCTCCCTGACGAAGGGCGACGCCCTGGCCGGCCAAGTCGCGGGCCCGCCGGGATCGTTGCCGCCGACCCGCGAGTCGTTCGTGATGGACGTCGAGTTGCTCGATCGCGTCGTCGGCGAGGACGCCGACGAGATCGAGCCGATAAGCACCGGCGAGCCGCTCATGCTCACGGTCGGCACGGCCACGACGGTCGGGTCGGTCACGAGCGCCCGCGACGACGAGTGCGAAGTCAAGCTGAAACGCCCCGTCTGTGCCCCCGAGGGCGCGAAGATAGCGATCAACCGCCGCGTCGGCGCACGCTGGCGGCTCATCGGGGTCGGAACGCTGCGGTGACCCGCGCCGTGCTCGACACGAACGCCCTGATGGCCCCCGTCGAGGTTGGGGTCCGGACCTTCGAGGAACTGGACCGGCTCCTCGGCGAGTACGAGGCCGTCGTTCCCGAGGCGGTGCTCGCCGAACTCGACCGGCTCTCGGAGGGTGGCGGCGAGGCCGCGACAGCCGCGAGCGTCGGCGCGGACCTCGCGCGACGGGAGTGTGAACCCCTCCCCCACGACGCGAGCTACGCCGACGACGCGGTCGTCGAGATCGGCCGGCGCGTCGAGTACGCGGTCACGAGCGATATGCCGCTCAGAGGGCGGCTGCTGGAAGCGAACGTTCCCGTAATCTGTTTACGGGGGCGAACCAAATTCGAAATCACTGAACCATAACATGTACAAACGGGTCCGACTCAAAGACACGGTCGAGGTGCCACCCAGACACCTCGCGGACGTTTCGCCCGAGCTCGTCCGGCGGCTGCTGCAGGACAAGCTCGAAGGACAGATGGACGAGAACATCGGCAGCGTCGTGAGCGTGACGAAAGTCCACGAGATCGGCGACGGGGCCGTCCTCCCGAACCGTCCCGGCGTCTACTACGAGGCCGACTTCGACGCGGTCACGTTCGATCCACAGATGCAGGAAGTCGTCGACGGCGAGGTCGTCGAGGTCGTCAACTTCGGCGCGTTCGTCGGGATCGGGCCGGTCGACGGCCTGCTGCACGTCTCGCAGATCTCCGACGAGTATCTGGCCTACGACGGCGAGAACCAACAACTCGCCTCACGGGATTCGAACCGTGTGTTGAGCGTCGGCGACGCCGTCCGCGCGCGGATCGTCACGAA
The DNA here is from genome assembly GCA_964579035.1 of uncultured Natronomonas sp. GTDB lineage: Archaea > Halobacteriota > Halobacteria > Halobacteriales > Haloarculaceae > Natronomonas. The sequence continues at coordinate 20,673 of CAZOFL010000012.1, read as the reverse complement.
GAGCATCGACGAGCGGAACCCCCGCGACTCGAAGATCGGTCTCACCGCGAAACAGCCGGGGCTCGGCAAACACGGCTGGCTCGAGGAGGAACGGCAGCGCCGCGAGGCGCAGGCGGGTGATTAGATGGCTGACCGCCTCGTGTGCCGGGACTGCCACCGTGTGTTGGACGTCGAGACCGGCGAACAGTGCCCCTCCTGTGGATCGAACTCGCTGACCGAGGACTGGGCCGGCTACGTGGTTATCGCTCACCCCGAAGACAGCGAGATTGCCGAGGCGATGGAGGTCACCGAGGCCGGCCGGTACGCGTTGAAGGTCCGCTGAGATGCCGACGATACTGGCGAAGCTTCCCGCAGGGATGCGCAAAGAACTCAAGGAGCCGCTCGGCGAGGTGTACACCGACGCCGACGCGCTGCTCGCCGACGCGGGCGAGCCGATCGTCGCAGTCGGCGATATCGTGACGTATCACCTGCTCGAGGCCGACCGGCGGCCGGCCGTCGCCATCGTCGACGGAAAGACGAAACGCGAGCGCGTCGAACGCGAGGTGTTGAACGCCCCCGAGCGCTTCGACGAGCGAATCGACGTCGCGAACCCCCAATCGACGATCACTGACGACCTGCTGGAGGCGCTGGTTTCGGCGCTGGACTCGCCCGGATCGACCGTCATCGTCGTCGACGGCGAGGAGGACCTCGCCTCGATCCCCGCCGTCCTCGCGACCGCCGAGGGCGGTTCCGTCGTTTACGGCCAACCGGACGAAGGGATGGTCCTCGTTCCGGTCACCGAGGGCACCCGGACCCGCTGTCGGGAACTCCTCGAGGCGATGAAGAGCGACTACGACCGGATCGCGGCGATCGTCTCCGGGTAGCTTTTCCTTCACCGCGGCGATCGGCGGATATGGACAGCGAGTGGGCCCGCGAGCACTGGCCGTTCCTCGTCGGCATCGCGATCATCGTCGTCGGGAACGTGTACCTGTACGGTGTGCAGGGCAGCGACTGGGTGCCCGGCGGCCCGCCGTTCGTGGTCGCGATCCTCGTCGTGTTGGGGCTCGAGATCGGGCGCGCGGTCTATCGGCGCGTCGTCTGAGACGGTGGGGGGTCCACGCCTGCGCGGACGGGCGCGGGAACGCCCTCAACGGTCGGTCGGGAGATCGGCGCGCAGCGCCCGTCTGCGGCTTCGAAATCCTTTTACGCGTTTCACCGAAACGTTCTGGCAACGTAACCATGGAACTCGACATCATCGACGAGGACGAAAACCCGATGTTGCACCGGACCGACGTCCGGTTTCAACTCACACACGAGGAAGCGACGCCGTCGCGGCTCTCGGTTCGCGATTCGCTCGCGGCGAAACTCAACAAGAACGCCGGCGAGGTCGTCATCCGGAAACTCGACACCAAGTACGGTATGCGAAAGACCGTCGGCTACGCGAAGGTGTACGACGACGCCGAGCACGCCGTCGAGGTCGAACAGGGCCACGCCCTCGAGCGAAACAAGATCGAAGCCGGCGAGGGCGACGACGACCCCGAGGCGGAGGAGGCCTGAATGCCGCGTTACGAACTGTACAACGAGGACGGCACCACGGATCGGGAACACTGCCCCCGCTGTGGCGACACGTTCCTCGGCGAGTACGGCGACCGCAAACACTGCGGGAAGTGCGGCTACACCGAGTTCGAGTAGGCCGTGACCCGCGTGCTCGGCATCGAGGGAACCGCCTGGTGTGCCAGCGCGGCCGTCTTCGACGCCGGCGACGTTCGGATCTTTTCGGACCCGTATCAACCGGACAGCGGCGGGATCCACCCGCGTGAGGCGGCCGAACACATGCGGAGTGCGATCCCCGATGTCGTCGAATCGGCCATCGATGTCGTCGAATCCGAACACGGCGATCCGGGCGACGCGATCGACGCCGTCGCCTTCTCCCGTGGCCCCGGACTCGGCCCGTGTCTGCGGATCACGGCGACCGCCGCCCGGGCGCTCGCGGGGTCGCTTTCGGTCCCGCTCGTCGGCGTCAACCACATGATCGCCCACCTCGAGATCGGCCGCCGCCGCTCGGGGTTCGATGCGCCGATCTGTCTGAACGCCTCGGGGGCGAACGCACACGTCCTCGGCTATCACGACGGCCGGTATCGGGTGCTCGGCGAGACGATGGACACCGGGATCGGCAACGCCATCGACAAGTTCACCCGCCACCTCGGCTGGACGCATCCCGGCGGCCCGAAAGTCGAACGGCGCGCCGCGGAGGGCTCCTACGTCGAGTTGCCGTACGTCGTCAAAGGAATGGATTTTTCGTTTTCGGGGATCACGTCGGCGGCAAAGGAGCTGGTCGACGACGGCGTGGCGATCGAGGACGTCTGCTGTGGGCTCCAGGAGACGACGTTCGCGATGCTGACGGAGGTGACGGAACGCGCGCTCTCGTTGACCGGGGGCGACGAACTCGTGTTGGGCGGCGGCGTCGGGCAGAACGACAGGCTCCGGAGGATGCTCGAAACGATGTGTGAACAGCGGGGGGCCGTCTTCTACGCCCCGGAACCGCGCTTTCTCCGGGACAATGCGGGGATGATCGCGGCGCTCGGCGCGACGATGTGCGAGGCGGGCGAGACGATCCCGATCGCCGACTCGCGGGTCCGCCCGGACTTCCGCCCCGACGAGGTGGCGGTGACGTGGCGCGGGGCCGATCCGGACCGCCCCGACGCGCCCGCGGACGAAAGGCAGGGCGCGGAGGCGGTCGTCGCCCTCGAGGACGACACGGGCACCGTGTCCAAACGGCGGCTCTCGAAGGCGTATCGCCACCCCGAACTCGACCGACGGCTCCGCACGCGCCGGACGCGCTCGGAGGCCCGGCTCACGAGCGAGGCCAGACGCGTCGGCGTTCCGACGCCCGTGGTGTTCGACGTCGATCCCCGGGCGGGAACCCTGGAGCTGGAGTTCGTGGGCGACGCCGACCTCCGGGGATCGGTGTCGGTCACCGCAGTCCGGCGCGTCGGCCGCCACCTGGCGCGGTGTCACGGAGCGGGGTTCGTCCACGGCGACCCGACGCCGCGGAACGTCCGTGTCGGACGACACGACGCGTCATCCGGGACGCGAACGGGCGGCAGCACCGCCGCCGACGCGATCAGCGACTCCGAACGGTCCCCGAACCGCACGTACCTCATCGATTTCGGCCTCGGCTACTACAGCGACCACGTCGAGGACTACGCGATGGATCTCCACGTTTTCGAGGGGTCGATCGCCGGTACAGCCGACGATCCCGCGACGCTGATCGAGGCCTTCGAGGAAGGGTACCGGGAGGCCGGCGAGGGGCGCGTCGTCGACCGCCTGCGCGATATCGAGACGCGCGGTCGGTATCAGTGATCGCCACCCGGCGTTCGTGACTGCCGGCCGGCGTCAGTCGCTGTCGGCTGACTCCCGAGGGCGTGCATATAAGTTCCGCCCTCCCGTACGCGCTCGTATGACCGATAAGCCACAGTCCGGCGAACTGTTCGGCGTGCCGTACAACTTCGAACGACCCTCCCTCGGGCGGATGCTCGCGGCGTACTGGCAGCCCGGCGACGGAATGCTCGTCAAGAAGCCGTTCGGCATCGGCTACACGCTGAACCTCGCGAACTGGCGGTCGTGGCTCGTGTTGGGCGTCGCCGCGGCGCTGTTCTACCAACAGCAGGGCTCGCTCGGCTCCGTCGACGAGGACGACGAGGTCGAGGAGGAACCGGTCGAGGTCATCGTCGACGACTGAGGACGGACATCGTTTTTACCCGGAAGCACGGCACGACCCCTCGCCAGCCACGACCGCGCTACCGCGAGCGTAACCTGTCGCGGTGCGTCCCGAGCAACCGTTCGGCCTCCGCGGGGTTCTGTGCCGTCTGCCACCGCACCCGCTGTCCGCCGCCGTAGGCGAGGGCCTCCTTCAGTTCGTCGCGCAACGGCCCGGCGTCGATCGCGACGACGTCTCCCTCCTCGTCGCCGAGCTCGTAGATCCCGTAGCGGTCCGGGACCCGGTCGACGGTCGAACGCTCCAGCGGCTCCCACCCCTTTTTGAGAGGCACTACCGGTCACCTCCGGGCGTGTCGCCGGCCGGCGTCGAGCCTCCCGCGTTCGCTTCGGCGTCGGATTCCGCCTCGGCTCCGTCGTCAGCCTCGGGTTCTCCCTCGCCGACGAGCTCGTAGGCGGCCTCGCCGGTCTCGTCCTCCGCGAAGACGAACACCCGGCCGCGGGCGTGTTCGGGATCGGCGGCCACCTCGATCCGGTAGCCGTGGTTTGTCGCCTCGACGCCGGGGAAAAGCGCCGTCCCCTCGTCGCGCTCGAGAACCACCCGCCCGACGCCGGTCGACTCGAGGATCGCATCGTCGGTGGTGCGGTCGTTGACGTACACCATGACGCCCTCGGTCTCGGCCGGCGACGTGACGAGGACGTGGACGTCGCGGCCCGGCGGACAGACGACGCTGCCCTCGCGCTTGCGGGGGACGCCGTGGTAGAACACGGATCGGCCGTCGAGGTACTCCACCTCGACGCCTTCCGGTTCGAGGGCGACGCGGAGCGTTTCGGGTGCGATGTCGCTTCGCTCTGTCATTCGTCGATCGTTCGGCGGGCACGCCCAAAAACAGGGCGGTTACCCGTCCCGTGCCGCGATCACTGTTTCGCCGGCCCGGACGCGTTGGCCCGCCGTCACCCGAACGTCGTCGAGGCTGTACGCGGCCGACAGGAGGGTGTCCGCCCGCGATCCGAACGAGATGTGTCCGATCCGATCGCCGCGGGCGAGCGTCTCGCCGCCCTCGACGTAGGGGTCGATCCGGCGGGCGACCGCGCCGGCGATGAGCGTCAGCTCGTGATCGCCGAGGTCGATCCGGACGCGTTCGTTTCGTTCGGACTCCTTCGTGAACGCCGGGAGGTGCCGCCCGGGGCTGTGTTCGACCGCCCCGACGACGCCGTCGTCGGGCGCGCGGTTGACGTGCACGTCGGTGACGTTCATGAACACCGCCACGCGGACGCGGTCGCCCTCCTCACGGATCACCGACACCCGGCCGTCGGCGGGAGCGACGACGCCCGAGGGGGGCGGCGAGCGCCGGGGGTCGCGGTGGAACCAAAGCGTTACGACGGCGGCGAAAAGGCAGCCGACGGCGAGCGGCGGGCTCACGAGCGCCGACACGACCGCGAGGACGAGCGGGACGCCTGCGAGCCGCCACGCACCGGGGGCGACGGCCGGGCGCGAGGCGAGTCCGGGGAGGGTAGGTGACACGCTAGGGACCTCTCGGGCGAACGGCAAGGTGGTTGCGGTCTCGGGGTGGATGACCGTCGCCGCCGACTCGGTTCGGACGGCTGCTATCACGGCTCCAGCGGTATTTAAGATCTCAGAGCGCCAGTATACAGCCGAAGAATTATGAAACGAATGTCCGTATTCGACGAGATGAACCGCCTGTTCGAGGAGATGCGACACGGCACGTCCGATGGCCGGTTCGACGCCGGCTACGGATCGATGAGCGTCCCGGTCCGGACCGGCACCGACGACGACGGCTACGTCGTCCACGCCGACCTCCCCGGGTTCGAAACCGACGATATCGATCTCCGCTTCGACGACGGCCTCCTGACGATCGACGCCAGCCACGAACACGCCGAGGGCGGTAGCTCCTGGAACCGCAGCGTCCACGAGACGCTCCGGCTCCCCGGCGACGTCGACGTCGAGGGGATCGAGGCCAGCTACCACAACGGCGTCCTCGAGATCCGCCTCCCTGCGGAGGACGCGGTCGACTCGGGCCACCGGATCGAAATCGAGTGACCCGTTCCTCGGACTGATACGGTCCGGGCGGCTCCGGGCGCCTGCGGGCAACCGGTTCGAACCCAACAGCTTTTGAGGCGCGGGCATGTGATCCCGCCAATGGAACCGGACTCCGATGACCGGGTTTACTACGTGATCAGTGATCTCCACATCGGCGGCGACGAGCAACTCGAGGATGTGGAGTTCCTCGGGGAGCTCCTCGCGTTTCTCGATCGGCTCGCGAACACGGACGAGGACGCCGAACTGATCATCAACGGGGACGCGTTCGGGCTCTGGGAGTTTACGACAGCCGAGGGGATCGAGAAGTTCGAGATCCTCGAGGAAACGTATCCAGAGCTGTTCGAGGCGTTCCGGGAAACCGGCGAAAACGTTTCGATCACGCTGTTGCCGGGAAACCACGACCACGAACTCGCGGCGTACGACGAGTACGTCGAGCGGTTCGCGGCGTACAACGTCGACCTCGTGACCGATCAGTCGATCACCCGCCGTGTCGGCGAGCAGACGGTTCATTTCGAACACGGCCACCAGCGCGACCCGAACAACCGGATCGGCGACTGGGGCAACCCCCACTCGACGCCGCTCGGCTACTACTACAACACGCTCGTGACGAGCCGGGCGGGGCAGCTTTCGGACCGCGGTCGGTACAACTGGCTGAAGGACGTCCAGGCGGTGACGCCGACCGAACGGATGCCGGTGTGGCTCCTCTCGAAGTACTTTTATCGGGAAATGAACCCGGTGTTGCGGTACTCCCTCGTGCCCTTCCTTCTGTTGTTTAACATCAGCGCCCTCCTCGCGGTGTTGGCGGGCCTGGATGTCGTCGGCGTGTGGTCGATGCCCATCGACCGGACCGCGGCGTTTCTCGACCGGTTCGGCCGGGCCGGGGAGGTGGCGTGGCTGTTCCTCGTTCTCAACGTGGCCATCGCGGGGCTGCTGTTGCTCGTCGGCATTCCGCTGTATTTCATCCGGCGAGACATCCGAAAGACGATCAATCGTTTCGGCGTCTTCGAGACGGATCTGACCGTCGACGCCGAAACGCCGTACGTCGAGGCCGCAAACGAGGTGTTCGCGGAGAACCCGGAGACGACGGTGTTCTGTTATGGTCACACCCACCGACCGACGCTTCGGGCCGTCGACGGCGGGGTGTTGGTCAACACCGGAACGTGGCTGAAGCGGCTCCACCGCCGCGACGGGATCATCGGCATTCTGCCGCCGGTGTTTTACCCCTCCTACCAGCTCGCCGCCGTCCGCATGGCTCCCGACCCCGACGGTATCGCCGTCGAATACGACTCCGTGAGAAAGCCCAGCCCTGCGACGGAGGAGCTCACGCGCACCGAGCGCTTCCTGACGGTCGGGCGCGAACCCGAAGGGGACCTTCCCGACAGACACGTGGTCGAAGCCGACGACTGAGACGGATCGCCGACGGCCCTCGGGATTTATACGCCGAAGGCGACATCGCCCCGGTATGTCCGGACCATCCCAGCCGCCCGCCCGAGAACTCGCCGCCGCCGTCCGGGAGGGTCGGCGCTCGTCGACCGATCTCGTCGACGCGTCACTGGACCGTATCGACGCCATCGAAGACCTGAACGCTTTCATCACGGTTCTCGAGGACGACGCGGCCGACCGGGCCGAGCGGATCGACGGGCGCGTCGCCGGCGGCGACGACCCCGGTCCCCTCGCGGGCGTCCCCGTCGCGATCAAGGACTTGCGGACCCGGAAGGCCGGCGTCCGGAACACGCTGGGGCTGAAACCGCTCGCGGACAACGTCGCGAGCGACGACTCGATCGCCGTCGAACGCCTCGAAGCCGCCGGAGCGGTCGTCGTCGGAACGACGAGCACGCCCGCGATGGGGCATACGATAAAGACGGAGAACCGCCTCGTCGGCGCGACGCCGACGCCGTTCGACAGCGACCGGTCGGCCGGCGGCTCCTCCGGTGGGTCGGCGGCGGCGCTTGCGGCGGGGGCGGTCCGGCTCGCTACGGGGTCGGATATCGGCGGGTCGTTGCGGGTCCCAGCCTCCTGTTGTAACGTCATCGGGCTGAAGCCGACGCTGGGTGTCGTTCCCGAGCACGGCGGGACCGACGGGTTCTGTGCGCAGACGCCCTTCTTCGTCGGCGGGCCGATGGCCCGAACCGCAGCGGAGACGGCGCTTTTGCTCGAAGTAATGTCGGGATACGACGGCCGGGATCCGCTCTCGGTGCCGTCTGCGGCCGATTACGTCGGCGCGACGGACAGGCCGACGGACGAACTCTCGATCGCCTACAGCCCCAACCTGGATCTACAGCCGGTCGATCCGGCCGTTCGAAGGGTCGTGGGGGAGGCCGTCGACGACCTCCAAGCGGCGGGTGTGGCGATCGACCCGACGGACGTCGAGTTGCCACCGTACGAGGAGCTCTCGATGGCCTACGTCACGCAGGTCGGCGCGTTCTTCGCCGCGTTCGCCGACCAACTCGAAGCCGCACACGGTATCGATCTCCGGACGGCCGACGTCGAGGACACCGTCCGCTCGACGATCGCGCTCGCCGACGGCGTCGAGACGGTCGAGGAGCGCCTGCGGAACGTCCCGCGCACCGAGGCCTACCGGGGGATCGAGGCGGCGCTTTCGGGCCACGACGCGCTGATAACGCCGACACTTACCGTTCCACCGTACGGCAAACACCTCGACGACGGCTACCCGACGGAGGTAGACGGCGAGTCAGTCCTGGGCGTGCCGACCGACGCCATGCTGACGTGGGTGTTCAACCTGACCGGACATCCGGCGGCGTCGGTCCCAGCGGGACTCACGGCCGACGGGCTCCCGGTCGGCCTACAGGTCGTGGGTCGCCGGTACGCGGAGCAGGACGTACTCGCAGTCGCAGCGGCCCTCGAACGCGCTCGGCCGTGGGCGGGGGCGTATCCGGACTCCCGGGGATCGGGCCGCCACGCCGATAGATAAAACTCGAGCGTCCGCGCGGTTCGACTGCGTCCCCCGGTAGAGTACATTCGCGATGCCGTATGCGCGAGTACGGTGGCAAACGCAGCAGTCGTAATTCAACCGGGTTCGAGACTCGCCCCCGGGCTTCTACGCCGACGGTCGGTCCGATTCGATCCCCTGTCGCCGCCGTTGGGTAGCGTCGGTCTCCCACACCGGAACAACAGTCCGTGCCGGTGTGGATCCGTTGGCGTGCCCGAAAACATAAGAAAAAATTATATATAACTTGGATATAATTTGAGCGAAGTAAAAAATCAAAGAAATACTTCACGAACTAAGAGCGAAGAAATAAGTAAAATATCTATTTATTCGGAGTTAAAACGGTCATGTAAACGACAAAAGAGCGGAATAAGAATAAACATAAGGGCCGCATTATAAAAGAAAAATGACTGTTACAGTTTAATAAATAAAAAATTACATTAGGTCGGTCGCAGTTAATTCCCGGCGTGTGGCTTCGTCACTGCCCGTTCGCTGATGGCGAACAACGGCTGGTGTCGCCAACCAGACCGTCTGGTCGCGTTTCGACGCTTGTGCGTGAGTCCGCCACGCCAGAAATAACAAACATAACAGTGTTATTTTCGACGCGGGCGGAAGTCGAACGATCGTTCGCTGTCCACGAACAGAGTCCGTATCCGTCGGATCGTTTCGGGATCCGGGGGTGTGCCAATTTTCGCGTTGATACGGATCGCTCGTTTAGTTTCCCGGTACGGAATGGGTTGATATCGGACGACCGTCGTTCCGTATATAAATCGGGTTCCGCGTTCGAAAACGGGCCGTGTACATAGCCGGCTTCACGATCATATCCACTAACGCCGCAAAAAAGACGAATTATTTTCATTATACGATATTTTTTGCATTATCTGTGCCCTCAATGCCGAAATTCGTCAAACGGTATTCAGTTCGTTGATAACGAACAGAAACAGTCATGTATTTTGATTTAAAATAAATCGGCCCCCGGCGACCGACGGTGCCCACTCGCCGGAACACGACAGCATCGACCCGAATCAGTTCCCGACGGCCTCGAGAAGCCGCCGGAGCTGCCCGTCGTCATCGATCGAGCGGATCGCTTCGTAGGCGGCCTCGGCGTCGGCCTCGCTGACGACCGCCGTCATGCACTCGTCGAACTTCGCTCGGAGTCGCGCCTCGGAGAGCGGGTTGTTCGGGGAGCCCGGGGCGTACGTCTCCTCGACGACGTGCTCGGCTCCGTCGCGTGTCGCCACGGTGACCCGGGCGGCGTAGTTCGCGAAGCTTCCCCCGAAGAGGTTCGGCTCGAACGCGCGTGAGACTTTCGCCGTCTGCGCGCGCGTCTCCTCGTCCGTGACGTACTCCGTCGTGAACTCGTGGACGCCCGGGTCGCGTTCCCTGAGGATGGCGGCGAGGCAGAACTCGATCGAAAACTTGGCTTCTAAGCCGGTTTCGGGCCGTTCGTGGTGAAGCATCTCCGAGGCGGCCTCGTCGAGCGCGACGGTGACCGAGTCGACGTCCTCGGGCGAGAGGTCGTTCCCGACGACGATCTCCCGCATCGCGTCCATCGCCGCGTGGGTGATGACCCCCGACGGGTACGGCTTGTATCCGAGATCCATCACCGCCCACTCCTCGCCGAACCCGGACGTGAGTTCGCTTGGATCGTAACTGCCGTCGGGCGTCATGACGTTGCCGTAGCCGATGTTCCCCTCGAATATCTCCGGGTCGGCGGTGAAATCCTCCGCCGCGAGCAGCGCCGAACGGACGCCCATCTGGGCCGCGTGCCCGGAGTGCAGCGGTTTGGTCATCGTCCCGAAGTTCTTTTTCAACGACGAGGACGCCGACGCGGCGATCCCGAACGCGTGTTGGATCCGTTCCCCGGACAACCCAAGCACCGACGCGGCCGCGGCCGTCGCCCCGAAGGTACCGACCGTTCCGGTGCTGTGCCAGCCGTGGTCGTAATGGTTCGGGTACGTCGCATGTCCTGTCCGGTAGGCGACCTCGATCCCGAGTATGTACGCCTCCAAAAGGTCACGGCCGGTCGCGTCCTCGGCCTCGACGACGGCGAGCGCGGCCGAGAACACCGGCGACGTCGGGTGGATGACGATCGATTCGAACGTGTCGTCGAAATCGACCGCGTGGCCGAAGGAGCCGTTCGCTAACGCGGCTCCCGAGGGGCTCGCCGTACCCCCACCGAGCACGGTAGCCGCGGAGCCTGGGGCTGCTGTCTCGACGTACGAACCGACCTTTTGGCCGACCTCGTGGCTCGATCCGTACACCGCAACCCCGACGAGGTCCGAAATCGCTTCGGTCGCCTTCTCGCGAACCGACTCCGGGACTTCCTCGAGGGAGCTTTCAGCTACAAACTCCGCAAGCGTTGCTGTCTCGACCATGCAGTGTACCTTCGCAGGGTGTTAGATAAAAATATCGATAGAAACGGCCGGCTGCCCGTCCGGGCGCGGTCCGCTCCCGTTTCTGGCCGCACTCGCTTTTTTCGGGCCCACAGTCCGTTTCGACCCGAGTTATAAATCGGCCGGATCGAGCGGGCTTACGACTCGTCGTACTGAAGTTTTATTTCCAGTTCGTTCGCGGCCGCGAGCAACAGATCCGGGAGTTCCCCGTGCAACTCGGAGTTCTCGAGGCGGTGTCGCGGCCCGGAGACGCTGAACGCCCCGACGACGTCCCCATCGACGACGGCCGGGACGCCGATCGCCCACAACCCCGTGATCGACTCCTCCTTGTTGACGCTGTAACCCTGCTCTCTGATCGTCTCGAGTTCCTCGAAGAGGGTCTCCCGGTCGGTGATCGTCCGGTCGGTTTCGGCCGGGAGGCCGTGTGTGTCCAGTATCCCTTCGACCCGCTCGCGGGGCATCCGCGAGAGGATCGCTTTGCCGCCCGCGCTGGAGTGGAGATACCGGATCTCGCCGGTCTGTCTGTTGGCCCGGACGGCCCGCTCGCCTGTCGCGGTGTGAAGATATATCACCCGACCGTGCTCCTCGACGAAAAACTGGGTCCGCTCGCCGGTTTCGTCCGCCAGCCCCTCGACCATCGGCTCGACGAGCGCCGCCGCTTCGTTCCGTTTTTTCGCGTACTCGCCGATCGTCAGAAACCGGAGCCCGACGTTGTACTCGTTGCCCTCCTTGATCGCGTACCCGAGTTCCAGAAGCGTCGCCAGATGCTGGTGGATGGTACTTTTCGCGATCCCGAGCTCCGCCGACAGCTCGGTTACCGTCGCGCCATCGAGGTCGAGGAGGGCCTCGATGATCCGAAACAGCGTCCGGTCGGACCCGACCGTTCGTGATTCAGTTTGTTCGCTCATACCGAACAACTCCGCTCGACGTACTTAACGCTGTCCCGGCGGTTCACCGGAGCGACAGCGTCAACACGCCGGCGACCGTCGTTGCGGCCCCGATGAGTGCGAACGCGGGAACGAACCCGACGAGGTCCGACAGATACCCGACGATCGCCGGAGCGAGCGCCCCGACCCCGGTCATCGCCGTTCGGATCGCCCCGAGGGTTCCGCCGCCGACGCCCTTCGGGATCACGTCCATCAGGTAGGCGTCTCTGACCGGGCGGAACCCGTGGAACCCGAGGCCGAGGACGACCGTCGTCGCAACGAGTGCAACGACCGAGTTCGCGATCAGGAGGCCGACGACCCCGACCGACATCGCGGCGAACGTCACCACGGAAACGGTGAGCTTTCCGGCCCGGTCGCCCAACTCGCCGGTGACTGTCTGACTGACCGACATGGCGAACAGCAGGCTGTATAGGATCCCCGCGGCCCCCGTCGAGAGCCCCTTCTCAACCGCCAGATACAGCGGTAGAAACGACGCAACGCCGTTCCACGCGAACGTGAAACACATCGTCACGAGGATGAACACGAGCAGCCTCCGGTCGGTGAACACCGACCGATACGTCAGATCGTCCCCGCCCTCGGCGGCGTCGGCCGTCCGATCCGTCGAGGGACCGCTCGCCTTCAGCGCCGGATCGCGCCCGACTGCCCGGTAAAACAGTATCGCGAGTGCGGCGCTGACGACGGCCCCGAGGACGAACACGCTCTGCCAGACAAACACGCCCGCCAGGACGACCACGACGAGCGGAGCCGTCATTCCGCCGAACTGCCCCACGGTGTCCATCACGCCCAGGACCCGTCCGGGGTGGTCGGTGTACCGCCGGGACAAAAGCGGGATCGCGACGGTTTTGTGCGGGCCGGTGCCCAGCCCGATCAACATCGCCGCGAGTGCCAGAACGACGAACGATGGACTTGCGGCGGCCAAAAGCGCGGCTGCGGTAAACACGGCCGCCCCGGCGAGGATCATCGTTGGCAGCCCGAGCCGATCGCCTAACACTCCCGAGGGGAACTGCACCGCGGCGTACGAGAGCATAATGAGCGTGAAGAGAAGTCCGGTCTGGGCGTTCGAGACGCCGTACACGGACTGGAACGTCTCGAACAGCGGGGGGAAGACGAACCGGAGAAACTGTACCATGAACCACAGCAGCGAGATCAAAACCACGAGATAGTACACGCGGCCGGTTTTGACTGTCCGGCTCAGACGGGACCCCATTGGGTAATCCAGTAATCGGGCCGGTATTGACTGTTTGGATTCACGGCGCCGGCGGACGGACCGATCGTCCAGCGCTTCCCGGATGACGAAAGCGCTTATACACTCTCGGGTCGATTATTGGACGATATGGACCTACAGCTCGCCGACCGAACCGCGGTCGTCGCCGCCTCGAGCAAAGGACTCGGATACGCCTCCGCGCGCCAACTGGCCGCCGAAGGCGCGAACGTCGCGGTCTGTTCGCGGTCGGCTGACCGCGCCGCCGAGGCGGCCGAACGCATCGTCTCCGAAACCGACGCCGATCCGGATTCTACGCTCGGCGTCGCGTGCGATCTGACCGACCGCGACGATATCGAGGGATTGATCGAACGGACGACGGAGACGTTCGGCGGGGTCGATGTCCTCGTGGCCAATCACGGCGGCCCGCCCGCGGTGACGTTCGAGGACGCGACCGACGACCAGTGGGACGACGCCTACAGGGGTGTCATCTCCGGAACCCGGTGGCTCGTCGAGGCGGGCCTCCCCCATCTCGAGGCGAGCGAACTCGGATCGCTCGCGGTCGTCACGAGCGCCTCCGCCCGCGAATCGCCGACGAACCACGCTCTCTCGAACGTCTTCCGGCTCGGGCTCTACGGGCTGACGAAGACGATCTCGCGGGAGTACGCGCCGGCGGTGCGCGCGAACGTGGTCACACCACGGTTCGTCATGACTGACCGAATCAAATACAAGATCGAACGACGGGCCGAACACCGGGATGTCAGCTTCGAGGAGGCGAACAAAAGCCGGACCGAGGAGGTCTCGCTCGAACGCCCCGGCGATCCCTCGGAGTTCGCCGACGCGGTCGCGTATCTCGTCTCGCCACGCGCGAGTTACGTGACCGGGGAGGTACTCAGCGTCGACGGTGGCTGGAGCCGATACGTGCTCTGACCCCCGCCGCTCTACACCGACTCGATCCGGTCGCCGACCCGCGCCGCGACGCCGAGTAACTCGGCATCCCCGTGCCGGCTCCCGATCAACTGCAGTCCGATCGGGGAGCCCTCCACGGTCCCGTTCGGGACGGTGATCGCCGGCCGGCCGGTGACGTTCGCGATCTTCGTGTACCGGCCCGTCCCCAGTTGGGTGTCGTCGTCGAGGGCGTCCGGATCCCCCTCGTTCGCCAGTTTCGGCGCGAGGTGTGGCACCGTCGGCGTGACGATCGCATCGATCTCGGCCGTCTTTTCGGCCAACTCCGCCGTTATCGCCCGCCGGACTTCGTGTGCCCGCCCGTACTGCCGGCCGCCGTACGTTTCGACAAGCGCCGCGCCCGCGAGCAGCCGGCTCCGGTGGAAATCGCTCAACTCGTTTGCGGCCGTCCGTAATCGGCTCCCGAGGCTCAGGTGGTCCTCCGTCGGGCGAACGTCGCCCCGGCGATACGGAACGGTCCCGTCCCGCCACCCCGTCGCGAGTTCGCAGTAACTGATCGCGTTTTTGATCTGCACGATCGTCTCGATCCCCTCGAAGTCGATCCCCTCGACGGTGACGCCGTCCTCCCGAAGGGCAGTGAGCGCGCGGTCGTGACGCCGCGCGACGGGCGCTTCGATCGCCTCTTCGGTCTGCTGGGAGAGCACACCCAATCGGAGCTCGGACAGTTCGGGTGGGGACTCGACCGAGTCGGAACACTCCCCCCGGACGTAGTCGCCGGCTCCCGCTGTGCGCATGCTCGCCGGATCGTCCTCGTCCGCCCCGGCGATCGCTTCGAAGACCGTCGCGGCCTCCGAAACCGTTCGGGTGATCGGGCCGACGTGATCCAGCGCGTACGTGTTCTCGACGACCCCGGAGAGCGGAACGGCCCCGTAGGTCGGCTTGAAGCCGACGAGGCCACAGAAGGCGGCGGGCATCCGGACCGAGCCGCCGGTGTCGGTGCCGAGCGCGACGTCCGTGTACCCGGCGGCGACCGCGGCGGCGCTTCCGCCCGAGGAGCCGCCCGTGCTTCTGGTTTCGTCGCGGGGGTTTCGGATCGTCCCTTCGAAGGAGGTTCCGCGCCCGCCGACGGCGAACGCGTCGAGGTTCGTTTTCGCGGCGATCGTCGCACCGGACTCGAGCAGCCGTGTGACGACCGTCGCATCGTGCTGTGGGACGTGTCCGCGCAGCGCCGCCGAACCGCACCGCATCGGAATCCCGGCGACGGCGATGTTGTCCTTGAGCCCCACGTCGACGCCGGAGAGCGGTCCCGCCGCGGACGTGGCGACGCGACATCGGGTGTTGATCGCGTTGTGGGCGTCGCTGGCGTCGCTCCACTCCCGGGTTGCGTCGGCGGTCGTTCGCCCGAGGTCGTATTCGTAGAGCTCCTCCAGCCCCGCGGTGAGCCGGGCGTTGACCTGCGATCGAAGTTCCTCCACGGTCGTCTCCTCGACGGCGATACCGAACGTCCGCGCCAGTTGGAGTAGTTCGCGCTCGCTTACGCCGGAGATCTGTTCCGTCATACTGGAGGGGCGGCGTACGGACGCATATATTTACGGGATCGATCGGAACGCCGGGTTCACGCGAGTACGCGAGCGTGTCACCGCCCTCCGAAACCGGGGGTGTCGTCCTGACGGAAGCTATATTACTCCGTATTCGAATGGTACTCGAACGAATGAGTGATACGACGACGCTTGCGAGGTTCGTCGGTTCGACCAGTATCGACGACATCCCGCCCGAGGTTCGCGAACTGGCTCGGCAGTGTTTCCGGGACCACGTTGGGGTCGCGTTGCTCGGATCGGGAAGCGATCCGGGCGAACGAATGCGTGAGTACGCCACGACGGCGTTCCCGGGGACGGCGGCGACGGTTATCGGCGGCGGGACGGCGACACCGCAGGGCGCGGCGCTGGCCAACGGCACGTTCGCCCACGTCGACGATTACGACGACACGTACGACTCGATCGTCATCCACCCGTCGACGCCGGTCGCGCCGGCCGCCCTCGCCGCCGCCGAGGCGGCGGACGCGACCGGTGCGGAACTGTTGACGGCGCTCGTCGTCGGATCGGAAGTCATCTATCGGGTCGGTCACGCGGTCTACCCCGAGCATTACGACAACGGCTGGCACCTCACGGCCACGGTCGGCACCTTCGGCGCGGCCGCCGCTGCGGCCTCGATATACGGCCTCGATACCGACGCCGTCGAACGGGCCTTCGGGATCGCGGGCTCGAACGCCCCGACGTCGCTCAAGCGGAACATGGGGTCCGAAATCAAGCTCACACACCCCGGACAGGGCGCACAACGCGGTATCGAGGCGGTCATCATGGCCCGTGCGGGTTGGACGGCGGACCGACGGGTTCTGGACGGCGATAAGGGGTATCCCGACGTCATGGCTCCCGGACGGTCCGATACGAGCGTCGACACGGACGGGTTGGGCGATCGGTGGGCGCTCCCGGACGTCGGGTTCAAACTCTACCCGTCGGCGATCGTAACGCACGCGGGAATCTACGCGCTCGAGCGGTTGCTCGCCGACGAAGGGATCGATCCCGACGAGATCGAATCGGTCGACGTCGAGGTCGACGAGTCGATCGACGTCCTCAAACACCCACCGCTCGATGGTCCGTTCGACGCGAAGTTTTCCTTCGAGTTCTGTCTGGGGCTCGTCCTCGCCAACGGCTCCATCGAGCCGTCCGCGTTCTCCGATTCGACGCTCGCCGAGGAGCCGATCCGAGGGGCGATGGATCTCGTCTCCGTCGTTCCCGTTTCGGGGCTGTTCGGCTCGCAGTACTTCGGATACGGGGCGCGCGTCCGAGTCGAGACGGTCGACGGGACGGCGTACAGTCGGGACCAACACACCCCACCCGCGATGCCGTACGAGCCGTCGGACGATGCGGCGCTCGAGGAGAAGTTTTACCGCTGTGCGGGAACCGTACTGGAGGAGGGGGCCGTCGCGACCCTCGACGCCGAACTCGGGGCGCTCGGCGACGGTGGCAGACTCGATGCGGTGCTCGAATCGCTCGGTTGAACTCCGATCAAACAGCCGAGTCTCCGTCAAAACAGTTGGGACGGCTACCCGAGCCGCGTGGCCGATTCGGCGATGCGCTCGCTACCACGATCCCCGAGGCGGCGTCTCGGTCTCGGTTCCACGCGGGTGTCACGCCTCCCAGTCGGGGATCGCTCGCGGTTGATACACCCCGTGTCCGCCCGGCCCGACCGGTTCCCCGTCCGCGGCGACGAGCTCACCACGGACGTACGTGCGCTCGACTCGCCCTGTGACTTCCCGCCCTTCGTACATCGTGAAGTCGGCGTTTGAGACGTTGTCATCCGCGGTGATCGTGTACGTCGTTTCGGGGTCGAAAAGAACGATGTCCGCGTCGTAGCCGACACCGATGTGTCCCTTCGATTCGAGGCCAAACGTCTCGGCGGGGTTTCGACACATCAGTTCGACGACGAACGAGGGGCTGTGGCCGCGACGATTGACGGCTTCGTCGTAAAACACGGGCAGACTCGTCTGGAGGCTGTTCGCCCCGAACGGTGACTCCCACCAGTTCTCGACGTCCTTGCTCCGACGCTTGTACTCACAGTGGTCCGTCGAGACGACACTCAGAGTCCCGTCTCGGAGGTGTTCGAACATCGCGTCGACGTCGTCGAGGGGTCGGATCGGCGGGGCGATGAGCGGCAGGTTCCCCATCTCGGCGTGGATCGACTCGTCCAACACCGTGTAGTGGGTGCAGGTCTCGGCTCTGAGTTTGGATCCGTCCTCTCGAAACTGCGCCAGCACGTCCGCGGCCTTCCTGCAGGTCGTGTGAATCCCGTAGTACTTCGCGCCGGCCTCCGTCGCCAGGCGGGCGGCGTCCGCCGCGCTCATAGCTTCGGCGTAGTCCGGTCTGGACTTCGGATACCACTCCGGAGAGCCCTTTCCTTCCCGCTTGAACTGCTCCGTCAGCGCTTCACATATTGACGGGTCCTCGGTGTGCATGACCGCGACCGCGCCCGACCCGGCGAGCCTCTTCATAACAGCGTCGACGAAGCCGTTCGAGACGCCCCAGTGGTACGTCGATCGATACATCTTGAACGACGTGACACCGGCTTCGATCGCCGGACGTATCTGTTCGAGCGACTCGGGACGCTCCCGGATGATCGCGCCGTGGAATCCGTAATCGACGAGCGCCTCCCCCTCCGCGAGAGACCGCTTGTACTCGACACCGTCGACGATCGTCGCCTCGGGGTCGAGAACCGTTCGATCGAGTCCCTGCCAGGCGAAATCGACGATCGTCGTCGTTCCACCCACGGCCGCCGCCCTCGTCTCCGAGCGGAAATCGCCGACGCGATGGGCCGGTTCGATGTCGACGTGGACGTGGGGGTCGACGACGCCGGGCATGACGAGCAACCCCTCGGCATCGACCCGGCTGTCAGCCTCGGGGAGCACTTTCTCGTCACCCACTGCGACGATCCTGCCGTCCTCGACCAGTACGGCTGCCTCGAAGCTTCCGTCAGACGTCACAACACGCCCATTCGAGATGGACATATCCGGATTCATACCTCAGAATACTTATCGAACGTAAATATACTTGGCCGTCGTCCGGTTCACTCGTCGAACAGCGACCGCACGGTGTCGAGGCGGTCGATCCCCAGACAGTCCCGACGCAACCGATCGACATCGAACGGCCCGCCGCGATGGCTGAGCATCGTCTCGAACTTCTCGACGAGTTCGGCCTCCCCGACGTCGACGCCGCTTTCGGCGTCGTATACGTCGACACGGATGACGGCCCCCTCTGTGGTTTCGACCTCGACCGCCGATCCCCAGAGGCCGTCCGCCGCTCGGGCTTCGTACGCCGGGTCGGCCTCGACGCGCACTTTTTCGGCCTGTGAGAGGATCTCCTCGTCTCGGACCGCGTCGCTGCGAAACTCCGAAACGCCGACGGATCCACGCGCCAAAAACGCCCCGAGGACGTACGGAATGCTGTATTTCGCATCGACCGCGCTCTCGGGGCGAGTGATCTCACCGTAGGTGGCGAACTCGGTCGTGTGGACGGCCACCGAGTCGATATCCCCGGGGTGTATATCGTTCCCCGTACAGATCGCTTCGAGCGCTTCCAGCGGCGCGTGGGTGTAGCGACACGACGGATGCATCTTGAATATCGTTTCGTCCAGATAGTACTCCTCGCCGAACCGGTCGACGCCGGCTTCGACGCTCCCGTCGTCCGGGGGATTCAACGAGAGAGTCTCGAAGAGGTGGCGCTCGTTCGCGTGTTTCATACCGGTCACGCCGGCTTCGGCGAGCATCGCCGCCCGGATCCCGTGGGTGAGTGACAACCCCGTGTAGTAGTTCCGGACCGAGGCCCCCTGAAGTATCGCGTCCCAGCTGCCGATGATGAGCGGGTTGGCCGCGATCCGCAGCGCGTTGGCGAACTCCTCGCGGTCGAAGTTGCGGAGCGACGCGACGGTCGCGGCCACCCCGACCGGGAGGTTGCCGCCGTGACCCTGGAGGTCCCCGCGGAACGGCCGCAACAGGTCGCCGACGATCGCCGCGACCTCGTAGCCGACAACGACCGCTTCCAGAACCGCCCGCCCGCTGGAATCGAGGTGTTCGCCCATCGCGAGCGCCGCCGACACGACGTATATCGAACCCATCCCGGCGCCCTGGAGCCCGGAGTAACACTCCGTACTCGACGCCGCCGTCGCGTTGGCCTCGGCAGCAAGGGTGGGCGCGTGTCGATCCCACGTCGCGTGGGCCACCGCTCCGTGCCCCTCGAGCCCCATACCGTACCGCTCCGTAGCCGCCAACACGTCCGCGACGTACCCCCTGTGGGAGCCGTATATCGAGATGCCAACGGTGTCCAAAACCACGAGTCTCGCCATGTCCTTCGTCGATTCCGGGACGTCACGAAGGTCGAACGATTCGAACCGCGACGCCAAGACCGATTCAATGTCCTCGGTGTCCTCACGCATTGCTTCGGGAGTTTCCGGTGGAGTAATAAATAGTTGTGCCACGGTGTCGGACACCTCCCACAGCGCGTCAAACGACATCGCTGTTGCGCCGTCGACAGCGTTCCGAGTGCGACGACAACGCGGAGCGGCGGACGCTCAAACTTTCCGTTCGGACGTGTGATCCCCCGGGTGCAGCCGGGGCCGGTGTGCGGGTCGGTCGGTGGACGCACCTGACCGGTCGAAAACAGCCCCGTCGACGCTCCCGTTCGTCGCCGGCCGTTTCACAACCGTTTGTTGTAGGTGCCTATTATTCTTGAACTGTCGTTCAGCCGGTCGAATCAGTGCGTAGAATTAACCCACACCGGGCCCAACGGAAATGTTTATATATCTGATGGGTGTTCTACTGTACCATGGCGAAAGACCTGAAGCGCCGCAACTTCCTACGAGCGAGTGGAGCTGCGTTGACGACCGCTGCCATCGCGGGTTGCGCTGGTAACGGTAACGGCAACGGCAACGGCAACGGCAACGGCAACGGCAACGGCAACGGCAACGGC
>CAZOFL010000011.1:0-36454 GCA_964579035.1 uncultured Natronomonas sp. | reverse complement strand
TGAGTACCCCGACACGGTCGAGTTCATGCTCCGTTCGGGGCTTCCCGAGGACGAGGACAGCGCCGAATCGGCGGCGACGTTCTTCAACGAACTCCTCAAGTCGAACGACGTCCCGGAACAAAGCGCTGTCGTCTACGCGATCCCGACGATCGACAACGAGGCCGGCCTCGCGAACCTCGAGGCCGTCGTCGAAGGTAGTTCGATCGGCCAGGAACTCGTCAGAAGCTACCCCGAGTCCCTCTGTGGGGCGTTGCCGGCCTTCCAGAACGGGTTGGGCGCGATCGACGATATTTTTATTACAGTTAATATGGGGTCGACGAACCTGGAAGTGTGCGCCTACCGCCGGGGCGAACAGCTCGTTCCGCTCTCGACGGGGTCGATCACCGGAAACGAGGTCGATCGGCGGGTCGCAAACTACGTCGAGGAGGAAACACAGGGTCGGGTCAACATCGATCTCACGACCGCACGCGAGTACAAGGAAGAACACGCCGACTTCGAGAGCTTCGAGCCGTTCACCGACGTGATCCAACAACCGGGAGGCGGCTCCCACGAGTTCACCATCGAAGACAGCGTCATGGACGCCTGCGACGAGTACGTCGACGAAGTCGTCGACGAGGTCGCAAACGAGTTTCTGCCCGAACTCGCGAACAGCTACATGAAGGTGTATCAACTCGCGCTCGACAAACCCATCGTGTTGACCGGTGGGATGGCGTGTCTGCCCGGCATCGTCGGGGAAGTCGAGGCGCGTCTCAGCGAGGAACTCCAGCGTGACGTCGACGTAATCCGTTCGGAACGACCGGATCTCGCCGCGGCTGAGGGGGCCCACGAGATCGCTGGCCACCTCGCGGCGAACCTGTAACCGATACGGCTACCGAAACCGTCCGGACCTCTTTTATCGACGTTGGATAACCGGTCGTCGAAGCGATGCTCCCCGATCAGGCCCCCGACCCCGGCGTCGTCGATCAGGTCGACGTCGACCAGTCCGCGCCCGAGCCGTCGGACTGTCTCCCGCCGTCCGAGTCGCCGATCGCGACGGTGTCGCTTTCGCCCGGGTGGATCGCGGTCACGGAGCGGGAGTTTCTCAGTTATCACCCCGACCGCGATCCGGCGGTCGTCCGGACGGTACGCGGGAACGTCACCGGGATCGCCGTTCGCCGAACCGGGGGTCGGGCGTTTCTCTCCTACCTCCCCGCCGGAATACTGTACACCGTCGTCGCGCTCGTCGCCGGCGGCCTCCTGCTCGCCGTGTCACCGGCCGACCTCATCGTGGTCCCCGACGCGCCGGGTGCGGGCGGTCTCGAGACCATCGTCCGGACGGTCGGGTGGGCGAGCAGATTGCTCGGTACGGTGTTGGTGTTCAGCGGGATCCTCGTCGGGTTGGCCGCGGTCGCCGTCGTGGGATATTGGCTGTCCGCCCGCGACGTCGCGCTCGTCATTGAGCGAGGGTCCGCCGACGCGGTCGAGTGTCCCACGACCCGAGCCAACGGCCAGCGTGCGCTCGCGACGCTTCGTGAACTGCTGTCGGAGTAGCCGCGGCGGACACGGCGACCGAAACGACCACAGGTCTGATACCCATCGGCGCCGATCGTTGGGCTATCGATGTCACTTCCGTCCCTCCGAAGTTCGTTTCGAACCATCCTGCGGGACGACCGAGCGATGAGCCAACTCGCCGTTCTCGGAATTCTCGTTTCGACGGCGGTCGTCCTCGCGGTCGCGCTGGCGCTTTTCATGCTCGCCGGCGGGTAACGGGCCGGCTTCGGGTGCCGATCCGTCGCCGACAGCACAAGCTACATAGCCGACGCCCGGCAACGTAGAACCATGACGGACGACGCCGATCACCGACGACTGCTCATCGCCGGGTCCGGGATCGCGGGCCTGTCGGCGGCGATCTACGCCGCGCGCTCGAACAACGACCCACTCGTTCTCGAGGGCCCCGAACCCGGCGGCCAGTTGACGCTGACGACCGACGTGGCGAACTACCCCGGCTTCCCCGACGGGATCGGCGGCCCGGAGCTGATAAACGACATGAAAGCCCAGGCCGAACAGTTCGGGGCCGAGATCGACCACGGCGTCGTCGTCGACGTCGACCCCGGCAAACCCCACCGCGTGGAGCTCCGTGACGGCACCGTTTACACCGCGGACGCGCTCATCGCCGCGTCGGGCGCGTCGGCCCGGACACTGGGCGTTCCCGGCGAGGACGAACTGATGGGCTACGGCGTCTCGACGTGTGCGACCTGCGACGGCGCGTTCTTCCGCGGCGAGGACATGCTCGTGGTCGGCGGCGGCGATGCGGCCTGCGAGGAAGCCGCATTCCTCACGAAGTTCGCCGACACGGTTTACGTCGTCCACCGTCGAGAGGAGTTCCGCGCGGAAGACTACTGGATCGACCGGATCAGGGAACTCGAAACCGAGGGCTCCATCGAGGTGCTGACGAACACCGAACTCCTCGAGATCCACGGCTCCGCCGAGGACGGAATCGAAGCCGTCGCGCTCGCGCGACATCCCGCGGGGCACCCGAAGGAGAAACTCGACGATCCGGACACCGAACGCTTCGAGATGAATGTCGGCGCGGTGTTCATGGCGATCGGGCACACGCCGAACACCGGGTATTTGGAGGGAACAGGGGTCGAGACAGACGATGCCGGCTACATTCGGACCGTCGGTGGCTCCGGAGGCGGCCAGACTCGGACGGGCGTCCCGGGGATCTTCGGTGCCGGCGACGTAGTGGATTATCACTACCAGCAGGCGATCACGGCGGGCGGAATGGGGTCGAAAGCAGCCATCGACGCCGACGGCTATCTCGAGGATCTCGAACGGGCCGACGCCGTCGACGCGCCCGCGGCCGACGACGACTGAGACGGCCCCCGAAACCGCCGGTTGAGACCCGCACCGGAATCGGGCAAACGCTTTGTGTTCGCCGACCAGTGTCCCGGTATGGAACCCGATCTTTCGAAACTCGACGCGTTTCTCGAGGAGGCCGGTGTCGACGGCTACCTGATCGAGGCCGACGGCGAGACGGCCGATCAACGCTACCTCTCCGGCTTTACCGCCCCCGACCCGTTCGTCACCCTCTACACCGGCGAGGTCTGTCTGTTGGTCTCGGCGCTGGAGTACGGCCGGGCGAAACGGACTGCCCGGGCCGACGCCGTCCAGCGACACTCCGAGTACAACCACCGCGAGCACGTCGCCGAATACGGTTCCCACGAGGGGAAATCGAGGACGCTCGCTGCGTTTCTCGCCGCCCACGATGTCGCGTCGGTCGCGGTCCCGGCGGAGTTCCCGGTCGGAACAGCGGACGGAATCAGGGATCGTGGGATCGAGGTTCGGGCGGACACCGACGGTGTCATCGGATCGATTCGAGCCACGAAACACGACGAGGAGATCGAGCACATCAGGACGACCCAGCGGGCCAACGAGGCCGCGATGGCCGTCGCCGAGGGGTTACTCGAAGCCGCGACGGTCGAGGACGGGATCTTGGTTCTCGACGGCGAGACGGTGACGGCCGAGCGGGTCAAACGCGAAATCGAGGTCGAGCTCCTCGAACACGACTGTGCGCTCGATGAGACGATCGTCGCCTGTGGGCCCGACGCCGCCGACCCTCACGACCGCGGATCGGGGCCGCTATCGGCAGACGAGCCGATCATCGTCGATATCTTTCCGCGCTCGAAGGAGACCGGGTATTACGCCGATATGACGCGAACGTTCTGCGTCGGCGAGCCGACCGATACCGTCTCCGAGTGGTACGACCTCACGCTCGAGGCACAGGAAGCCGCGCTCGATGCCATCGAAGCAGGCGTCTCGGGCAGTGCGGTTCACGGCGCAGTCTGTGATATTTATGAGGCTGCCGGATGGCCGACGCTCCGGGACGACGAGACGGCTGAAACGGGGTTCATCCACACGACCGGCCACGGTCTCGGTCTCGATATCCACGAGGAGCCGCGGGTCTCCGAGGACGACGTCGAACTCGAAGCGGGGAACGTCGTCACCGTCGAACCGGGGCTGTACGATCCCGACGTCGGCGGCGTCCGGATCGAGGACCTCGTCGTGGTCACCGAGGACGGCTGCGAGAACCTCACGAACTACCGCAAAGAACTGTCGGTCGGTCGCGAGTGACCGTTGGGCCCCGGCAGCGAGCGGCTTCCCGGAATTTCCGGGCCGCAGGGAGACGAACGGCTTTTGAACGACCGGGAGCAACCCGACTCCATGCAACTGCTCGTCGTCGGGGCGGGGGAGATGGGCCGGTGGTTCGCCCGTCACGCCGGCGCCGCCTCGGTCGCGTTCGCGGACCGCGAGGCCGGGACGGCACGGGACGCGGCGGCGGAGGTTTCGGACGCCCGGGCCGTGTCGCTCGACACCGGCGAAACCTTCGACGCAGTCTGTCTCGCCGTCCCGATGTCAGTCGTCCCCGAGGCGATCGAGGAACACGCACACAGGGCGACCGACGCCGTCGTCGACGTGTCCGGCGAGATGCGCGACTCCGTCGCCGCGCTTCGAATCCATGCCGAGGAGCACGAGCGCGCGAGCTTTCATCCGCTGTTTTCGGCGGCGAACGCGCCGGGGAACGTCCCGGTCGTCGTCGACCACGCGGGTCCGACAGTCGATCGGATCCGCACGTCGCTCGAAGCGGCCGGAAACGAGGTGTTCGAGACGACGCCTGCGACCCACGACCGGGCGATGGAGACCGTGCAGGCCAAGACACACACCGCCGTGCTGGCGTATGCGCTCACCGAAGACGAGATCGATCCCCGGTTTCACACCTCGCTCTCGGGACCGCTATCGGAACTCGCGGAGGCGATTGCCGGGAACACCCCGACGGTGTACGCCGAAATCCAGGACCGCTTCGAGGGTGCGTCGTCCGTCGCCGAGGCCGCCGAACGGATCGCAAACGCCGATCACGAGGCGTTCGTCGATATCTATGAGGAGGCCGGCGAATGACCGACGTTGAGGGTATCGTCGACACCGCGAAATATCTCCGGCACGTCCGACCGATCGATCCCGAGGAGATCTTCGAGTACGTCGAAGGGGAGCCGCACCCGGCCGTCGTCAGACAGACGCTCAGAGAACACGCCTTCGATCTCGGCCTCCACGAGCGTGAGGACGGTACGTTCGTTCCGATCGAGGACGATGCGATCGATCCGACGTTCCGGGGTGTCGAGCGGTTCCCCGAACAGTACGTTCGACGCTTCGAGGAACTGCTCGTCGACCGGTACGGCCCCGATTGGGCGGGCGGTGACTCCGGCGACAGGCTCCGCAAACGGATCGACGAGTTGAAAATCGCGTACTTTTCCGACGAGTCAGTCACGTACGATGCGGAGACCGCACTCGCGTACGCGTTGTATCATCTGCCCGATTATTACGCCGCGATCCAGTACGCCCTCGACGAACTCGGGCGCGCCGGGCTTTTGTCCCGCCGATTGCGGATACTGGACATTGGGGCCGGGACGGGTGGCCCGGCGCTCGGGATCCACGACTATCTACCGGCGGAGAGCCTCGTCGAGTACCACGCGGTCGAACCGAGCGCGGCGGCCGACGTGTTCGAGGCGATGGTCGACCCGACACGCCCCGGCTTCGCGACGACTATCCACCGCGAGACGGCCGAAGCGTTCGACCCCAACGGCGAGTACGACATCGTCGTTTTCGGCAACGTCCTCTCGGAACTCGACGATCCGGTGAGGGTCGTCGAACGCTACCTCGGGTCGTTGAAACCCGACGGGACCGTCCTCGCAATCTCGCCGGCCGAAGAGCGGACTGCGACCCGTCTTCGGGCGATCGAGCGCGACCTGCTCGAGCGAAACGACGGAGTGACCGTGTACGCGCCGACGCTTCGGCTGTGGCCGGGCGAGTCACCGAGCGACCGGGGATGGACGTTCACGCGGAAACCCGAGCTCGAACCGCCGCCGTTCCAGCGACGGCTCGAGGAGAACGCACCCAAGCGGCCCGACGGGAGTCCCGAACGCGGGGGCAGATACACCAAACCGGTCGTTCAGTTCGCCTACCTGTTGCTCCGGACCGACGGCAAGCGGGCGATCGAGTACGATCCCGACTCCGACCGGGTGGGGAAGATGGCCGAAACCGACCGCCACGTCACCGAGCGAATCGATATCACGGCGCTGAAGCTCTCGCCAAACCTGGCGGACGATGGGCACCCGGTTTTCAAGATCAGCGACGGCTCCGAAGCCATCGATCACTACGCCGTGTTGACCGAGCGGTCGGCTCTGAACGACGTGCTCCTCGATGCGCCGTACGGATCGCTTCTCGCTTTCGAAAACGCGCTCGTCCTCTGGAACGACGACCAGGGGGCGTACAACCTCGTCGTCGACGGCGAGACGGTCGTCGATCGGGTGGCCTGAGAGAGACCCCACCGGGCCGGTTCACCGCTTCGAGGCAGTTTTATTCATCCCGGCCGAACGCCGAACGTGGTCTACATCACGCGAGCGCTTCTGACCGCGCTGCTCGAACTCGGGGCGGACCGCGATCCGGCCTCTGTGACCGTGTCGCTCGCCGTGACGCCCGCGGACGAACTAGACGCGGAGCTGCCGTCCGACCGACCGGTGTTCACCGACATGTATCTCCCCGATACCGGAAACTCCGTCCGTGCCGTGTTCGGGATGGATCTCTCGACGCCCGGTGCGGCGGGGCGGTTCATCACCCACCCGGACGGCCTCCTCGCGTTGACCAAAGCCGACGACCTCCACGAGGTCGTCTTCGTCGCGGTGCCACCCTACGATACGGACGCCGTCGCGGCGTTCGACCGATCGGGAACGGGGCGGACAATGGAGATCGTCGATATCGAGCCGCCGGACGGCGAACTCGAGTTCCCCGAGTGACTGATCACTCCAGATAGCCGAGGTCGCGGAGCTGGTCGGTTATCTCGTCGAACTCCGCCTCCGAAAGCGAGCCCTGCCTCTGATGTTGGATGACGATGCTCCGGAGCAGGAACCGGACGAGATCGCTGGTCGAGGAGAAACTCGTCCCCTCGATCGTCTCCTCGACGCGCTCGGAGAGGTCTTTCGGGATCGAAACCGTCGTGTATTCAGTCATACTGGTCCGAGGGGCGCTGTCGGAATATGCCTGTCCCTCGGCTCCGAGTCGGGGGTATTTAGGGTGATGTGGTATCTATTGAGTTACAATGGGAGTCCGGCCACCACAACAGAGCGACGACGACACTCCGGAAACGATCGCGTTCGGTATCGCCGCCCTCGACGAGCACCTCGAACGGGCCGACGCCGTCTTTCCGATGACCGCCGAAGAACTCCTCGACCACGTCGGCGATCCGAAAATCCCCTACGACGCCAAAGGGAACGAGATACGGCTCTCGGACGCCCTCGGCGACCTTCCACAGTCGAGTTTCGAAACGAGACAGGAGTTCATGAACGCGCTCCATTCGGTGTTCGAGGCCAGACGCGAGCGGGCGAACAACAGCCTCGTCGGCCGGCTCCGGTCGCTGCTGCCGTTTTAATTCTCCCGGTCGTCGAGGCGATCGGAGAGCTCCTCGAGACGGCGGGTCTGTTCTCTGTTCACGGAGACGACCACGTCGGTCAACACGCCGAACATCAGAAGCTGGACCGAAAGCAGGATCAGGAACGCCGAGAGCAGCGCGAGCACCTCGTGTGAGACGCCAGCGATCAAATACCGGTATCCGACGAACCCCGCGATCGAAACCCCGGCCAACGTTCCGAGCGAGGCGATCGCCCCGAAATAGAAGATCGGGTTGTTGGTCCGCGCCAGCGTGTACAGCGTCAGTATGATACGACCGCCGTCGGCGATCGGGTTGAGGTTCGTCTCCGACCCACCCGGACGGGACAGATACGTGATCGGGACGACCGCGGTCGAGACGTTCTGGCGAACGCACTCGGCGGCCAGTTCGGTCTCGATACCGAAGCCGTCGGCGTCGAGTTGAAACCGTTCGAACGACTGCCGCGTAAACGCCCGATAGCCCGAGAGAATGTCCTGTAGATTACGGCCGTGGATCGTTCCGAACAGCCGATTTATGAGCCGGTTCCCGACCGCGTTGAGCCGCGTCATCGCTCCCGACTCCATGTCGGCGAATCGATCCCCGATGACGTGTTCCGCCCGCCCCTCGAACAGCGGCTCGAGCATCGCATCGGCGTCCTCCGGGCGGTACGTTCCGTCGCCGTCGGCCATCAACACGTACGGCCGGTCGATCGCTTCGACGCCTTCACGAACCGCCTGTCCTTTTCCGGTCCCTGACTGCGTGAGAACGCGGGCGCCGTGTTCTTCGGCGATGGTCCGCGTTCCGTCGCTTGAATCGCCGTCGACGACGAGGATCTCATCGAACCCCGCGGTGTAGAAGCCGTCGATCACGTCCCCGATCGTCTCGGCTTCATCGAGCGTCGGGAGGAGGACACAGACGTCGGTGCGATCCGGCATCGTCGATCACTCCGCCACCGGAGGTAAAAAAACGGCTGGTTCGTCCGTCGGGGGCCCTGCCGTCCCGGCTACCCCTGACGGGACCGTCTGCCGCTCGAATCCGGCGTGAGATTGCCGTGTTCGTCGATCTCGCCGGCCACGATGCGGGTCGAGGAGATCACGTCGCCGTCCTCGGCGTACCGATGGTCGACGACCTCGATGTCGAGCGGCGGGAGCCCCTTCTCGATCCGCTCCTCGTTGACTGCCTCGCCCCCGTCCTTTGTCTCCGGGGAGACGACCAACACGTCGAACCCCGGTTCCGTGGCGATCCCTGTCGGTTCGGACAACTCGTGTACCGCAAAACGGCGGTCGTACTCGTCGGCGAACAGCTCGAGCTCCGATTCGAGGTCCGCCTTTCGGTCCTCGAACGGGCGTACGTGCCGGTCGACGCTGCGCGTTTTCGGGGCGAGGTCGTCGTCGGTCAGCCCGACGGTCACATCCCCGAGTTCGAACGCGCGTTCGAAGAGCGCCCGGTGGCCATCGTGCACCGGATCGAACGTCCCGCCCAGTACGACCTTCATACCGGCGGAGATGTGCGGCCGCGGTTTAGTGGCTTCGGTGGAGCGACGGGCCTGTCAGTTCGCGCCCTCGGAATCGTCGTCCTCGACGGTGATGCTCACCGGTTCGGACCCCTCGTCGTCTTTGACGCCGAGGTGACAGTCGAGGTTGAAAACGGTGTTTAATTCGTCTTGGATGTCGTCGACCACGCTGCCGACGAGTTCGCTCGGCGCCATCGCCGTGTACTCGTAGGGGTTGTTGCCGGCCCCGTCGGACTCCCGCTTGCGCCGTTCGACTTTCGCTTCCTCGTTGAGTTCGGCGAGCGCTTCACGGACAGTGCTCGGATACAGGCCGGTTCCGTTCGCGACCTCCTCGCTCGTGCTTCCGGGGTGTTGGCGGAGATAGACGTAGATCCGGGCTCTGGTTTCGGTGTCGAGTACCCACGAGAGTAGATCAACGATCCCGTCGTCGAACGTGCCTGCCGCTCGTTCTGCCTCCTGTTCTAAACGGTCCCGTACACCCTCCCGTTCCCCGTCAACGGACGTTTCCGGTCCGTCCTCGGAGGTATCATCCGTAGACATGCGTTGTGCTCGGGCGGACACAAGGTGTACCCGTACATAAACTCTGTGACGATCGGGCCGAGGCAACTACGTTACCGTTCCGCATACCGACCCCACACGAACAACGTCGGCGGCAACACGAGCACGGCCGTGAGGTACGAATAAAGGACGCTGATCGCCATCAACAGCCCGAAGTTCCCGAGGACAGGCGTGATTGCCAACACCAATGCCCCCGTGCCGATCGAGGTGGTGAGCATGCTCCCGGTCAACGCTCCGCCGGTCCCGCTGAGCGTCGTCCGCAGCGACCGAAAGACCTCTCCAGTCATGTTGTACTCGTCGATGAAGCGGTGGGTGATGTGGACCGAGTAGGCGATTCCGACCCCGATCGTGATCGAAAGTATCGTCGCCGTGAGGGCGTTCAATGGCAGTCCGATCGCCCGCATGGTCGCGACCAGTAACGCGACCGTCACGAGGATCGGGAGGAGGTTGACCAACCCGAGCAGTGGCCGACGCTCCAAGGCTCCGTAGACGATGACGAGAAAGACGCTCGTGAGGACGATCGCGATGATCAGGCTGTCGATCGCGGACTCGAAGATGCGATCCGAGATGGCGTTGAACACGACGACGCCGCCGGTCGCCGTCGCGCTGAATCTGAACTCCCCGCTAAACTCGCGTGCATCGGCCGTTATCTCGGCCTGTCCGGCGTCGCTCTCGACGGAGTACTCGATCTTTGCGGCCCGGCGGTCGTCGGTGAGAAACTCCCCGGCACGAGTCCCGTCGGTGGCGAACAGTTCGTCGTAAATCAACTCGAGGTTCCGGTCCGGAACCCCGTTTCCGGATCGGTCGTTGCGCTCCACGAGCGCGGCGAACTCCGGATCCCGTTGTGCCCGGGCCTGAATCACCGTGATGATACTCTCGGACTCCGCTCGGCGATCCGTCTCGACGAACGAGTCCGGCGGGCCCTCGTTGGTCCGATGGATAGACTCCAGGGCGTGATCGTTCTCGAAGGGGCCGACGACGTAGAGGATGGCCGTATCCTCCTGGCTCGCGTCGAAACGCTCCTCGAGAAGGTTGAGATTCCCGGTGACCGTGTACTCGCCGGGAGCGAACGGTTCCGGGAGGTTCGCGATGTAGGTGGGTATGTCCTCCGGCGGGAGGAAATCGTCCGTATCGAAGGACCGGTCGACGTCCTGTCCGTACACCGCCGCGCCGCCGCCGATCACGAGCGTGAGAACGACGAAGGCGACCGGGGCGACCCTGGTCACCGTCGCACTGACCGACAAAACCCGGCCGAACCGGGAGTTCTCGGAGGAAATCGGGCTCGTCCCGAACGTCGGCACCGAGAGTCGCTCCCGGAGACGATCCGTCGAAATTTTCAGCGACGGCAGGAACACGCCGAAAATAAAGAACGTGTACGTGATGCCGATCGCGGCGACCAGCCCGAAGTTGCTGATGGGACCGAGGTCGCTGATGACGTTTGCGCCGAACCCGAACACCGTCGTGACCGTGACGATGAAGAACGCGACGACGAGTTGCCGGTTCGCCTCGGTCATGGCGGGCAGGGCATCCATCCCTTTGACGCGCTCCTCGCGATACCGGTTGATGATGTGGATCCCGAAGTCGATGCCGACCGCGAGGAGCAACACCGGCACCGCAATCATGTTCTGGTCGAACGGGATCCCCGCGTAGCCGACGGTTCCGAACGTCCACACGAGCGTCGTGAGAAGCGCGATCAATCCGAGGAGAAGATCGATCGGATCGCGGTAAGCGACCGCCAGAAAGCCCAGGATCAAGAGCAAGACGACGGGGATCACGATCGTCAGCGAATCCCCGATGATGTTGCCCAGCTCCTCGCTTATGATACCGGACCCGAACACGCGTATGTCGCCGCCGGCGTCGTCGGCGATCGTCGCCACCGAGAGCTGGATCGCCTGTATCTGAGCGTTGCCCTCCTCCGGCCCCTGCCCCTCGTCGGCGGCCGCGTCGTGCGTGATCACCGTGATCGACGCCGACGCCGACGCCGCCGTCGGGTTGAAGTCCTCGGAGAGAAGCGACCGGAACTGTGGGTCGTCGGCCGCATCGCGAACGACGTTCCGGACCTCGCGCTCGGAGGCGCGTTCGATAGCACGTCGTTTCTCGGCGGGCGTCGTCGCCGTCGGATCGATCGCTTGGGCGACGAACACCGCCGGCCCGGCCGCGCCGTCGTACCGTATCGATGCCCGCCGCTCGGAGCGTTCGAGCACCTCGAGGCTCCGGAGCAGTTCAGGCTTCGAGAGGACGTTATCGCCGACGTGGATGAGTTGTGTCGAGGCCCGATCGTCCTCGAAGCGGTCGCCGAACTCGTCGTTGATCGCGTCGAGTGCCTCCTGTTCGGGGAGCCCTTCGGTGAACGCCTCCGTGGCCTCCTCGTCGACGACGATGAGCGGTAGCCCGCCGAACATCACCGCCGTCACCAGTACAAAGGCCGCGATGACCGCGAGCGGCCGGCGGAGGACCGTCCCGTTGACGCGTTGGACGAACTCGTCGACCGTCGAACCGGAGGCCATCGGCGATCAGCCTCGCCGCCGCCAGTAGACCGCTCCGACGACGGCGATGACGACGACGGCGGCGGCGACGAGGGTCCAGGGAACGTCGTCCTCTTCGGCCTCGGTGACGTCGATCGCGGCCCGATAGGTGTCCGAGACCTTGCTCGTCCCGCTCTCGTCGTCGTACCGGAAGTCCATCTGGAGCGGATACGTTCGCGGCGTCGCGCCGGAGGCAGCGCTCACCCGGAACGTCACGGTCGTCGACTCGCCGGGCTCTAAGCCCGGAACGTACCCCTCGTCGTCGTCGCTGCTGATCGGGCTGTCGGTGAACAGCTTTGCCTCGACGTCCGTCACCGTTTCATCGAGGTTGTTCGTCACCGACACGTCGATCAGCGCCGAGGATCCCGCAGCCAGTTGCGCGTCCTCGATATCGAGGAGGAACTCGTCGCGCCTCGGGTCGACGTCGACCGAGACGTCGACGTCCTCGAAGAGCCGCCGTTCGTTCTCCTCGTTGCGGTAGGCCACGGCCATGTCGAAGTTTCTCGGGACGGCTTCGGCCTCCCGTGTCAACTCGACCGGAAGCCGGAACTCGCCGCCCTCGCCCGGCCCGAGCGAGCCGACGGCGACGGCTGACTCGATGGGGACGACGTTCGGCGACTCGTCGGCGAACCGGACGACGACGCTGTTTGCCGTCGTCGGTCCGGCGTTTCGGACGACGCCGTGGATGTCGCCGTCCTCACCGACACGAAGCGTCGATTCGACGTCTACGAAACGGAACCGCTGTTTCGCTACCGGCTCGACGCCGGTTGAGAGCCCCTCGTCGACTCCGGTGACGCCGTCCGAATCGGTGAACTGGACGGTGCCGTCGAAGGCGAACTCCCGGACTGAGGCGTCGGAATCGACCGCGATGTCGAACCGGACGTCGGCCTCCTCACCGGGGTCGATAGACCCCGCACGGGCGGACTCGGCGTTCGACTCGCCGAAGCCGAGTTTCGGGCTCGTCGATTCGAGCGAAAGCCGCACGTCCGTCGCCGGCTCGTTGCCGATGTTTTCGACTGTCGCCTCCATCACCCCGCGGTCGCCGATCTGTGCGTCCGTCGTGGACGACGTTATTTCGAACCGGGGCGAATCGTCGATCTCGACGTCGACCGATCGGGTGACGGTTCTGCTCCGCTCGTTCGTCACGCCGGATCGCTGCGAAACGGTAGATGTAAACCTGTATCGCATCTCGACGTCGAGTTCGTACTCGCCGGGCTCCGCGTCCTCGGGGACGGTGACCGCGATCGGGACGGATCGGGGCTCTTCTTCCGTTACCGTTCCGATCGACTGGCGATTCGTCTCGACTTCGACGGGGCCTTCGCCCTCGGCTTCGACGCGGACGTTTCTCGCCGCCGTCACGATGTCCCGGTTCCGAGGTGCGCCAAGGCTGACCCGCCCGTCGTTCGACACCTGTAGCTCCAGTTCCGTCGTCGTCCCCGGAACGAGCGTCGTGTCGGGTGCATCGACGTTGAGGCGCGGTTCGCCTTGAACGAACAGTGGGTCCTCGGCACCGCCCTGTCCGCTTTGTGCCAACGCGATCGTCGGGCCGACGATCGAAACGATCATCAACGCGGCGAAAGCGAGGGCTATCGTTCGCTTACCGGGCATCGGCGAGACCACCGTGCTCGGTCGGTTCTACGGCTGTGGTTGGAAGATGCGGGGACCAAGCGCAACCCGAAGCGTCTCCGTTCATCAAGTATCGGGGATTCCGGTGCAACGGTGATAACACTTTATTTTCCGGCCCCGCCGGCTGCCTCATCCGATCCGGAGCGATTCGCAGACGGCGTCTAACCCCTCTCGGGTATAGAGGCGGCGCTGACTTTCGGCTCCACTGTCCGCGTCGTACATTTCGGCGATCCCCGAAACCCCCAATCGGCTTCGTTCATGATCGACGAGTTCACCGAGCGGGATCGTCTCCGTCCAGTCGGCGGAGAGCAACTCCGCGTCGTGACCGTGTCGGAGCGCACGCCACTTGTTTTCGTCGAGAAGCTCCCGGCGGTGATCGTGTCCGTCTTCGCCGTCTTCGTACCGTGCGCCGAGATCCTCCACCAGCGCTTCAGTGTACTCGACGAACGCCATCACCCGTTCGGGATCGGCCTGTCCGTCCGGCGTCCGAATCTCGACGGTCCCGTGTTCGGAGTGGGGCCGAACGTCGTACCACAGTTCCCCTCGGTCGTTTATCGACTCCGTCTCGACCATGATCCGTTCGAAGTCCTGGAACGCTTCGAAGTCCTCGAACGCGGTCGGAACTCCAGTGTTCGGGAGCGCCTCGAAGATCTTCGCCCGCGCCGACGCTAGCCCGGTGTCGAACCCGTTCCAGTACGGCGAGTTCGCAGACAGCGCGAGCATGATCGGGAGATACCACCGCAGTTCGTTCGCGATCCAGACTGCCTTGTCGGCGTCGTCGACGCCGACGTGAACGTGGAGCCCGGCCGTCGTGTTCCGGTGTTGTGGGTACTGGATCCGGTCCAGTTGGGACCGATACCGTGGCTTCTCGGCGTGTTCGAGCTCGCGCCACTTCGCCGCGGGATGTAGCCCGGCGGCGGCGATCCCGAATCCGTGGCGGTTCGCGTGTTCGACGAGGGCCGCTCGCACGTCGAGTAACGACTCCCGCGCAGTCTCGAGTGAGTCGACGGTGGGCGTCTGCGTCTCGATGACGCATTTGAAAAGTTCGTGGTCGAGTCGGCCCTCGAGTATCTCGGGAGGTTCGTTTTCGTAGACGAGTTCGTCAGTGCCGGACGTCGGTCGCCCGTCGGCGTCGACGATGAAATACTCCTCCTCGATACCGAGTGTTCCAGTCCGGTCGAACGCATCGCGCGAACCCAAGTCCATCGTCGGTTCATTCAGCGTGCGCAGTTAAATACCATGTGCCCCGGGTCGGCCCCGGAGTCGACTGTTATCGGGGTCTCGCAACGACACCGAAGTGGTCCTCGTGGAACGGCTCCAGGGATCGGGTCCCGAGGACTTCGTACCCCTCCTCGAGCGTTTCGATCGTCGCCTCGAAAACTGCTTCCGGGTCGCGAACGACGTCCTCGCTCCGTGTTTTAACCGCCAACACCAGACGGCCGCCATCGCGGAGGAATCGCCGATTTGCGAGTGCTACCTCCGCTTGCCCGCGAGTCGCGACGTCTTGGACCACCGCATCGACGGGTTCGACCACGTGGGCGTACGTCTCCGGCTTTCTCGCGTCTTTCAGCAGTGGAAACAGGTTGTCCCTCGGTTCGGCCGCCTCGAGTAAGTCCCTGGCGGGGCGGGCGGCGAACTCGACGGCGTATGTCGGCCCCGCGAAGTCGGCGACGTGGCTGACCGTCGTGCCCGCCGCCGCGCCGAGATACAACACCGTCTCGCCGCCGCTGAGCCCCGTCTTCACCCCCAACTCGAACATCGCACCGAGTTTCGAGCGGCGCGGCTCCCACCGACGCCACGACCCGTCGGTCGCTTCGCCGTACACCGGCTCCCCCTTCGTTACGAGACTTTCCCCACCGTCGATGGATCGCCGTTCGACCCCCTCCGGAAGGCGCACGCTCATTCGACATCACGCGCCTGGATGCGCTCGATGCGTTCGCGGAGTTCGGTCTCCAACTCCGGCCGCCGGTCGCCGGAGTAGTGATCGATCCGCGCCGCGATCGCGAGCTTTCCGGCGAGGGCTCTCGCGGCCGATCCCCGGTGTTCGGGAGCCGTCCCACGCACCGCTTCGTGAGTGAAAATGACACCGTGTTTCGGTGAGGGTGCCTGCCCGCGGAGATGGGCGAAAAGCGCCTCTTCCGCACCGAGAACCTGCACCGTTCCGGCCGGCTTCCGGGCCAACTGTTTCAACCCGCCCGCGAGGGCGATGAGCCGCGCCGCAAGCACCGGGCCGGCGAGGGCAGCGAGGTTTGGCGCCAGTTGGGGGGCGGTCCGTTCGATGTGGCTCCGGAGCGATGTCGCCTCCTCGTCGAGGTCGCGAACCCGACGGGCGAGCGAATGTAGCCTGCCGTCCTCGATACTGTCCGCCTCGCTGTCGGCCAGCTCACGCGCGTAGGCAACGCCCGTCCCGGAATCGTCGAGGCGGCTGCCGGCCCACTCGGCGACCCGTTCGGCAAGTTCGTTCCCAACCCGTTCGCAATCGTCCATGGCACGAACGGCGTGAATCAGCTGTTTGTCGTCGGCCCGCTCGCGCCGGCGGATCTCCGTCCGGGCCGCGCGCATCGTCGCGTCGTGGAGTCGCTCGTAGTACTCCCGCTCGGAGTCGGCGTATCCGGCTTCGACGGCGAGACGCGGCCACTCCCGTGGCTCCTCGGCGCGTCCCCCGGTGATAGCCTCGGTTGTGGCCTCGGTATCTCCGGGGATCACGTCGGCAAACCATCCCGCGCTCGCGGCGTCGGACCCATCAGTCATTGCGTGCACACAGATAGCCGTTCTATTTATAAAACGCCCCCGATGGCGACGCGCAGTGTCCGCCGCGGCCGAGTCAACTCACCCCCGAACCCGTCCGCCGGAGCTCGGGAAGGTCGACAAGCAAACCCGATCGACGGGTCGTTCTGCCGTCCCGTCTGCGTGCTCGACATCCACTCCGATAAATAGATAATAAAACCTACCGTGGGATAATGCATGTCTACAGACGACGAGCGAGCGGCTATCATCGGGGGTGCCGTGTCCGGTCTCGCCACCGCCCACCGTCTCTCCGAAACGAGTGCGATCGACGAAATCACGGTGTTCGAACGACAGACGTACGAACAAAAACGCGTCAACTGCGGCGAGGCGATCAACGACTCGACCCTCGTGCCGTTGGAGAAGACCCCCGAAAACGGGTTCGTGAACGACATCGACGGCTTCGAACTACGAGTGTTCTCCGGGACCGATCGGCCCGCGGAGGAAGCGCCGTTGGGCAGCTCCGAGCTTGGCTGTAAACCGGGATACATCTGTGAACGCGCGGTCGTCGAGCGACGCTGGGCCGAACTGCTCGCGGACCGCGGTGTTAGCTTCGAGACGGGGCGATCTATCTCGCCGTCCGGATACGAGCGGATCGTCGACGACTACGAGTACGTCTTCGACGCATCGGGGCAACCGTCGCTCACGCACAAAGCCCGAGGAGAGACCGAAAAATACACCGCAGATATGGTCGCACTCAACGCGACGGTGGAGGGTGACTTCTCGTCGTACGCGAACCGTCCGCGCATCTTCTTCGAGGGGTACGTCGGGTACTCGTGGTCGTTCCCGAAATCGGATACCCACGCCAACGTCGGGATCGGGTGGGCCGGCGACCAGCGTCCGGACGACTATATGGCCGCGCTGGAGGCCGCCGCAGAGCGCAACGGATTCCCGGTACCAGCACGCGAGGACGTGAACATCTACACGATTCCCCGGGGGCCGAGCCTCGACCCGAGTGCCGTCTACGATCCGGATCGCAACGTGTTTTTGATCGGTGACGCGGCCGGCATCGCGAATCGGTATCAGGGTGAAGGAATCTGTCAGAGCATCCGATCCGCCTATCTGCTGTGTGAGTTGATCGAGGAGGGCAACGAAGCCGCCTACCCCGGCCGTCTGTACGATCTGATGAAATCCGAATACCGTCTCGCACACCTCATGCGCGGTGCGTGGGTCGAACACGAGGATCCCGAACTGCTCGCGGCTGTCGCCGAGGCCCTGGATGGACTCACGATCGATGACATCACGCGGTCGCCGTCGCGAGTCGTCGGACGCGTCGCGAGGAATCCGGCGGCTGCCATCAAACTCGTGTCCGACGCCGGCATGCTGACGCGGTTTTATGAGGCCTACACCGACCGATGGGAGTACGGGACCGCGAACGCTTCGTGATGTCGCGAACCGACATCGGTGCCTGAGATTCCAACGACGATTCACACGTTGTTGGGCGACAGTGCGACGCCGGGGTGCCGTTTGTCGATGCGGGCCGACCCCGCGGGTCGACGTTCGGTGTCGACCACTCGCAAGGGCGTATCACGGTACGCGATCGGGTTGCCGGGGTGGTTCCTTATTTGCCACGCCCGTCCGATCAGGGCTCGATGACGAGTTTGCCGAGGAAGCTGTCTTTCATCACGTCCCGCTGGGCGTCGGCCGCTTCCTCGAGGCCGTAGCGTCGGGCCACCTCGACTTCGAGCGCGCCGGCTTCCATCAGATGGGCGATCCCCCGAAGCGGAACCCGTAGGTCGGGCGTGTTGAACATGCTCATCAACCGATAGGAAACGTCCTTCGCGCGCCCGCCAGCGACGTTCGAAAAGCCAGGGGCGGGATCGTTCTCGCCGATCCCGACGACAGTCGCGTCGGCGGCTGCGACGTCGGCGTCGAACTGGATATACTCGTCGAGCCGATGGTCCACGATGACATCGACGCCGCCGCCGGAGGCATCGAGGACCGCCTCGACGAGGTCATCCCGGCCATAATCGAGGACCGTGTCGGCCCCGAGGGCGGCGACGTCGTCGTGGTACGTCGGCGCGGCGGTCGTGAGACAGCGCGCGTGGACTGCGGCGGCGATCTGGACAGCAACGTGGCCGACACCGCCGGAGCCCCCGTGAACGAGGCAGCGTTCGGCGGGGTCGAGGTCCGCGTGATCGACCAGCGCTCGCCAGGCCGTACAGGCGACGACGCCGGCAGCGCCAGCCTGCGTGATCCCGACGCCGTCGGGGAGTTCGACGACTCGATCCGTCGGGACGGTCGCGTACTCCGCGTAGGAACCCTGAAACGAGCCGTTTCCGATACCGGTGCCGTAGACGCGGTCGCCGGCCTCGAAGGCGTCGACGCCCTCGCCGGTGTCGACGACCGTTCCGGCGAAATCGACGCCCGGCGTGAAGGGGAGCCCGACAGGCTCGTAGGAACCGTCCCTGAAATACGTATCGACAGGGTTGACGCCGGCGGCCTCAACCTCGATCAGTAACTCCGCGCCGTCGGGTTCGGGGCGATCGGTTTCCTCGACGCACAGTACCTCGGGGCCGCCGTGGCCGGCAACTCTGACTGCTCGCATAGTGTTCGGGGAGTCTTGCCCGGACGGTATAAACGTGGATGCTGGCGATCGGCCGGTGGAACCCTGATCGCTCCGCGTTCAACAGACCGGTTTCGGGTCGACACCCATTGACTCGAGAGCCTCGGTGTACTCGTCGTAGGCCGCTTCGATCGCCCCGTTTGCGGCCTGCAGGGCTCGATCCCAGCGTGCCTCGTCGTCGACACATTCGGCTGCCAACAGCGATTTCGTCCGCTTCATTTGGGAATCGAGGTCCTCACCCATCCCCCGAAACAGGGCCGCGGTCCGGGGATCGGCGTCGCCGACGAAGAATCCGGTCACCTGCTCTTTGGATTTTTCCGCCGCGATCGTCCTGCCGACGAACCCGCCGAGGCGTTCGGCGGTCCCGTCGAGCCCCCGGAGGTACGCCTGAACTGCGGGGGCGTCCCCGGGTTCGTGGGTATCGAGTTCGCCCGCGACCGTCTCGTAGTGTGTGCGCTCCTCCCGGGCGGCTTCGGCGAACGCCTCGGAGACCTCGCCGGATTCGGCGCCCGCCCACTCGTCGTAGGTTTCGGCCGCGTGGTGTTCGGCCGTCGCCGCGGCGGCGAGAACGTCCTCGGCGTTCATCTCGCCTCGCGTGTCGGCGTACAGCGATTTCGACGAGCCGAGCCGCGAGAGCGCGGTCTCGTTTTCGGTCCGGACAGCGTCGACGAACTCTTCGGGGGTCATAGCTGTCGTTACTGTCTCCCGTAATTAGTATGCGACGGTCGGCTAAGCGGCGGGGACTGGAGCCGGGGCGTTCGCCCAATCCGCTACAGCGAGGCGGATCGCCACGGCTCACCGCTCCGCCTCGAGGCCCCCGTTCGCTCCGCTTACTCGGCCTCGCCTTTCTGTATCGGTGCGCCGACCAAATTACCCCACTCCGTCCAGGAACCGTCGTAGTTGACCGTGTCGTCGTACCCGAGCAGCTCGTGAAGCGCGAACCATGCGACCGACGAGCGCTCGCCGATCCGGCAGTATGCGACCGTCGTCTCGTCGCCGTCGATTCCGTATTCGGCGTACAGCTCCCGGAGCTCGTCGGCCGTTTTGAACGTGCCGTCGTCGTTCGTGACCGCAGCCCACGAGATGTTCTGTGCGCCGGGGATGTGACCGCCGCGTTGGGCCGTCTCGTTGAGTCCCGGCGGGGCGAGGACCTTGCCGCTGAACTCCTCGGGCGAGCGGACGTCGACGAGCGGCAGGCCGCGATCGATCGCGTTTTCGACGTCTTCCCGGTAGGCTCGGATCGACTCCCGTGGCCCCGAAGCGTCGTACTCCACCGCGGAGAACTCCGGGACCTCGGTGGTCGTCGGATACTCGTTCTCGATCCAGTACTCCCGGCCGCCGTCGAGGAGTTTCACGTCCTCGTGGCCGTAGTATTTGAACTGCCAGTAGGTGTACGCCGCGAACCAGTTCGCGTTGTCGCCGTAGAGGACGACCGTCGAATCCTCGGAGACGCCGTGCTCGCCGAGCAGGGACTCGAAGTCGTCCTTGTCGAGTATGTCCCGCGTGGTCTGGTCCTGTAAGTCGGTTTCCCAGTTGAACCCGATCGCGCCGGGCGCGTGGGAGTCGTCGTAGGCCTCGGTGTCGACGTCGACCTCGATGAGTCGGTGGGCGGGGTCGTCGCTTTCGAACTCGTCGAGGCGCTCCTCGACCCAATCGGCCGATACTAATACGTCGTTTGCGTACTCTGAATCACTCATTGCGCCCGACTCTACGGTCTCTATATGTAAACATCCAACCCTGACGGCACACTCGGCCGCCCCTCTCCGCTGACGGCAACAGACCGACCCGATCACATGACGCGTTCGGAGTCGACAGAACACAGCAATCGTTCGGAGGCCCGGTGCAGTGCGCGTTTGACGGCCTTTCGAACCGGACGCGTTCGGACGAGGAACGCGCCTATTTTGCTGGTTTCGGTGAGAACGGCGGCGATCAGTCGGCGCGTCCCGCGTACGCCGCGAAGGTGAGCAAAATCGCAACCACGGCAGCGACGATTCCAAATCCGGGCGTGTCTTCGGGGGTGGCCTCGTCGGTCGGCGAGTCCGACTCGGCGTCGGGGTCGACGCCCGTTATATTGATCGGGTCGGATTCAACGCGCGCGTCGCTCGCGATGAGAGTCCGCTCGCCCACCGTGTCGATGCTGACCGAAACCTCTCCGCGTTCGTCGGTTTCACCGATCATCTCCCCGTCCATTCGGACGTCGACACCGGCGGCCGGTTCGTCGTAGGCGTTCCGCACCTCGAGGCGGGTCGACTCGCCGACGATCACTCTGGTGTTCGCCGCAGAGAGGGTGAGTTCGGGGTTCCGCTGGGCTGTCACCGTGACCGACCGCGGTTCCTCCCTGACGTTCAGGTGGCGCTGCGTTCCGTCGTAGCCCTCCTTTACCGCCACGATAGTGTATCGGGCGTTAACCGGGACGTTCAGCGATGCGGAGCCGCCGCTCGCGCTGACGTCGGCGTCGAACACCTCGGCATCGATCCGAATCCTGCCGTCCGAAAGCGTACGCGGCGGATCGAAGTGGTCGTCGACGACCTCGATATCGAGCGTGACGCGACCTTCCTCGAGTGCAATTTCGGTCTCGGTCTCGGCTTCGACGGTTAGGTCAGACCCGTTTTCGAAGAATCCGGGTTTGACAGCCGAGATGCGGTACTCGCCCCGTTCGACGGGGTCGCTCTCGAAGACGCCGTCGTCGTCGGTTTCGCCCGACGAAACGGTCCGTCTGTCCTCCGTGAGCGTCACTGTCGCATCCGGGAGGGCCTCTCCAGCCGAGTCGACGACGGTCACGGTCGCGACTCCCTGAAGGAACACTTCGAGTTCGACCTCGCTCTCGTCGGCGTCTTCCACGACAAGCGGCTGGTTCCTGACGAACCTGTCGTTGTCCCCGATATCGAGTTCGACGTCTACACCCCGCGGGACGTCGATGAACACCCGGCCGTTGCTCGCGGTCGTTCCCGCCGCTGTCTCGTTACCGTCGTCCCACGTCGCTTCGACAGGGGCCCCGCCGATCAACTCGCCATCCGGATCGACGACGGAGACAGTCAGAGTTACCTCCTCGTCCCCGTCTTCCTGCGCTGCGACGCCCATCGGCAGGGTGACACACACGACGATAACGACGATGAGCATCGAGAGCAGTTTCAAACGCATGGTATGAGGCTTGACCGGACGTAGCAATTAGTTACAGATAAATTAACGGGAGCTCCGGCACCCGCCAGCCGGGACAGGAACACGTCTCTCGACCGAGTCACCACGATCGCGCTATCAGCAATCATTAATCCGCGGCGACGAACGTGTGCGCATGAACGACCGAATCGTCGACGTCGACTGGACTGCCGCGCGCCTCGAGGACCCCGGAGTCGCAGTCGTCGATGTCCGCGATGCGTGGGAATACGAAGGCATCGGCCACGTGCCGGGTGCGGTCAACGTTCCGTTCGACAGCTTTCGAGCCGACGAGCACGGCGCCGCCGAAGCCGGGATGCTGCCCGGCGCGGACGCCTTCGGCGAGTTGCTCGGCTCGGTCGGGATCAGTCAGGAAGACGATATCGTCGCCTACGACGACACTCACGGTGTCTTTGCCGCTCGGTTGCTCGTGACGGCGGAGCTGTACGGCCACGACCCCTCGAAACTGCACTTAGTAGACGGCGACTACTCGGTGTGGAACCGAAGCCGGCCGACCACGACGGACGCGCCGGCGAGCGAGGCGGTGGCGTATCCGGCTCGATTCCGTGCTGACGGCCCGTTGATCGGCCTCGATGCCGTCCAATCCGCCCTCGGGGACCCCGGCGCGGTCGTCGTCGACACTCGCGAGGAGCACGAGTACGAGGAGGGACACATCCCCGGGGCCGTTCGCCTGGACTGGCGTGAACTCGTCGACACCGACGCCCGGACGATCCGTCCGGAACGGGAGCTGCAGCCGTTACTCGAGGAACGCGGGATCCTCCCGGAGCGCCGCGTCGTACTCTACTGTAACACCGCACGTCGGATCAGCCACACCTACACCGTGCTCCGTGCGCTCGGCTACCCGGATGTGGCGTTTTATGAAGGGAGCCTCACCGAGTGGGAACGTGAGGGCGGGGGGATCGAAACCGGAAACTGACCCGGGGACGGCGCTCCGCTCGCCGACACAACAGTTTTGCCGCTCGCGCTCGAATCCGTGTTTATGACATTCGACCCCAGCACCGGTGACAGCCCGGAAGACGTCCAGAGCCGCGTCGACAGCCTCATCGAGGAAAACGAACTCGTCCTCTTTATGAAGGGGAACAAGCTGATGCCCCAGTGTGGGTACTCCCAGAAGGCTCTCGACGTGCTCGGGCAGTATCACGACGAAGACGACATCGTGACCGAGGACGTTCTTTCGGCGGTAGACGCCTACCGGGCCGCCCTCGAGGAACACAGCGGCTGGGAGACGATCCCACAGACGTTCGTCGACGGGGAGTTCATCGGCGGCAGCGATATTCTCGA
This sequence comes from uncultured Natronomonas sp., assembly GCA_964579035.1. Classification (GTDB taxonomy): domain Archaea; phylum Halobacteriota; class Halobacteria; order Halobacteriales; family Haloarculaceae; genus Natronomonas. The sequence goes on along the minus strand of CAZOFL010000011.1, from coordinate 12,971 downwards.
GGAACTTCACCAGCGCGGCGAACTGGCTGACGAACTCGGCGTCGACGCCGATCCGGACGCGGGCGACGACGGACTCGAAGCGCCCTTTTAAACGACTTTCAGTAGCTGTTTCTCGAACTTTCCGACCCGGACGCGTTGCCAGCCCCGAAGCTCCTCGTCCAGGTCGGGGTCTCCTGTGTCGACGCGCAACACACCGATATCGGAGAGTTTCTGCTTCGAGGCGACCACTTCGATCTCCGATCGCCGGATGACCGCCGGGGAGATCTGGTCGTTGCCCCGGCCGAAAACGAAGCCCTGCCCGCCGATCGGCGACACGACGACGACGTTTCGCTCCCCGAGCGACTCGAGGATGTCCGTCTCGCTGGCGTCGCGGGCAAGGACTCGCCCTCCGCGCCAGACATCCACTCCCAGCGGCGACCCGTCGATCCCGAGGCCCCTCTTGATCACGTCGACCGTCGATCCCGGGCCCAACACGTACGTCCCGTCGTCGGCTTTGATCTCGGCGGCGACGGCTTCGGCGAGCGATTCGACGGTGCCTCCACCGATCTGTTTCGAGGACTGAAGCTCCTCGCCGACCGGCACGGACGCGATCGCCTTCAGTTCGGTGTTGACGTCCCCGCCCCGGTATGCGTCCTCGTCGATGTCGTTGAGCTCACGCGTTTCGGTCCGGTCGAACGACGCCGCGATCCGCCCGGCGGCCCGGGGGGTGACGGCGAACACCGACGAGTAGACTTTCACGCCGGCCGGAACGCCGAGTATCGGGGTGTCGTCGTCGAGTTCTTCGAGCGTCTCGGCCACGTCGACGGCGGTCCCGTCGCCACCTGCGAAAAGGACGAGATCGACGCCCTCCTCGACGAACCGCCGAACAGCAGTCCGGGTGTCCGCCGAACTGGTTTCGTCGCCTTCCGGGCGGCCAACCACGACCGGATCGAAGCCGGCGGCGACGGCCTCCGTTTCCCCCATTAATCCCCCGTACGTGTACATCTCGACCGCTTCCGGTTGTCTGTTTAATTGATCGAGCGCCTCGCGAGCGCGATCCGGCGACCGTGGCTCGGCACCCAAACGGCGGGCCTCCTCGACCTTGTTGTCCGTTCCTTTCAGGCCGACCCGACCGCCCATCCCGGCGATCGGGTTCACCACGAGGCCGATTCGTCGCATACCGGGTTTCAGCCGTGGCGAGTAAAAAACCGACCGGTGTCGGAGGCGAGTGATCCGGCTGGAGCCGAATGGAACCGATTAATATCCCTCGGCGGTAATCCGGGCGTATGAATCTCGTACTGCAGGCCTTCGAGGACAACCCGGTCGTTATCGACGCCTCGGGGTGGGTCGTGTTGCTCGCAAGTCTCCTCATCACCGTCGGGTGGCTCTGGTATCTGTACCGATAGCCGGCCGGCTTTTCGCTGAGGCGTCTGTTGTCGGCCGACAACCGGGGGCCCTGTTTCGATGCGTACGATGCTTGAACCCCGTTTGTGATCGCGGAAACGATCGTTCCACGAACCAGAGTGCATGCATCGAAGCCGCCGAGACTGTCAACCAATGGGCGAAATGACTCGTCGGTCCAGCGTTGCGGATCGAAATCAGTTCGCCGATGGTTCCGAGGAATCACCGGGATGTGACGTGCTCTCACGGGTAAAGTCGTGGGGTTCCCACCCGGTGTTGGCCGGGCAGGTCAATCCTGGAGTTGTGAGTCGACGCTTTGTGACCGACGACGCTGGCTCCGCCACGAAGCCGATCCTCGTACCCTGTGTGGGGCCTCAAATTAGCTTGTTTTGTGTCGGTCGGCGCGGTCGGCTTGCTTCGTTGTTTGCGGCTCTCGCCGTGGCAAACACCGGGTCGACTGCCAGTTTTCCGCGCTCAAGAGTTGTGACGGTTTGGTAACGAATCAAGCTTACAGCGCGTATCCCACGGCTGAATTCGTGGGTTTTGCGCCTGTTCCCCGTTAAAAATCGTAGTACCGGTTTCACATACCAGCACGCGGGGAGCCACACAGCCCATTTCGAGTAGGGCGACCATACTAGTCGACGCTCGTGTCGGACGTGGCGATCTCAAACCGAACGCCGCTTTCGTCGCGTATCAGTTCCGTCGACCATCCACAGCTACTGACGATATCCCGTGCAACTCTGAGAGCTGCTATGATCTCGAATCCAACCGCGTTGTCATCAAAGACGTGTTTTCCATCCGTAACGGGTTGAGAGCCGTCCCTATCGACCCCGACGTAGAATCCGTGGCCGTCGACAGTTTCGCTCGGAGCCACGACGATCGCTTGCGCTTCAGGGGCACGCCCCATATCCGAGCGAGCAGTTTTAGCGACGGTCGGCCCGGTTACGGTCGGTCGGGACGGCGCCAACGCGTACTCGAGCAGGCTTCGAAACAGCTGATCGAGCAGTAGACCGAACAACTGTGGCTCGGCCCGTAGCCGGTACGTCGATTTGACAGTCAGCGTCGCATCCGCTGTCCGAAGCTGCCCCCAGCGACGCCGTGCCACCGTGCCGAGATCGACTGACCGTGTGTCTCGGACGGTGCTTCCCCGTCTGGCAAACGCCGACAGATCGTCGAGCCGTCGCGACATGCGCGCGTGGGCCTCCTTGATCGTCGCGAAGTGTTCCGGATCGAGATCGGACTGAGCCTGCTTGAGCGTCGCATCGGCGATCATCAGCGGATCACGGAGTTCACAGCCGACCGTCCGTGCGAAGGCCTCCCTTCGCTCGGCTTCGGCGCGGCCGCGATGGCGTGAATGAAAACGTGACATTTGTGGTTATGCTTCGCAAAGCAGCCACCAGTTCTCGGAGAGCGATTCCGCATCGGCACCGAGTACCCGCGCTTCGGTACCAGCATCGGTGTCCCGAAGATCGATCGTATATGAGGCGAGCGTCTCGGGATCGAACTCGGCGTCCCCGAGCGTGTCTACACCCGGGAGGTGAATGACGCCACCGAAGCCGGTGTCGTTCATGCCCGAGAGCACCAACTCGATGAGTTCGCATCCCCACGATACGGATGGACTGGTTTGCGCGATATCGGCAAAGTCGATGATCGGAAGTCGTGGCTCGGGATCCGCATCCACGAGAAGTGCCATAACCGTTGCAGCTGCTTCCGCCGGGTCGATGCTGCCCTGTTCCGGCGGCGAATCGGTGTTTCGGTGACCGTAGAGCGACAGTTCGGCCCCGCCGTCCGGTTGCGGCACCGTCTCGTTGCGGAAGCCAACCACAGAGGAGACCCGAACGGTAACCGGATCGACCGGCAGCATGCCAAAGAGCTCGGAAAGCACCGTCTGACGGATCTCCTCCGTTCCCCCACGAACACAGACCATGTCATCACGGTTTATGGATAGCTGTCCGAGAAACTCTGCAACGTACTCGCCCGTTGTCCCGTGTGCGACCGCAGTACAGAGCTCGCCCGGGTCGAGTCCGGAAGCGAACGCGGCCTCTGCGGCCTTCTCGGTCCGCTTTTTCTGCTCGATGACCGTCGCTTCCGACGGGACCCATCCGGTCCGGGAAACTCCCTCGGAGGACTGGCTCATCGCCCGCCACCGCGATAGCTGATAGAGTCGGTCGAGTTCGGTCCTGTACTCGAAGGTCTCCGCACCGTCGATCGTGCTCATTCGTTCGTCACCCGAATTTCGGTACCGGGCCCGCATCCGTTATCAGGCGACCGTGCGGACTCCGCTCGGCCCTCGTTCGGTGGCAGCGTGTCGCCTTCTCCACCGATAGAAGTAACTTCGACGGTTCGGTCGGCTGACAGTGTAACCGTCACACTATCCCACCGAAACCGGAGTTCGCCCGCCGCCGGCGGCCGGCGCAAGAAGCGATCGATCAGATTCCCGTCGATCGATTGGTATAGTATCGGGAGATCGAGTTCGTCGGTGTCTCGATGTTTGGCAACCAGTTGGATAACGAAATCTAAAGGCGTTAGGCCCGAATCGCTATCGTACCGCTCGATGGTGCTGTGATACATGAGGAATATCACGTAGCTATGTATTTTGATATCGCACCCCCACAGATCGCAGTCGTACCGGTTTGCCCGGATATATCCGGGGTTTCAATATTTCGATCGCGGCTGTTGACTGAATTATACCGAGCTGGAAAATCGAGTTATCCGAATTCGAGTCGGGAGTCCCCTTCCTTCCCGATAGCTTCGTCGACAAGCTTGCGTTCGGCGACTCCGAGATGCTCGTGGACCGTCGAATGGGAGATGTCGAACAGTTCGGCGAGTTGTTCGCCGTTGATCCCTTTCGGCCGATCGTAGTATCCCTCGTCGTATGCGACCTGGAGGATCTCCCGTTGGCGATCGGTAAGGGATTCTGTCGGATCAAACGGCCGGGCGTCATCGGATGATCCGGTTCGTTTGGCGACGAGGGTAGCGGCTTCAAAACGAGCAGTGAGTGCGTCGACGACCGCCGAGATATCCGAACGATCGTCGGCGGTGATGGTGACGAGTTCCTCGGCCGGATCGGCCCGGACATGTGACACGCGGGCGCCCTCGGAGGCACATCTCTCGAAGAACACGTCGGTGGGTTCGCGGCGATCCGTATCGACTCGAACAGCGGCTTCGAACTCTTTCGTCCCCGTTGAGCTGCCAAGATCCGCCCCGTAGAGGCCGGGTGTCTCCGAGAGATACGCCTCGAACTCGGAGTGGGAGAACCCGTCGACGGCCAGTTGTAATCGTCTTTCCGAACTGTCGACAGTGAGGACCCGAAGCACCTCTATGGAGGTGTCTGTCGGGAGTGACGGAAACAGAGGTCGCGCGTCGCCGAACGAAACGCTGGCTTCGACCGTCTCCACGGCCTGAATCCCGTGGCTGTCAGTGTTTAGGTTTCTCAGCCGACGGCCGGCAACGCGACCGAGAAAGCGAATAGCCGCGATATCGTGCGCGTCGAACCCATCTACGTCCGTGGACGCGACTTCGATGACACCGTAGACGGTGCCTCGATCGACGATCGGCGCTGAGAGGACCGAGTGGTACCCGTAGGTAAGCATGGTGCTTGCCCACTTGTTGTCGCGTTCGGCCACCGTTCGATCGACGTATACGGGGGATCGAGTCGTCGCGGCTTCGAGAGCGGGTGGCATCTCCCCGGCCGAGTCGTCGCGGAGTTCCGTCGCTGGTCCGTCCTCGTCGGTCACGCTCCTCGGAACGATGGCTTTGTTCTGTGGTTTGTAATCGCCGATCCAACCGTACTGCCAGTTCGCGTCCATAAACCCGACAAGCAGTTCGTCGATTTCCGACTGTGATTCGGCCGTGAGGACGCTCTCGGCTACCTCAGCCAGGCTCTCCAGTTCGGTCGCCACGATACTGCGATCCGTTTCGAGACGGCTGAGTTCCGCCTTGAGTTCCTCCACCGAGGCGCTCTGCTCTGAGCGGTCGATGGCAATTGCGAGCGCGTCCGCGATCGAACTCAGAAAGCCGACAGCCTCCTGTGAGGCGTCCTCGACCCCGGAGACCGCGAGCAAGCCAGTCGACCCGATCGGCACTAAAATCCCCCGGTCACCGGTGACGTCGTCCAGTTCTTGGCTTTGACCGGTCGAAAACGCGCGCCAGTACGCTTGATCGTCGACCGTCACCGTCTCCGGGAACCGGCCGCCCTCCGTCGGCGCGGCCGCCGTCCGGTGGAGGGCGCTGTCGGTCTCAGTCCACGAATAGGTAGCGGCCGCCACATCTTCAAGCCCTTCGAGGACGGCATCGATCCCCTTCTCGTGAACCTCGGCGGGCGCTAAGCGGAGGTTCAACTCGCTTTCCAGTCTGTACAGCGCTTTGAGCCGTTGCTGTCGGGTCAGTGCCGTCTGTGCCCGCTCGAGTTCGGTAATGTCCGTCGAGGACCCGAGAACGGCTGGTCCCTCGGTTCCGACCGGGTCGAACGGGACTTTCACCGTTTCCAGAATCCGTTCGGTGCCGTCGACATCGGTCAGTGTCTCGCCGTATCGGTACACCGGCTCACCGGTTTCTATAACCGTCCGGTCGTCCTCGGTGAACACCTCGACGTCGGCATCGTCGGGCGCAAAGTCCGCGTCGGTTTTCCCTTCGAGATCCGACGGTGTCGTGCCGTAGGCCTCCGCCACGGCTTCGTTCGCAAAGATGAACTCGCCTGCGTCGTTCTTGGCGAAGATGAACTGCGGGACGGTATCGATGACCTGTCGGAGCTGTTCGCGTTCGGCTTCGGCTCGCTGTCGCGCTTGATCCAACTCGGTTCGACGCTCGATGAGCGTGAACGCCGTCCGCACGTGCGTGATAACGATCTCGAGCAGTTTCCGCTCGCTGGCAGAGATGCCGTCGATCGCCGTCGAGCCGATGAGAAACACGCCGTGGTCGCCCACCGGGAGGTGCAGCTCGGAGCGGATCGGCGTGTCGGGATTGTACACGTCATCGACGTCCGCGAGGTCGGGATAGTACCGCCCCTCGCCCGCCTCGAAGGCCCGCCATACGAGCCCTTCGCCCCGCTCGAACGTCGGAAGATCGTCGAACAACTCCCGGCAAGGTGACGAGACGGAAACGGTCCGGAGTTCGTCGTCCGTCCCGTGGTATCGAGAATACCCGACCAGTGGCCGATCGAGTGTCTCGGTCATCACCCCGATCGTTCGGTCGATAATGGCGTCGCGGTCCTCCGCCAACATGAACGACCGTGCGGTATCTCTGATCGATTCGAGCTGTCGTTCGAACCGTTTGCGGTCGCTGATATCACGGTTGACACAGACGAGGCCGCCGTCGGGAAGCCGTGTCAAGGAGATGTACTGTTCGACGGGATCTCCGTTCCGTTTTACTCCCGTTAGCTCCCCCTCCCACGAGCCGGTCCGTTCGAGGTCCTCGAACGGGCCTGCCTCGATCTCGGACTGTGTCGATTCGTCGTACAGGATTCGCCAACTCTCGCCGACGAGGGTTTCGGCATCGTATCCGAAGAGGTCCGCGTGGGCTTCGTTTATATACGTGTACGTTCCGTCCGAGTCGAGGATCGAGATCCCGGTGAGAGACGCTTCTATCGCCGTCGACCGGCGGCGGAGTTTCGCTTGTTCTTCGAGTCGATCGGACACGTCGAGAAACGCCCCGAGTAAGTACGTCCGGTCGCCGACCTGGACGGTCGTGTCGATGATCTCTACCGGGATTCGGTCACCGTCGTTGGTCTCGATATAGACGGGGTCGGCGTGCTGTGCGTATGAACCGGCACCGCCGGCCTCGACCGATCGCTGGAACCCGTCGCGGTAGTCGGTGTCGGTGTCAGTCGGATGCAGTTTCTCCTGTGTCGTCCCGAGCAGTGACTGCTGTGACCGGCCAAGAAGCTCACACGCGCGGTCGTTGACAGCAACGACGGTTCCCGTCTCCGCCTCAGCAGCCAACAGCGGGAGCGGCGCCTCGACGAACAGCCGCCGGAGGGACGGGTTCGACGCCGGAAGCATCCCCACCTCGTCGATAATGTCGGTATCCGGAGCGGTGTCGCGGGTCTGACCGGCTGCTGGAAGCGACGCCTGAAGCGTCGCGAGAATCTGTCGCCCCGGGCTGTCAGAATGAATGTATGTAACGTGTGGATGTGTCTGAATCTCGGCCGGGTCGCGCGAGGCGTCGATATCAACGACAAAGACTCGCGTACTCGGGACCTGTGTCACAGTTTCGTCTACGTGCTCGGACCGAAACTCCGACGCAGCGCAAACGAAGGCGACCGTCGTATCGTCCTCGATTCCACCGTCCATGTGGGATGACGCGACACGCTCGAAACCGAGTTCGTTCATACGTTCGATGGCAATCTCGGGAAAAAGCGTCTCAAGCGACGGACGGAGCGCCTCAACCGCATCCGGCCCGACGGTTCCAACGGGAACCACTCGCAGGACAGCGTGGCCTTGTGTGTTATTACCTATCATCGCTGAAAACACGCTTCGTACTCGTACCGTCGGTTGCGTCGAGTGTCACAGAGTCGTGCTTGACGCAATGCGTCATTAATTATATCTTGAATGTCCGGGAACATAAACAGAGCGGGGAGAACCCCTTCGGCTTCGACCGCTTGATGAACCGGACGAAACGAATCAACACATGCCGTGATAGACAGCTAGGACTTTTGATTCGTATCTCGAATTGACGTGCGACCGGACGATCGCGTGGGAATCGGGGGAAAATGGAGTTTCGCCAGTCCGACGGTGGCGGTCGACCCGCTCCAAGCGATGATCTAGTCGACTCAACTCGGATCCGCTTGTGTGGTTGCAGAGACTGCTGTACCGCGCGCCGTTATGCTTGCTGGAAAAAGTTTGAAATGGCCTTGCTGCTCGCTTGTCTCTCGTCGACACTCGATACACCGGGTACCGGGCCATCGTAAGGATTTCTTAGTGCGAGCGGACTCACTGGTTCGGCTGAAGCCACGCATATCGACCCTACTACCGCCGATGAATTTTTTCTCCGCTTCCACTCCGGCCGACGATTCATTTCACTCCGGGGCTTCGGATCCGTTTTTTCGGAGCCACGCCGCGGCCTCCTCGACCGCGGCCCGATCCGTGCTCTCGATTTTCACCCGGACGTTCTCCCCCGGATAGCTACCGACCTTCACGCCGAAGCGCTCCTCGAGTTCCCGAAGCCGACCGACGAGCGTGCTTTCGGGTTCCTCGAGCGTGACTGACACGACGTGTCGTTTCTGCCCGTCGAACTCCTCGGCGATCGAGTCGAACATCGCCTTCATCTCGGACGGAACGCCGGGGAGGACGTAGATGTTCTCGACGACACACCCCGGAGCGACGCCGACCGTGTTGTGCAACGGCCGTGCGTCCGCCGGGAGGTCGGCCGTCCCGTCCGTGAGATCCGATCGTGCGTACCCGCCTTCCTCGGCCAGCCACTCGAGCGCTGGCTCGGACGTTTCGAGGTCGCGTCCGACGGCCGCGGCGACGGCTTCCATCGTCCGGTCGTCGTGAGTCGGTCCCAGCCCGCCCGTGGTGATAACGGCGTCGTACTCCGCGGCGTACTCGTTTATAACACGTGCGATGTCGGCGATCCGATCGGGGAGAACCGTCACTCGCTCGACGGAGGATCCCCGCTCGGAGAGCCGCGCACCCAACCAGGTCGCGTTCGTGTTGACCGTATCGCCGGAGAGCAGTTCGTCACCGACGGATACCAAAGCGACGTTCATACCGACGGTTGGGGCCGTGGTCGAATAAACTGTAAGGACCGCGGTGTCGACGGCCGGTCGGTTACGCCTTACCGCATTCCGGGCGGCGGTCCGTCGCCGTCGTCCCCCTCGGTGTCGATGTCGAGGCCCTCCTCGTTGCGGCGCTGTTTCGCGCGCTGGATGCTGCGGTAGTAGTAGAGTCCGCCAGCGATCCCGGCGATCACCGCGATGAGCGAGAGCCCGCCGAACAGCCACAGATCCCGGTCCAGGTACCACCGAACCGTGAGTACTGACGTTTCGACCTGGTCCCACTGGAGGTGAACGCGGTCGTCGCCGACCGTGCGGTCGTCGTTCGAGGGTCGCGTTCGGGACAAAAGCGGCACCGAGGCGTCCCGACCCGGGGGCAACGCGACCTCGTAGCTCCCGTGGACCGGCGTCTGGACCGCGATTTCCTTGCCGGTTTTCGGCGTCGTAAATGCGAGTTGGCCCTCTTCGGCCGGCAGTTCGACGATCGTCCGCTGGCGCGTCGTCTCGACGGAGAGTGTGTCTGTCGGCTCCCGGGATCCGTCCTCGTGAACCACCACCGCCTCGCCGTCGACGTACCTGACGAGCCGTCCGTCCGGGTATCGGAACTGCAACCCCGACAGTTCCAGCGGGTTTTCGATCGTCAACGCGTTCGTCCGCCACAGCTCGATCGTGTCCTCGCCGCCGGTCACCTTCGCCGAGACGTTGTACACTGCGGTGTAGTTCTCCCGGTTGACTGTCAAGAACGCGTCGCTGTCTCTGTCGTAATTGTACTCCGCGTCCTCGGAGAGGGCAGCGGGATCGCCGGCGTCACCGCCGAGGATCGTCGTGCAACCGGCGAGGCCGAATAAAACGACGAGGGCGAGCGCGGCGAGCAGGCGACGGTTCATTGTTATGGAACGACGGCGAGTAGTTCCGCCTCCAGATGCGGGCCGATGTCGGCCACCAGCCCGGGGGCGTCGGTGCCGTCACGACAGATGACACTCGATTCGAGGAGCCCGATACGTTCGACGGTGACGATGTCCTGGGCGTGTCCCGAACGGTTGACCGTCGCCCGAAGCTGGGCCCTTGTCGTGCTGTTTGCGTTGACCCGTCCCGTCCCGCGGGTCCACTCATAGAGGCGGTCCCGTTCGGCGTCGGCAAGGCGGTTCGGCTCCTCGCCTCCTTCAACGAACCGAAGCGGCATGTGCTGGACGAGGCCGAACCGCGTCCGGATCTGGTCGGGAGTTCCGGGGCCGAGCCCTAGCTCATCGGCCGGGATCCGAACGTCCTCGCCCGCATCGATGACGAACCCGTCGTCGTCCCACGATTCGAGCGTTCCGACGTAGGTTTCGCCGGCCTCCCGGTGAGGCGTGACCGCACCCCACTCGGCCTCCAGCAAGTTCCGGGCGACGGGGGCGTCTTCGCCCGTCACCGTCACCGACGGGAACTCGTCGTCACGGAGCCCGACGGTGAACTCCACGTCGAGGTCTCCGAGTTCGTTTTCGACCAGTGATTCGAGCGAATCCATCGCCCTACGTCGGCCCTCGCCCATGACGTACACTTTGGTTGCGAGAACGACCATCAGGCGTCCACGGCCCCGTCGACGGCGTCGGTGTCCACGTTCAGTTCCTCGCTCAACTCCTCGATACGCATCTCCATCGCCCCGACGAGGCGGTCGTTATCCATCGTCTCGAGTTGGCCCCCACACTGGGGACATTCGAAGCCGAACTCCATCGCCTCGCCGAACTCGAAGCGAAGCTGACACTGCCCACAGAGATAGAACTCGTTTTCTTCCTCGTACTGTTTCCGCTGTTCGAGCGCCTCGAGCAGGCGGCGCATCTCGGCTTCGAGTTGCTCGGGAATCGTCTCGTACTCGAAGGTCCACAGGTATGTGAGCCACCCCGAATCCTCGTCCCGAAGGCGTCGATACGACGCCAGATCGTTCTCGTACAGAATGAAAAGCGCCCGGCGCACGTCGTTGAGTTCGAGGCCCAACTCCTCCGCGAGCTCCTCGTCGGTGACCTCGCCATCCGGCGGCGCGGCGGCGACGGGCATCCCCGTCGGTCCGACGAGCTCGTGGAGGTACTTCTGAATCACCGGATCGTTCAGTAGTTCCTCAAAAGACATTGCGTGTACATCCGCCAGCGAGTCGTTTAAAAGCTCCGGAACGGGGAACGGGATGGTGAACACGGTGCCGCGTGACCGACCTGAATCAGCCTACGTGCCCACGAACCATCGCCAGCGCTGTTCGAGCGGCCCGTCGATATCCGCGAGTAGGGTCCGCGCCCGACTGATCCGTTCTCCGGTGTCGAGGCGGGGGTACAACCGGGCGGACATCGCCGGAATCGAGTGAAACGCCCGCAAGTTCGCGGCGGTCGTCGGGAACGACCACGTACCGGTTTCGACGGTAAACGACGCACGGAGTGCCGTTTCGACCGCTTCCGCTCCGGCAGGTGATCGTGACTCACGGGACAACGGTGCGAACACGTCGGCGCCGTCGTCCGTCGTCCACCCAAGCGGCGCGACGGCTCCGACAACGCCACCCGCCCGGAGCACTCGGCGTGCCTCGCTGGCGGCACGCTGTGGTTCGGGCGTCAAAAACAGCGACGCGGTAAACGCGACGGCGTCGAACGCGTCGGCGACGAACGGGAGTGCGTCGAAGTCACACTGGACGCGGTTCGGAGCCGGATTCACCGACAGCATGCCCCGACTGAGGTCGGCCGCAACGGGTTTGAGTCCGTGCCGATCCAGTACGCCGGTGCTGATTCCCGACCCCGCTCCGGCGTCGAGTGTCACGCCGATCGGGGAAGCCGCCCGGTCGGCCATCGTGTCGATCAGCCGTTCCGCGAGAGTTTCGAACCGTCCTGTCCGTCGTTCGTACTGGGCGTAGGCGTCGGGACTCCCGTCGAAGTTGGTTCTGATAGCGTCTTTCATCTTCGGGACCTCCGTCTCTGTCGACTCTCGGGTCGAGTAACGTCGTCTGTTCCCATCGTTCGTGTGCCAACATCGGCGGGCCGTTTTGTTTTATCGGCAGTCACCGGTCGACCCGCCGAAGGCAAGCCGGGCAGGGAGTTGGATCGGGATCCGGACGCTTAATTACGCTCCTGCCGTAGTGGCCGTATGGACGATTCGACATCCCGGCGGGCGTTTCTCGCCGTCGGCGGCGCCGCAGCCGCGACGGCTCTCGCCGGCTGTTCGGACGGCGACTCCAGCGCGGAACTCGGAGAGATAGACGACGGGAATCGCCCGGCGCTCGGCGACGAGTCGGCACCGGTCACGGTCACCGTCTACGAGGACTTCGCCTGTCCATCGTGTCGGCAGTTCAAACTCCGGGCGACGCCGGCTATCGTCGAACAGTACGTCGAACCGGGTGATGTCCGGTATCTCCACGCCGACTTCCCGATCCCGGTCGATGAGACGTGGTCGTACCAGGTGCCGGGGGCGGCCCGGGCCGTCTTCGAGGAGGCCGGTAACGAGGCGTTCTGGACGTTCGCATCGAACATCTACGAGCACCAAGGAGACTACTCGCTCGACGCTATCGAATCGGTCGCCGAAGACGTCGCAGGGGTCGGAAGCGAGGCTCGGACGGCCGCCGACGAGGGAGCGTACCGCGATGTGGTCGAGGCCGACCGCGAACGGGGCGAACAGTGGGGCGTAAGCGGAACGCCGAGCGTGTTCGTCGACGACGAGCAGGTCGAACTCGACGCGATCGGAGAGGGTATCGAGAGCCGACTCTGAGCCGGCGATCAGTCGCGATCAGCCAGTAACTTTGGCTTTATTTTACGCGACAGCTCCGGTAGGAACCGGTGTAGATTACTAATCGACACCTAAGGACGCGCGAAGTTTTATAAAAGCATGAGTAGACATAACAAACAAAATGAACGTAGAAGGGACTGGC
>CAZOFL010000010.1:0-36935 GCA_964579035.1 uncultured Natronomonas sp. | reverse complement strand
CCTCGGGATACTGGACGGTGAACTTCTCGCCGTCCAGGGCGTGTTTCATCGTCGTCGCCATCGATTTGAGCATTCCGATCATCAGGCTATCACTCCAACTATGACCGCGGTGAGTACGAGGTTCGCGAGCGCGAGGACGAGCATCCCCTTCCAGCCGACCTCGATCAACTGGTCGATGCGAAGCCGCGGCAGCGCCGACCGCGCCCACTGGGTGAACAGGTAGACGGCCCAGATCTTTGCGATGAACCACACGATCCCGATGCTTTCGGGACCGGGGCCGGCCGGGCCGCCGAGGAACAGCGTCGCGATGATCGCGCCGCCGAGGAAGATATGCAGGAACTCGCCGAGGTAGATCAACACGAAGTAGACGCTTGAGTACTCCGTCTGGTAGCCGGCGACGATCTCCGTCGGCGCTTCGGGGATGTCGAATGGGTTGCGTCCGACCTCCATCAGGTTCGCGATGATGAACAGCACGAACGCGAAGGGATTGACGAAGGCGTACCACGTCGGGATCGAGAAGCCGGCAACGGTGACGAGGGGTTCAGCCTGCGCGGCGACGATCTCGCTCATCTGCAGCGATCCGGCGAACAACACGACGGAGACGGCGATCAGGATGAGCGGGATCTCGTAGGCGAGGTTCTGTGCGACCGCTCGAAGCCCGCCGAGCATCGAGTACTTGTTGTTCGAGGCGTAGCCGGCCATCACGAGCCCCAGCGAGGCGATCGACGCGATCGCGAACACGAACACGAGACCGACCTCGGGGTCCGCGAGGTGGATGCCGCTCCCCATCGGGATGACGGCGAACCCCAAAAGCGCCGAGAACGCGAGGACGACCGGCGCGAGGTCCCACGCCGGCCGATCGACGCCCTCTGGAACGATGAGTTCCTTCGAGAGGAGCCGGACCGCGTCGGCGACGATAATAAAGAGGCCGTAGGGACCGAGTCGGTTGACCGCGTACCGGTCGGTGAACGCCGCGGTCACCTTTCGTTTGGCCCACGGCCCGGCGACGGCCGTCATCGTCATCATCAACGAGCCCACGATCACAGCACCGATGAGCGCCGCGATCGCCGTCCCAAGCGGCCCCGATCCGAACGGGAGTATTTCGACGATCCGTTCGGGAAGCGGCGCGCCCTGCAGGGCGGCGATCGACATCACCGATCGACCTCCCCGAGGACGATGTCGAGGCTGCCGAGCGAGGCGATCAGGTCGGGGATGTACTCGCCTTCGGTCATCTCCCGGAGCGTGTGGAGGTTACAGAAACACGGGCTGCGGATCTTGAATCGGGCGGGCTTTGCGGTGCCGTCCGAGCGCATATATATACCGAGTTCGCCCTTCGCAGCCTCGACACCGCGGTACACCTCGGTATCGGCGTCGGGTTTCAGCGTCCTCGGGACGTTCGATTGGATCTCCCGGTCGTCTTCGGGCCAGCTTTCGAGCAGATCGACGCACTGCTCGATGATCTTCGCGGATTCCTCGACCTCGCGCATCCGGACGAGGACGCGGCTGTAGTTGTCACAGCCGTCCTCGGTGATAACGTCCCAATCGAGCTCCTCGTAGTACCCGTAGGGATCGTCGCGCCGGAGGTCGATGTCGACACCCGAGCCGCGGGCGACGGGCCCCGTCGCGCCGTACTGCTTTGCGACTTCGGGCGGGAGTTCGCCGGTGTCGACACAGCGGACCTGGAAGATCTCGTTCGAGGTGATGAGGTTGTGATACTCCGTCGTCTTCTCCGGGAGGCCGTCGAGGAAGTCCCGGATCTTCTCGAAGAACTGCTCGCGGGGTTCGGGGAGATCCCACGCGACCCCGCCGAGGCGGAGGTAGTTGAACATGAGCCGTTGGCCGGTCAGATCCTCGAGGATGTTCTGGACGACTTCCCGGTCCCGGAAGGCGTACTGGAAGACGGCGGTGAAGTCGCCGAAGACGTCCAAAGCGAACGTACCCAAAGCGAGCATGTGGCTCGCGATCCGGCACAGCTCGGCGGACATCGTCCGGATGACCTGTGCGTACTCCGGGACGTCGATGTCGGCCATGTCCTCCGCGGCACGGGCGTAGGCCCACTCGTTGAGGATGCCCGCCGAGACGTAGTCCCAGCGGTCGGGGTACGGCATGATCTGGTGGCGATACGTCGACTGCTGGCACATCTGCTCCTCACAGCGGTGGAGGTAGCCGATGTCGGGCTCGACGTCGGCGATCTGCTCGCCGTCGAGAACGGCCTTCACGTGGAGGACGCCGTGGGTCGCCGGGTGGTGGGGCCCGATGTTGAGAAACATCGTGTCGGATTCGGCACCCTCGCCGCGCGTGTCCGGTTGCAGGGGGTTCGCGTGCTCGCGGAACGGGACGACTTGCGGCTTCTCCGGGTTGTAATCGCTCCCAAGCGGGTGGCCCTGCCAGGTTTCGGGCAAAAGGATCCGGCGCATGTCGGGGTGGCCCTCGTATTCGATCCCGACGAGGTCGTAGGCCTCCCGCTCGTGCCAGTCAGCGGTTCGGTACACGGGTTCTGCGGTCCGGCTGACGGGGTCGGATTTCGGTGCCGGGACGACGACGCCGACCTCCTGTGTCGGGTCGTCGTACTTTTTGAGGTGATAGATCGACTCGTAGCGGTCGTCGTACTCCTGAGCTGTGACGTTCGAGAGGTAATCGAAGCCGGCCTCCTCGCGAAGCGCCGACAACGCCTCCTGGACCTCGTCCGGCCGGACGACGAAGGCGGGCGCGTTGACGTGCTCCTCGCGGTCGAGCGCGGCCTCGCCCAACAGCGCTTCGAGTTCGTCGTAATCGACGGTCCCATCGTCCGTTTCGCCGACGTCCGGCCGACGGGGTTCCTCCAGGCTCATGGCGAATCAGCCCAGTTGTACCGCATGACGAGGTCCTCCTCGTCGATCTCGTCGGCGAGATGTTGCACCAACTCGTCGCGTTCGAGGTCCCCGAACTCCTCGAGTTCGTACGGTTTGACCGTCACCGGCGATGTCTCGCCGTTTTGGATCCGTTCTTGGAGCTTGGCGATCCCGTAGATGAGCGCCTCCGGGCGGGGCGGACAGCCGGGGACGTGGATGTCGACGGGAATGACTTCCTCGGCGCCCTTGATCACGTTGTACCCCTCCTGGAACGGGCCGCCGGAGATGGTACACGACCCCATCCCGACGACGAACTTCGGTTCCGGCATCTGGTCGTACACGCGCTTCATTCGGGGCGCGAACTTCGAGACGATCGTCCCGGGGACGATGATCACGTCCGCCTGCCGCGGCGACGCCCGTGGGACGCCGGCGCCGAAGCGATCCAGGTCGTGTTTGATCGCGTAACTGTGTATCATCTCGATGCTGCAGCAGGCGATTCCGAACTGCAGCATGAACATCGAGTTCCCCCGCACCCAGTTCATGAACTGATCGAACTTGGTGAGGATGAAGGGAGTCGATCCGAACGCCTCCCGGAGCTTCGAGTTGAACCGGCTGTCGACGCCGTCGCCCATCCGGGCATCCTGCGTCGAGACTGTGTCGTGGAGTTTCTCGCTTTCGCTGCTCATAATTGGGTCTTGATCTCCGCACGTTCGCTCTTGATCCAGCGAACGGCTCCGTTACGCCACGCCCACCCGAGGCCGATGGTGAGGATCGCAAGGAAGACGAGCATCGGCCCCAACACCGGCCGGAGGCCGAACTCGGCGACTGCGTCGCTGTAGATCAGCGCCCACGGGAAGATGAGCACCGTCTCGATATCGAAGACGACGAACAGCAGCGCCACCATGTAGTATTGGATGTTGAAACGGATGCGCGTATCTCCCGTCGGAACCTCGCCGGACTCGTAGATAGCGCGTTTTCCTTGTTCGGGCACGCTGGGGCGAAGCAGGCTCGAGACGACGATCATCGAGAGGGGTATGGCAAGCCCCACAAGCGCCAGCGCGCCGACGGCGATCCATGGATCACTCATGCGGTCTGTATCGTGATGAGGTTGGGAAGTCAGCCTATTAAGGGTTGTTGAGTTCCCCGGTGCACGGCCGATCGGCGGGGACGGCGGTCGCTCCGAACCGGGAAAGACGTATGCGAGCGGGTGAACAGGCGTCCGTATGGAGATGAAAACGGCACTCGTCATCGCCCTCGGGCTCGCGGTCGGGCTTCCCTACGTGACGATCCTGCTGCTTGAGGGGGGTGGCCCGCTCGGCCCGGTCCTCATTACGGCCCTTTTTCTCGGCGTCCTTTTGCTCGTCGTCCGGAGCGACGGCGCCGGCAATGAAACCGCCGACGATCCCTGATCGTCGGACGGGGGACGACGCCCGCCGTCCCGCCCGGGACCGGCCCCGATAGTGTGATCCTTTATACTCGCCCCGCGAGTATCGGCTCCGACATGCGCGCGCTCCGTGTGGCATACGACGGGACGAAATACCGGGGGTTCCAGCGACAGCCACACGGCGATACGATCGAAGATTCGATCTTCGAGGGGCTTCGGGCACTCGGCGTCGAGTTCCGCGACGGATCGCCCGCGGGGTACTCCGCCGCGGGCAGAACCGACGCCGGCGTCTCCGCTCGGGCCCAGACCGTCGCTATCGACGCGCCCGAGTGGCTTTCGCCCCGCGCGTTCAACAGCGAACTGCCGGCTTCGATCCGGGCGTGGGCGAGCGCCGACACCTCCGAGCGGTTCCACGCGACCCACGACGCGACCGAACGCCGATACCGGTACTTTCTGTACGCTCCCGAGAGGACGGTCGACGACCGTCGGGCACGCGAGGCCGGCAGACGACTCTCCGGCGAGAACGATTTCCACAACTTCACGTCCGACACCGACGGGACCGAGCGGGCCGTCTCGGTGTCTCTCGACCGGGCGGGCGAGTTCCTCGCGATCGATTGTCGCGCCGGCGGTTTCGCACGTCAACTCGTCCGCCGGCTGGTCTCCGTCGTCGAGGCTGTCGCGCGTGGCGGCCGCAACCCGGAGTTCGTCTCGCACGCGCTGGCGACTGAACCGCTTTCGGGGCCCGAGGGAATCGCCCCTGCCGCCCCCGAACCGCTCGTTCTCTTGGACGTCCGTTATCCGGACACCGAATTTGAACGCGACGGTCGGGCGCTCGCCGATGCCCGGGAGATCTTCGAGGCCCGGCGGCGACACAGGCTCGCGACCGCCAAAACGGCTGGCGCGTTGACGCCGGATCCTGCTGAGTGGCCGCAACGAGGCGCGGACCCGAGCTCCGATCGGTGACGACGGGTTTAGGGCGGCGTCGCCCGTACCGGCGTCCATGAGTACGGTACCCGACCGGGGCGAGGTCGCCGAGGAGTACACGTGGGACCTGACGGATCTGTTCGCCGACGACGACGAGTGGGAGGCGGCCTACGAGACCGTCGCCGCCCGGATTGACGACCTAGCGGCTTACGAGGGCCGCGTCACGGAGAGCGCCGAGACACTGGCGGCGGTTCTGGAGCTCCGGGAGACGATCATGCGCGAGGTTTCGAACGTCGCCGCCTACGCCAGGATGCGCCGCGACGAGGACACGACGAACCAGCAGTATCAGGCGCTTACGGCCCGATCGCAGTCGCTCGCCGCCGACGCATCCAGCGCCGCGAGTTTCATCGAACCGGAACTGCAAGCGGTCGATCGGGGGACACTCGCCGCCTTCGCCGACGAGGAACCGGCGCTCGAAACGTACGATCATTACTTCGATGACACGTTGCGGATGAAGCCCCACACCCGCTCGGCGGAGATCGAGTCGTTGCTCGCCGAGCTGAGCGAGGTGACCGGCGCGGCCGGCGACGTGTACAACATGCTGACAAACGCCGACATGGAATTCCCCGCAGTTGAAGGCCCCGACGGCGGCGAGCGCCGCATCACGCTATCGAAGTTCACGAAGTTCCAGAAACACACCGACAGGGCGTTTCGCCGTCGGGTGTACGAGGCCTTCTACGACGAGTGGGAGACGTACAGAAACAGCATCGGGACCGCGTACAAAAACAGCGTCAAATCCGACGAGAAACTGGCGGCCGCCCGACACTACGAGTCGGCGCGCGAGGCCGCACTCGACGGTCCAAACGTCCCCGTCGACGTGTACGAGACGCTCGTCGACACTGTCGGCGGGAATCTCGACGTGTTACACCGCCATGCCGAACTGAAACGCGACGCGCTCGGCGTCGACGAACTTCGGATGTGGGATCTCTATGCCCCGCTTGCCGACGGTGAGAGCCCGGAACTCGGGTACGATCGGGCGAAACAGCACGTGATCGACGCCGTCGCACCGCTCGGCGACGCCTACCGCGATCGGATGGCGGAGGGGCTGAACTCGCGGTGGGTCGACGTCTACGAGACGGAGAACAAACAGTCGGGAGCCTACAGCGGCGGCACGTACGACAGCCAGCCGTACATCCTGATGAACTATCAGGACGACATCGCCTCGATGTACACCCTGGCCCACGAGTTGGGCCACTCGATGCACTCCGAACTGACGAGCGACGAACAGCCCTACGTCTACTCCGGGTACGAGATCTTCGTCGCCGAGGTCGCCTCGACGGTCAACGAGGCGCTTTTGACCCGGCACCTGCTCGATACCGTCGAGGACGACCGGTTCCGCCGACACGTCCTCGACGAGTATCTCGAACGGTTCCGGGCGACGCTGTTCCGACAGACGATGTTTGCCGACTTCGAGCATCGCGCCCACGAACTCGAACGCGAGGGCGAGGCGCTGACGCCGGACCGACTGGATTCGCTCTACCGGGGGCTGAAGAACGATTACTACGAACCGGCCGCCGTCGACGACCGAATCGCCCGCGAATGGATGCGCATCCCGCACTTCTATCGGGCTTACTACGTGTACCAGTACGCGACGGGAATCAGCGCGGCGAACGCCATCGTCGATCGCATCACGACCGAGGGCGAGGGGGCGGCCGCGGACTACCGGGAGTTCCTCCGATCCGGATCTCGCGGGTACCCCCTCGAACTGCTCGAAACCGCCGGGATCGATATGTCCTCACCGGAGCCGGTCGAGGCGGCCATCGAGCGTTACGACGCGATGCTCGAGGAGTTCGGGTCGCTGATATAACCCGCGAGGTCGGACCCGTTTGGTAACGTATAACGCAAACATCTCCCCCACCCAAAGGGACTTTTAATCTCGGGCCACTACCATCGATAATGTCGCATAGCCCCTCGCTCCCGGACCGGCCGACACTCAACCTCGATCCGGACATGTCGGCCGACGAGCGGTTGGCCGCACTCAGGGAGCACTACGTCGACGTTTCACAGGTTCACGACGAACTTTCGAACCAACTCGAGATCGCACGGGACCGTCAGTCCGATCTCCGCGAGGAGGTCTCGGATCTCCAGAAGGAAAACGAGGCGCTGAAAACGTCCTCGCTGTATCTCGCGACCGTCGAGGAGCTGACGGACGATCAGGTTCTTCTCAAACAGCACGGCAACAACCAGGAGGTCCTGACCGACGTCTCCCCCCGGCTGTACGACCGTCTCGAAGCCGGCGACCGGGTCGCAATAAACGACTCCTTCGCGATCCAGACCGTCCTCGACTCGGAAACCGATTCGCGCGCACAGGCGATGGAAATCGCCGAACGCCCCGAGGTCACCTACGCCGACATCGGCGGGCTCGAAAGCCAGATCCAGGAGGTTCGAGAGGCCGTCGAGGACCCGCTCGTGAACCCCGAACAGTTCGAGAAAGTCGGCATCGATCCGCCGACCGGTGTTCTCCTGCATGGCCCGCCGGGGACCGGCAAGACGATGCTCGCGAAGGCCGTCGCCAATCAAACCGACGCCACGTTCATCAAGATGGCCGGCTCGGAACTCGTCCAGAAGTTCATCGGCGAGGGGGCACGCCTCGTCCGCGATCTCTTCGAACTCGCGGCCGAGCGCGAACCCGCCATCATCTTCATCGACGAGATCGACGCGATCGCCGCCAAGCGGACGGAGTCGAAAACGTCGGGCGACGCCGAGGTCCAGCGAACGATGATGCAACTGCTCGCCGAGATGGACGGCTTCGAGGACCGCGGCCAAATTTCGATTATCGCGGCGACGAACCGCTTCGACATGCTCGATCGCGCCATCCTTCGGCCCGGCCGCTTCGACCGACTCATCGAGGTGCCGAAGCCGGACTTCGAGGGCCGCGAGATGATCTTCGAGATCCACACCCGCGGGATGAACGTCTCCGACGACGTCGACTTCGCGGAACTGGCCGACCTCGCAGCGGGCGCGTCCGGTGCCGAAATCAAAGCCGTCTGCACGGAAGCCGGCATGTACGCGATCCGTGACGACCGCGTCGAGGTCAGGACCGAGGACTTCGAGGGCGCTTGGCGGAAGATCCAACAGACCGAGGACGAGTCCGACGAGGTCTCGAAGACGTTCGCCTGATACCGGCTGTTTCGGACGGGCGAGCGACTGCTATTCGCGATGCCTCGTCGCCGTCCGCGGGGGTCTCACCGCTCCGAGCGGGCCGGGGCTGTTCAACGGAGGGTCTCCCGGTCGTCCGTCTCTCGGTGATGGATGGCTTCGATTCGACCGGAGTCGGGCCGGGGCGGCCGTCGGACGGGTCCCCTGACGGTGAGTCCCTCGCGTCGGCATCGGCGGGTTCTGGCTGTCTCGCTTGCGGTCCCGTCTCTGTGGGCGTACCGTGGCCTCACATGCGATGTGACGGGCAACGACACGGCGGTCCTCGTCGGTGCCGAACTGGTCGTGTTCCCGATCCGTCGTTTCGGGCTCCGAGCTCCGACGCCGAGCAAGCGATCGGAACTGAAACGCACTCCTGTGAACTACCCCATCCTGCTCGCGTCGACGCGCTCGCTGCGGGTGGGGTCTCTCGGTTCCGCGACGCTTTTTTTGCCGGACGGTCGGCTTGCGTCGACAGTCCACGCAGGGAGCGTAGTCTCCGCAGGCGTCGATTCGGAGCGTCCCACTCCGAATCGGTGGTGACAGCGGGGTCCGTCTCGACCGTCCTTTTCGTCGGACTCTAAGCCGGGACGATGAGCAGTTGCCATCACGGTTCCAGCCCCCGGCTGGCACCGGTATACCTTCATGGACCGGAGTGCAAGCGCCTCTGTGACGGCGTGGACGAATCACAGAGCGATCCGTTCGCACACCGGAGAGCTCCGTCCGGGGACGTCCTCAGAAACGCTTGCGTTTCTGATGGGCTGCACGAGAGCTTGCTCTCGTGAACGCTGTATCCCCTCCCTACTGCGTCCTCAGAACGCGAAGCGTTCTGATGTGCAAAGGAGAGCTTCGCTCCCGTTGACGCCGTGTGTCCGCTCCGCGAACTGCGCCGCTCGTTGCGGACGGGGGCGTAGCGGGTTAATTCAGCTAACTCGGAAGCGGGTTGATCACGAATCCGTCGGCTGAACACGCGGCGCCGCTCGTCGGGACAGTATGGCTGCCATCGGATACGGAGACGCCGATGGGATGTGATTCGCCTCAGAACAGGAGGAAGATCAGGTACGGGATTCCGAAAAGCAGCACCGTCATCCCGAGGAGTATGAGGCCGTACGCGGCGGCGGTCCCCCCGGCGGAGACGAACGAATCGTGGCCGAGTTCCGATCGCAGGTCGGCGGCGTCCATACGCTACTGTTCGGGCGCGCTCAATTATAGCTGTCGCTCGCCGGAGAACAGCCCCGGGACACCCCGGCCGGCCGTCACGCGAGTATCTCGGCGATCCGTCGCGGCTCACCCGACAGCGAGGGATCGTCCTCGATCATCTGGAGCACTTCGTGATCGGTCACGTCCGGGTAGCTCTTTTGAGTCGCCTCCTCGATGAGTTCCTTTTCCATGCGGAACTCGGTACCTTCGTAGACGACGTCGACACCTTCCTGATCGAACGAGAGAACGGTCATGCCCGGCGTTGGCCGCTCTCGGATATAAGCGCCACGAGAGCGGCTCGGCCGTGATCGGCGTCGGACCTGCGTCAGACACCGCCGGAGAGATTAAGACACGCGGCGAACACAGATAGACCGTGTTCGGTTCGGATCCACTCGAAGAACTCGTGATCCCGGACGGGACTCACGTGGAAGAACACGACCTCGTCACCGACGGCGACGTCCTGGTCGGCGGGCAAAGCGAGATCGAACTCGGGGTCCGAGGCGCAGGCGTCGTGGCCGGCGAACGCGTCAGTTTCGGCGGCGATATCGAGGCCGACGGTGACTGTCGGCTCGACATGTGGTGTGAAGTCGACGGCAACGTTCTCGTCGGGAACGACGCGTATCTCGGCGAGCGGGTCCACATCACCGGCCAACTCATCGTCTCCGGTGACCTCGATATCGGTGACGACGTCGACATCGACCAGGGGTTCGAAGCCAACGGCTGGATCGTTATCAGAAACCCGATGCCGACGATCGTCTTTCTGTTCGTCTACCTCTCTCACCTGCTGCGGATCGGCGAGGAGGAGGCCGCCGAGGAGGTCGCGACGGCGGCGTTCTCGAGCGACCGGGAGGCCGACCCGGCGCGCATCCCACGCGGGTCGCGCGTCTCCGACGACGCCTGGCGCGTTTCGACGCCGGCGACCATCGGCGACGGCTGTCGGCTCCACGGCAACATCCGGGCCGCCGAGATCGACGTGGGGAGCGACACCGAGGTGTTCGGCAGTCTCCGCTCGAAAGGCCCGATCCAGGTCGGCCGCGGAACCGTCGTTCACGGGGACGTGACGACCCGCGGCGGGGACGTGCGGATCGAACCGGGTGTCGTCGTCCGCGGCGATATCGCCTGTGAGGGGTGTGTCCTCTCCGAGGCCGCAGAAGTCGACGGAACGATCCGGGCCCGCGGGGGGATAACCTTCGAGGAGCCCTCTGCCCCCGAAACGAAACCGGCTCCCGAGGACACCGGAGGACCCGGTGACGGTCCGAGCGACGCGGAGCCAGGGGGCGAATCGGGGGAATCCGGACCGAAAGACGACACCGCCGCCCCGAAGCCGGCGGTCGTCCCGCTCGGCGAGGGAAGCCTCTCCGTCCCGGAGATGGCGTCCAAACCGGCCGTGCGACCGATCGAGGACAGCGACATCGAGTGGGGCTCCGACGAAACGAACGGCCGGGACGACGGATCGGGTATCGCGGCCGTCATCACGGAGGCGGAATCGGAGACCGGCTCAGACCCCGACGACGATCGATAGCGGTTCGATGGGTTCCGGGACACATATACGCGTGCCTCCGGTAGCCGTGGTATGCTTTCGGTCGCCCTCGCCGGCAAGCCCAACGCCGGCAAGTCGACGTTTTATAAGGCCGCCACGAGGGCCGATGTGGATATCGGTAACTACCCGTTCACGACGATCGACGCCAACCGCGGCGTGAGCCACGTTCGAACCGGGTGTCCCTGTCTCGATCTGGACTCGCGGTGTGACGCGGAGAACTGTCACGACGGCAAGCGCTACGTTCCGATCGAGTTGCTCGACGTGGCCGGACTGGTTCCGGGAGCCCACGAGGGGAAAGGGCTCGGCAACCAGTTCCTCGACGAGTTGACGAACGCGGACGTGATTCTCAACGTCGTCGACGCCTCGGGAGCCACGAACGAGGAGGGCGAACCGGTCGAACCCGGATCGTACGACCCCGTCGATGACGTCCGGTTCGTCGAACGCGAGATGGACCTGTGGCTCGCAAGCATCATCGACCGCAACTGGGAGACGATCGAACGACAGTCCCGTTCCCCGGAATTCGACTTCGAGGAGACGTTGACGGACACGCTGACCGGGGTCGGTGCAAGCGAACACGACGTGGCAGCCGTCCTCAGGGAACTCGAGTACGAGACTGACCCGATGGCCTGGACGGACGACGACCGCGAGGCGCTCGCCCGACTGCTCCGCGTCCGGACGAAGCCGATCGTCGTCGTGGCGAACAAGGCTGACATCGCCCCGGAGGGTAACATCGAGCGCCTCCAGGGGGCGGCCGACCGCGTCGTCCCGTGTACGGCGGAGGGGGAACTCGCCTTGCGGAACGGTGCCGACGCCGGGATCGTGGAGTACGACCCCGGCGACGAGAAATTCGACATCGTCGAAGGGGTCTCCGATGCACAGCGCGACGGCCTCGATCGGATCCGATCAGTCCTCGAACAGTGGGGCGGAACCGGCGTCCAGGCGGCACTCGACGAGGCGGTGTACGACGTTCTCGATCGGATCACAGTGTATCCGGTCCAAAACGAGACACACTGGACGGACGGTCGGGGGAACACGCTTCCGGACGCCTTTTTGCTACCAGCCGGCGCGACGCCGATCGATCTCGCGTTCGCCGTCCACTCGGACATCGGGGAGGGGTATCTTCACGCCGTCGACGCGCGGGCGAACCGCCGCATCGGCGAGAGTCACGAACTCACCGAGGGCGACGTCATAAAAATCGTTTCCACGGCCACGTAGAACGGAACTGGCTATTCCCGGGGCCGATACTCCATCGAGCGATAGCGCACGAAGTTGACGGCGGCGAACAGGGCCATCGTCGTCGGAAGCGCGACAGTGATGCCGAACAGGACTGCGTTCCCCGGCGTAACGGTGACGAATACGAGGACGACCGCCGTCGCGACGACCGTCAGAACGACGAGCGCCACGACCCAGACCGACTGGCGGGTTAGGAACCCGGTCGGTTCCCGAGTGAAAAGCAGTCGGTCAATCACGACGGCCAACAGCCCAAGCGCGGTCACGACCGCGCCGAGGGCGAACGCGGTGGCGACGCTTGAACCCCCGGCCGCCGGCGCGGATCGGGTGAACGAAAAGAGCCCGAGGAACGTAGTGGAGACCCCCAGATACAAAAGAAGCCAGAGCCCGGCGCCGGTAGCGATCCGTCGTTGGGTAACCGAACCGTTCTTCATCGTCCGTACGCGGGAGGTCAGGGGAGTTAACCGTTTACACTGGATGTAGAACGCTCCCGAAACGGTGTGTCCACCCTCAATGCTATTGTCAACGAGTCCCAAACTGGGGGTATGCTGAACGATCGATTGTCGGGAAGAACTCCATCAGCCACCGTTCACGGCGGGATATCGATCATCGGAGCCCTCCTCGCCGTCTTTCTGTTTCCGAAATTCGCTCCGGTCTGGCTCCTCCAACTGCTCGGCGCCGTTTCGAGCGTCCTGCATCCGGTGGTCGGGCAGTTCCTGTACGGCATCTGCAATCGCGAGTGGATCGCCGGCGCGATGTTCGCCGGCGGATATATAAAGAGCGCCATCGACCAACTCGATGACGAACGTGAGTTCACTGCGGCCGAACGGGACGCATTCGAGTCCTTCGCCGAGGACGTCGCGGCGATGTCCGTTCCTTCCGGCTCGAGCGCCGGCCCGATGGCCGGGACGAACGTCAAAGTCATCAGCGGCGGCCGAAGCGACACCGATCGCCTCGATCAGGTTCGGAGTCGGTACCGCGACACGGTGATGTCCGTCCCGGGGTACGATTCGGTGTACGGCGACACCATCGACGAGAGCATCGCCGCCGAATTCGGCGACGAACTCGCGGCCGCGGTCGTCGACGGCGCGCAGTTCACACGCCCGATCCAGGGGATGTTGGTAGAACAGGCGTCGACCTCGAAACGGGAGCGGGAGCAACATCTCGAAACGCTCGCGGTCGAACGACGTTCCGTCGTCGACGCGGGGACGCGCCTCGACGAGTTTGACCCGTTGCTCGAGCGGACCACCCCTCGAAATCTCCCGCAGCGATCCTTCGAGGGACTCCTCGAACACGAGGCGGATCTCAGCCGCGCGACGACGGAGTGTCGACAACTTCTCGAGGATCGTCAAGAGCGGATCCACAGCGAAAACCGCCGGGCGGGACGTCGGTACGACCAAACGTCGCTGCAGGAATACCTGTATCGATCGCTGGAAACACCGTTTCCGGTGTTGTCGACGATACTGGATCGAATGAGTACGCTCCGGGACCGCCGCGGAGCGGTCGTTCGATCGATCGCCAGGCGGCACTGACTTCCGTCGGACGGAACCACCGGGAACGCGACGGGATCAAACGAACGCGCTGAAGGCGTCGATACGGGAGTATTTATACTGTCACGACCTTCGGGCCACGCATGGATCCGGACGACGTCCGCCGCGACTGGGCCGAACGCGACGGGAAGTTCTCGCCCGCGTACTACGCCGAAATCGGGCCGAACGAGGTGAGCGAAACGCTCGCGAACGTGCTCGCACACTACGTCGACGAGGACGCCGCGATACTCGAAGTCGGCTGCGGATCGGGTCGACACCTCGCGACGCTTCTCGACCGTGGGTTCGAAAACCTCACCGGGATCGATATCAACGGTGACGCCTTCGAGGTGATGAAAGAACACTACCCACGACTCGCCGAGACGGGGACGTTTCACACCGCCTCGGTCGAATCTTTCCTCCCCGAACGTCCCGACGACGAGTTCGACGTCGTCTACTCGGTCGAGACGCTCCAGCATGTCCACCCTGACGACGAGTGGGTGTTCGGGGCGCTGGCACGCGTCACCGGCGACCTGCTCATCACCGCCGAAAACGAGGGAAACAGCCCGAACCGGGGGCGTGGCGACGACGCCGTGAGCTACGTCGACGGCGAGTTCCCGCTGTATCACCGCGACTGGAACGCCGTCTTTGGGGAGCTCGGGCTCGCGGAACTGATCCACGAACCGACGTCGAGGGATACGATACGGGTGTTTCGAGCCGTCTGAATCCGACTCCTCCGATTCCGTCGCCCGCCGCAGCGCTCCACTGTCCGTCGATCCCGCGAGATTCAAGTCGGAGCGCCCGGTACGCTCGGCCGTGGCAGTCTCTTTCGACCTCTTCGGGACGCTCGTGACGGCGGAGGTGCCGGCGGATCCGGCCGAAGCGGTCGCCGCCGAACTTCGCGAACGCGGCGTGGCAGTACCGCCCGATTTCGGCGACGCGTACCGCCAAATGCATATCGATGCGCCGGAGGGCGCGGAGGTACCGCTCCCGGCTCACGTCGCCGCTGCACTCTCATCGCGGGGGGTCGACGCGCCGAACAACGCCGCCCGCCGGGCCGTCGTCGCCGCCTTCGATCCGACGGTCCGCCGCCGCGAGGGCGCACACGAGGCGATCGAGGCCGCGGCCGAACGGGGCCCGGTGGGGCTCTGTTCGAACTGTAGCGTCCCGGAACTCGTCGGTCGGACGCTCGTCCGTGCGGACCTGCGCGGCTCCTTCGATGCGGTCGTCACGAGCGTCGGCTGCGGGTGGCGGAAACCCGACCGGCGAGCTTTCGAGGCGATCGCACGCCGACTCGACGTCGATACTCGGGATCTCACCCACGTCGGTGACGACCCCGACACGGACGGCGGGATCGAGGCGGCCGGCGGCCGCTTCGTCGACGTCGACGCGACGCCGCTTCCGTCGCTTTCCCTTGGGGAGCCCGGGCCGTGACCGATCCGGGAACCGCCCTCGTCGTCGCCGTCGCGCTCGCTGCGGTGCTCGACGCCGTCGTCGGGGAGCCGCCGGCCGGCACACACCCCGTCGCGCTCCTCGGCCGAGCGATCGGGTGGCTCGAACACCGCCGCCTCGGCGTCCCGAGGCTCGCCGGAACCGTCTACGCCGTCGCGGTCCCGGTCGGATACGCGGCCCTCGCCTACGGCGTCGTGTGGACCGTCGCGCGAGCCTCGGTTCCGCTCGCGGCTCCGGTCGCCGCCGGACTCGTCCTGTGGGTGTCTTCGAGTCTCCGGTTGCTCATCGTGTCCGGCCGGAGAGTCATCGAAGAAAGCGGAACTGAGATCGACGCTGCCCGGTCATCGCTGCGCGCGTTGGCCGGCAGGGATGCTTCCGCGCTGTCGCCGGAACTACTCCGAAGCGCGGCCGTCGAGAGCCTCGCCGAAAACCTCTCGGACGGTCTCGTTGCGCCGCTTTCGGCGTTCCTCGCGCTGTCTTTCGTCTCGATCCCCGCGGCGGCCGCCGGTGCGGCCTTCGTCAAGGCCGCCAACACGATGGACTCGATGCTCGGCTATCCCGGCCCGTTCGGCTGGGCGAGCGCCCGCCTCGACGACCTCGTCATGTTCGTTCCCGCACGCCTCTCGGCGGTGTGTCTCGGGCTCGGAGCGGGCGACCCCGACGCGCCGTTTCGGGCCCGGCGATACGCACATAAACCAGCGTCCCCGAACGCCGGATGGCCGATGGGCACCCTCGCCGCCGCTCTGAACGTCCGGCTCGAAAAACCCGGTGCGTACGTCCTCAACGACGTCGCCGACTATCCGACGGTCGCGGACGGTCACGAGGCACTCGCCGCAGTTCGCCGGGGTGCGTTCATCGCCTACGCCGCCGCAGTCCTC
The DNA here is from genome assembly GCA_964579035.1 of uncultured Natronomonas sp. Taxonomy (GTDB): domain Archaea; phylum Halobacteriota; class Halobacteria; order Halobacteriales; family Haloarculaceae; genus Natronomonas. The sequence goes on along the minus strand of CAZOFL010000010.1, from coordinate 20,775 downwards.
GTCGGGGTGATCCGATGGCTTTGAAAACGATCGCCGGGGGCGTCCGCGGCGGCGGCGCGTTTCTCACCCGCCTGCCGGTCCCCGCCGGGGAAGCCGATTGGGATCGGTTCCGGGCGTTCCCGGCCGCGTTCCCGCTCGTGGCGTATTTTATCGGCGCGCTCGCGGCGTTCCCGTTCGTCGTTCCGGGACTCCCGACGCCGACCGCCGCGTTCGGGTACCTACTCGTTCTCGTCCTCGTCGTCGGAATCCCGCATCTCGACGGCGTCGCCGACGTCGGGGACGCGATGGCGGCCCACGGCGCGGACACGGCCCGAACCGCGCTGAAAGACACCGCAACCGGCGTCGGGGCGATCGTCGCCGTCGCGACCGTCGTAGGGGGGCTCGTTCTCGCCGCGCTCGGCCTCGGAGAACTCCCTGTCCGGGCGGCGGTCGCCGTCGTCATTGCCGCCGAGGTTGGCGCGAAGCTCGGGATGGCGACCGTCGCCTGTCTCGGCACCGCGGCCCACGAGGGGTTCGGATCGGGCTTCACCGAGCGGGTGGACCCGCCGCTGCTCGTCGGGCCGACCCTGGCCGCGCTCCCGGCGGCGCTCGTCGTCGTCCCGTTCCCGACCGGGATCGCCGTTGTCGCTGTCGGCCCGCTCGTCGCCGTGGGTCTACTCCGGTGGGCCGACCGCACCCTTGGCGGCATCAACGGGGACGTCTTCGGCGCGACGAACGAGCTCGCACGCGTTCTCGGGCTTCACGCGGGGGTGATCGCGTGGACGCTCTCGTGATGGCCGGCGGCGCGGGGACCAGACTCGATCGCGGCGAAAAGCCGCTGTTCGCGATCGCCGGCGAGCCGATGATCGACGGAGTCCTCGGGGCGCTCGAGGCCAGCGGGGTCGAGACGGTCTACGCCGCCACGTCCCCACGGACCCGGGAGACGACCAGCCGCCTCGACGGCCGGGTTCGGATCATCGAGACGGGCGGCGAGGGGTACGTCGCTGACCTGACCGACGCCCTCGACCACGTCGGACGCCCGGTCCTCACCGTCGTCGCCGACCTTCCGCTGCTCGCTGCTGCACCCGTCGATCGCGCGATCGACACCTACGACGGCGGCGCGGTGACGGTCTGTGTCCCGGCCGCGCTCAAGCGCCGCCTCGGCGTCAGCGTCGACACGACCCGCACACACGAAGGGGTCGAACTCGCGCCGACCGGGCTGAACGTCGTCGGCGAGCGCGACGACGAGAGGATCCGCGTGAGCTACGACGCCCGGCTGGCGGTCAACGTCAATCGGCCGGACGACGCGGCGGTCGCGACCGCCCTCGCGACTGGGAGGGTGACGGATGGACCCTGACAGCGTCGATAGCGTGGGTCGGGTCCCACACGGGTCGAGCGACGACCCTGACGTGCTCGATCTGAGCGCGAACATCAATCCCCACGTCCCCGAGGGAACGCGTGCGGTCTACCGGGAGGCGTTCGAGGCCGCCCGATCCTACCCCAACGACGACTATCCGGCGTTCCGTGTGGCGGCGGCCGACTACGTCGGCTGTGCGTCGGAGGACGTCGTTCCGACCCCGGGCGGACTTGCGGCCATCCGGCTCGCGATCGGGGTGACGGTCTCGCCCGACGACCGCGTTCTCGTTCCGGCGCCGTCCTTCGGGGAGTACGTCCGCGAAGTCGAGTTGGCGGGCGGCGAGGCAGTCGTCGTCCCACACGAGGAGCTTCACAGGCACGACCCGACCGGGTACGCGATGGCGATCGTCTGTACGCCGAACAATCCGACCGGCGACTGCCCTTCCGGATCGGCGCTTCGGTCGTTTGCGGATCGGTGTGGCTCGTCGGACACCGTCCTGTTGGCCGACGAGGCGTTCTTGGGCTTTACGGACCGGCCGTCGCTCGCCGGACACCCGGCTGTCGTCGTCGCCCGGTCGCTCACGAAGCTGTTCGGGCTTCCCGGCCTCCGGGCCGGTTTCGCCGTTGCGGACGGACGCCTCGGCGACCGGCTCCGGACGGCCCGGCCGGCGTGGTCCGTCGGCGGGCCCGCCGCCGCCGTCGGCACACACGCCATGCGGGACCGGGAGTTCGTCGAGAGGACGCGGCGCCGCATCGAGCGCGAACGGACGCACCTCCGGGAAGGGCTCGAAGCCCGGGGATTCGACGTCCGGCCTTCGGAGGCCCCGTTCGTCCTGTGTGCCGTCGACGAGCCGGTGGCCGATCTGCTCTCGGCGTGTCGTGAACGCGGCGTCGTTCTCCGGGACGCGACGACGTTTCGAGGGCTCGAAAGCCACGTTCGGATCGCCGTCCGGAGCCGCGAAGCGACCGAAGCGCTGTTTTCGGCGCTCGACGATCGATGACGTTCGAGTTCGAACGGACGGCCGGTCGACTGTCCGTCCGGCGTCCGGGCACTCGGTGGCTCTCAAACGGTTTCGACGGCGGCTACGCGAGCGCTGACGCCGCCCACAACCTCACTGTGCCGGACGGGTTCGACCGGACGGATCTCAGCGCTTACACGGCCGAACGGCTGGGTTCGGTTCCGGCCGGCCCAGTGCTTTTGACCGGCGTCGAGCAGCGCCACGCCCGTGCAGCCCGATACGGCCCGATAACCGCCGCCGTCACAGCCGGACTATCGAACCCCGCGTTGCTCCCGGTGAGTGACTCCCCTGACGACCGGCCGACGATCCAGACGGGTGGCGATCGGCCGGGAACCGGAACGGTGAACCTCCTCGTGGGATCGGAGGCACCGCTCACTGATGGCGGGTTGGCCGGGCTGCTCGCCACGGCCGTCGAGGCGAAGACGGCGACACTCACTGCGCTCGCGGCGTGTACCGGAACGACGAGTGACGCGGTCGTTGTCGGCTGTCCGGTGACCGACGGCCGCGCGGAGTTCGCCGGCAGCGCAACCAAAGTCGGGAACGCGGCGCGCGTCTGTGTCCGGGACGCGCTATCGGCGGCGCTCACGGCCCGCTACGGCGATAGCCCGCCGGATCCTCGGACGGCGGAGCATGTGACGCGTACGTCGGGTTCGGCGACGGTGTTTCGCCCGTAGGTAGTCACAGTTCCCGCATCGCGGCTCCCGCCCCGGCGGCGACGAGCGCGCCGACCGCACACAGCGCGAGCCCGGGTGCGAACGAGCCGGTCGCATCACGGAGCGCGCCGATGATCACGGGACCGAGAAACCCCCCGATCTCGCCGACGGCGAACACGAGTCCGACGGCGGTACCGGTCAGCGCCGCGCCGATCCCGTCGAGCTCGACGGGGATCGACCGGATCAGCGGCGAGAGCCCGCCCATACCGAGGCCGACCAGCGCGACCGGGACGACAAGCAGGAGCGCGACGGCGGGTTCGAAAAAGAGGCCGACAATCCCGAGACAGGCGACGCAACCACAGACCACGATCGCCCCTCGGGTCCGGTCGAACCGTTCGGCGAACGCCGGAACGACGAGCACGCCGACGACCTGTCCGACGACGAGGACCGCCGTCACGCCGCCGGCGAGGGCAGGGTCGACCCCCCTCGTCTCGAATAACGTGACGAGCCATCCTTGGAGCCCGTGGAGCACGAACAGGTACGCGGTTCCCAACACGACCAACAGCCGCAGGTCGCGGTGGGCGAACACCGATCGAACGTCGCCGGCGAACGACGACAGCGAAAACGATCCGTCGCCGTCGGTCTCGTGGCCGCCGGCCGGGACGACCCACGCCAGAAGCGCCCAGACGACCGCGAGCGAAACTGTCGCCGCGCCGCTGACAAAAAACAGCGGTCGCCAGCCGCCGAGGGCGGGGCCGATGACCGGCCGTCCGAGCGCGAACGCCGTCGCGCTGCCCGCATACGAGGCCACGAGATACACCGACGCCGCCCGCCCGACGAACTCCGCAGGGTACAGTTCGGCGGCGAGTTTGGGGAGCCCGAAGGTGAGACCGGTCGCCCCGACGCCCATGACAAGAGTCAACGCCAACATCGCAGCGAACCCCTCGGCGCTGCTCCGACCGAGTTGTCCGATCCCCGCGAGGGCGATGCCGACGCCGATCCCCGTCCGTGCTCCGACGCGGTCGATGACGAGTCCGCTCAACAACCCGAGCGGGATGTACGTGAGGGGGATCGCGCCGGCGAGGACGCCCGCCTGTGTCCCGCTCAAATCCAGCGCGTCGATGATCGGTGCGAGGTAGGCCGGAAGCGAAAACCACACGAACAACAGCGCCCCGTATCCGATTCCGCCGGCTGTGAGCAGCGCCGCGTTCTCGATCGTCGTCGGACGACGGTCCATCGGCCGCCGGTTCGGGGCAACCGCGTATATGCCCTGCTGTCCGCAGTCGGTCGTCTTTGACGCTTGCGATATGATTTAAAAGCCCGGCACTAACTTTCGGTATGGCCTCGACGTACACCTGCGACGGTTGTGGTGCGTCGCTCGGGTCGGTCGATGACCTCCACCGCGAGCCGACGACGACGGGCCGGTCGTGGTACTGCGGGTACTGTCGGACGCCGATCCCCGGAATCGTCGGTGAGCGCCTCTCCCACCGTCGGGACGGGTCGCCGACGGATCGGTGACCCGATCAGAAACGAACGCTCCGCCGGTCACCGACGGCGTTCGAGCGGGACCTCGCTCCCCGATATTCGGGAAATCGAAGTATTCATCGGACGGGAGCGGCATCTACGGCTGATGAGTCATTTCTCGACAACCGAGCTACTCGACCAACTTGAACGCGACGATAGGAACTACCTAGAAGTGCTTAGCGAGGACTCGTTGAGCGTCGAAATCGCACGGTATCCCAACCCCGAGCCGAAGACGCCGCATAAAAGTGATGAACTCTACGTTGTTCTGTCCGGTTCCGGGATGGTTCAGGTCGGAAACGAGCGGTATGCCGTTGCTGAGGGCGACGTGGTGTACGTCCAAAAGGGACTCGAACACGACTTTTTCGACATCGAGGAGGAAGTAACGGCCCTGGTCGTCTTTCCGAACTCCGGCGACTCCGTCCTCGATTGACGCTCCGGGGGACTCGGACCGCTTCGGCCAAGGTTGCTGAACTCGTTTTTCGCATCCACCGCGCCCCCGCTATCAGTCGGTGGCGTTTGGGCGACACCACCGCTTCCCCTCAGTCGTCCGGGACACCGGCGTCGGGGCGATACCCCCGACTGACGCGCTTCCAGACGCCGGTTTTGAACCGGTAGTAGTTGAGCGTCGCCGGAACCGTCGTCTCGGCCACGAAGGAGAGATAGAGCCCGTAGAGCCCGAGTGGGGTCACCGATCCGACGTAGACGAGCGGGATCGCGACCCCGAACATGCCGACCACCTGGCTCATGAACGGCCACCGGGTGTCGCCGGCCGCATCGAGCGGGCCGGCCGACCCGCCGGAGATTCCCTGGAACACGACCGCCGCGCTCGCGACGCGGACCAGATCGACCGCGATCGGAATCGCGGGTGCGGTCGGATCATCGACGAACAGCCGGACGATGGGGTCGGCGAAGACGAACACGAGCACCCCGGAGACAGCGTAGACCGCGACGGAAAAGCGGATGATGTCGCGGCCGTACGCCTCCGCCGTGGCCTCCGACCCGGTCCCGAGTTCCTGGCCGACGAGACTCGATGACGCGAGGCTGAACCCCCAGCCAGGGGTGTTCATGATCCCCCAGATCCGGCGGGTGATGACGAACGCGGAGACGACATCGCGGCCGAAAACGTCGAGCACAGCGAACATCGGGAGTTCCGCGACAGTCCACACGAGGTTTCTGCCTAACACCGGTAGCCCGATCGAGACGAGATCGGAGACTGTGGCCGGGTCGATGTACGTCCCGGTCGGATCGACGGTGACCGGGAACGCCCCTGCGCCGGGGAACCGGCCGACCGTGAGGCCGATCGCGAACGCGGCCGCCACGCTGACGTTCGAAAGCACGGTTCCAAGCGCCGCGCCAGCGACGCCCATCCCAAACCCGAAAATGAACACGGCGTTCAAAACGACGTTCAACACCGCACCACCCGCACGGAGCACCATCGCGGTGTAGGCGTCGTCCGCGCCGACCAACGTCCTGCTTCCGACGATCGTCAACCCCGCGAACGGGATCCCGAAGGCCACGACACGGAGGTACTCGCCCCCCAGTTCGATAGTCCGCGGGTCGCTGCTCAGTAACTCGATCAATGAGGGGCCAAACCGCCAAAACACCGCGGTGAGCGGAACCGACACGACGACGAGGAGAAGTGCGCTCGACCGGACGGCCAACCCGAGTTCGTCGCGGGCGTCCGCGCCGTAGCGCTGGCTGACGAGGGCGATCGTTCCGCCGGCGACGCCGCTGCCGACCGAGAACGCCAGCCCCCATAAAGGCCCCGCGATACCGACACCGGCGATGGCCGCCGACCCGACAGCGATCCCGACCATCGCGACGTCGACCGCGTTCTTCGACATCCGGGCGATCCCGGTGAGAATACGGGGCCACGCGAGGTCCGTCGTCCGTCTGGCCCGGGTCTCGTCTATCAGTCCGGCCCGCGCGAGGGCGAGTCCGATCGCGAGGATGCCCAGACGGAACGGGTTCGGCAGGGAGGACACGAGGTGGCGGTAACTGACCGGCCTCCCGGGCAAAACTCTTCCCGTCCGAGTCGAGACGCAATAGTGACGTACCCCCCGATCGAAAGCCGATTCGAGATGTCAGAGAACACTTCGATGTACGGAAAGACGGGCGCGACGGTCATCGTCGTCGCGGCTATCGTGTGGGCTGTCGCAGTCGTGCTCGGCGAATCCGGTGCCGGCCCCGACGCGATGACGCAAGGTATCGGCTACGTTGGCCTCGCGCTGCTCGCGGTCGGGATGATCGCGCTCTCGGCGATGCTCGTCGGCATCTACGCCGAGGAGGAGTCGTAGCTACCGTTCCGGCGGATCACGGCCTCCCTCCAACACGGTTTCCAGCGCCCCCATTTTTCCGTTTCGTCGCCGATACGCCGCTGTCAGCCAGTATGCGAGACCGTACGCGGCGATGGTAAAGACCACCGCGATGATGAGGTTTCCGGCTACCAACCGGACGACGATCTCCGGCCCGGCGGACAACGAGAGGTCCGATCGGGTCACCCCTTCGACCGGCCCGAGAAGCGTCGATCCGAGCCAAAAGCTCGCCCCGTAGACGCCCCACTTCACCGCCGGGTTCAACACCAGTACGGACGAAAACAGCGCGAGTTTCGAGACTCCGGCGAACAGGTGTGCGATGACGAAAAACAACAGTATTCCGACGCCCAGCGTCGGGAGAGAGGTAATAAACACGCCGAGCGCGAAACTCCCGGCGACCTGTCTCGACGTGTACTCGCCGTCGAGTGCCTTCTCGAGCTCCAGGCGAAGATCCGTTTTTATTGACCTGGCCGAGGCTCGGAGCCGACTCATTGCGATCGTCTACCGTACCCAGCCGAAAGAACCTGTCGAGAGCGCCGGACGGATCGACACCGCCCGCTCATTCGCCCTCGTCCGTGACGAGCGAGAGGCGGTACTGATCGCCGCGAAACGCGACGTCGAGTTCGGCCCCGGTCGTCGGGTCCGCGTCGGTTCGCGCCTCGATCACCCGGACGAGTTCCGCCAGCCCGGCGGAGGGACCGGTCCCGTCGGACCCCGGATCCCACGACACACAGTGCTCGACGTGCTCGTTCTCGATTCCGGTCTCGACGACACCGACAGCCTCGACGGACAGGGAATCGACGGCCAATCGAAGCTCCGGTTCCTCGAACGTTGTCGGTCGCAGCGAGAGCCGCACCGTCGTCCCCCGACACTCCGCACCGGGGTCGGACACACACCCGGCGAGCGGGAGGGCTACAGAGAGGAGACAGATACGCCGTCGGGTCGGCATTACGTCAATCCGTGGGGGATCGGTCCGGATGTGTGTTGTGGTCGTGTTCCCCCCGGGATGCCCCCGTTTCGGACTCCGAGTCCCGGCGGCGAAGACGCGGTGGTGGCCGACGGGATGTTCCCGGCAGCGGCGGAGACGACCAGTAACACGCGCTATCGGAGCAGGCTCCGGAGCCGACCGAACACGCCCCCGTCGTCGCCGGCGAGCAACCGAAGCACCGCAGCAGTGCTGTTTCCGACCGACTCGGGGTCGTTTCCGGCGGCCGCGGCGGCCTCGGGATCTTTCAACAGGTGGCCGGTCGTGAGACAGACCACGTCCTCGCCGCTGCCGACGACGCCGGACTCGCGGAGCTTTTTGAGACCGGCGATCGACGCCGCGGAGGCCGGTTCGACGCCGACGCCCTCGGCGGCGATCTCGCGTTGGGCGTCGGTGATCTCCGAATCGGAGACGGCGACCGCCGTCCCACCGGTTTCGCGTATTCCCGGCAGCGCCTTCGGCGCGTTGACCGGGTTCCCGATCCGGATCGCCGTCGCGATCGTCTCGACGTCCTCCCAGCGACGGGTGTCCTCGAGTCCCTCCTCGATAGCCTCGACCATCGGGGCCGCCCCCTCGGCCTGAACGCCCGTCAGTTTCGGGACATCCCCCGGAGCGAGGTCGCCGCCCGCGACCATCTCCCGGAAGCATTTATATAGTGCGGCGGTGTTGCCGGCGTTTCCGACGGGGAGGACGATCCGGTCGGGAAACCGGCCGTGGTCCTCGTAGAACGACTCGAGGATCTCCAAACCGATCGTCTTCTGGCCTTCGAGCCGGAAGGGATTCAGCGAGTTGAGCAGGTACACCTCTCCTCGATCCGCGAGCTCTTGGACGATGTCCAGACAAGCGTCAAAGTTGCCGTCGACCTCGAGAATCCGGGCGTCGTGAAGGCTCGCCTGTGCGATCTTGCCCGCAGCGACCTTCCCCGCCGGCAGCAACACGAGCGTCTGGATACCCGCCCGCGCACCGTAGGCGGAAAGGGCGGCGGAAGTGTTGCCCGTCGAGGCACACGCCAACCGGTCGACGTCGAGCGTCTCCGCGACGCGGACGCCGACGGTCATCCCCCGGTCTTTGAACGATCCGGTCGGGTTCATCCCCTCGTGTTTGATCCGAAGGTTCCGGACACCGATCTCCTCGCGGAGCCGCGGCATCCGGTGTAGGGGGGTGTTTCCTTCGGGGAGCGTGACGCCTTCCTCGAAGGGTAACGCGGCGTTGTAGCGCCAGACACCCGTTCCCTCGAACTCGTCGAACGTGGGATAACGGTCGTATCGAACCTCGAGAAGTCCGCCGCAGTCCGGGCACGTGTAGATGATTTCGTCGAACGGTGGATGGGACTCACCGCACTCGATGCAATGAAGCCAGACGCCGTTTTCGGCGTTTTCGGGCGCGTCGGGCCGGTCGGGGAGCGCGAGATCTGCCATTATCGACGTTGCGGTTCGGAGTCGCAAAAAGGGGCCGCTTTCCGTACGGCCGTCCGCTTTGCTCCGTCAGTCCGTAGCCCTCCCCGCGAACCCGAGCTTTTCGATGCACTCACGCATCTCCTCGACGTCGGTGTGTTTATGGAGGACGGTCGGCGAGTCACAGTAGTATATCTCGCCGTCGAACCGCAGTGTCAACTCCTCCGTAGAGCCCAAGACCTCGGTTCTGACGACGAACCGTTTACCGTTTTCGAGGCCGGAAAGCAGCTCGTCGGCCGTTCGTTCACCCGGTTCGATAACGGTCGGCTCTGTCATACGGCGTTTAACGGGTTGGCGGTACTTTATTTGTAGGACTGCCGGTGACCCCCAGTAGAGCGTTCGGGGAAATGCGTCGGCGGACACCTCCACGGCTCCCGATCCGGGCGCTACCCGGGGTGGTGTCGAAACGCTTTGAGACACCCTCGGTCGAAGGTCCGTGAGGGCGCTGTCGAACACGGTCGAGACGGGGCGATAACGGGCGGGGCGCGCTTCGAGTTCGACGGCCCCAAGCCGGAGCGATCGGCCCTACGGGAACTCGTCGATCCGTTCGTGGACGTACGCGGTCCATTCCTCAAGCGTCTCGTGCATCGACTCGCGGGCTTCCTCCGGCGGCGTCGCCCGGTACTGGTAGACGTGGCCACCGCTGTCGAGCAGCCGGCGGCGACGGTTCGTGAGGCCCTTCTCGATCAGGGTCGTCAGCCCGCGGTTGACGTTGCTCCGGTCGCGGTCGACGGCCTCCGCGAGTTCCGCGACGGTGCTGTCGGGGGCGTCGAGAAGCTCCATATACAGGCGCGCCTCGTGGCTTTGGATGCCGAAAACGCATCGAAGCACCTCCTCGAAGCCCGGCTCCGAACCGAGCATCAGGTCGCGAAAGCGGCCGGGATCCGGATCGGATTCCATACGCTGTTTGTGTGCCCGCGGTCGATAAATCCCCTCGAAACCCACGGCGGAGCGCCCGGGGTCCCGTCCCACATCTCCCGTGGGCAGTCGGCTCAGTACCGGGACTGGAGCCACTCGACTACGTCGGAGAGCTCCTGCGGAGCGGTTCCGTGGCCCACGCCGTACGTCTCGAAGCGGACGTCCGCACCGCCCTCGGAGAGCATTTCAGCGGCCCGCTCGGCCCGTTCGGGCGGAATGACTTGATCCATCGACCCGCAGCCGATGAACACGGGCTTTCGGGCCGCGTTGGCTGCCCCGTCCTCGTGAGATTCGGCGAGGTACCCGTTCAGCGCGACGACCCACCGGTAGGCGTCGGGGCGTTCGACCAGCGCGGACATACTCGTGATCGCGCCTTGACTGAAGCCGAAGAGTCCGATCCGATCGGGGTCGAGGTCGTAGCGCTCCGTCGCCGCCTCGACGAACTCGTGAACCAGATCGAGGCTGCGTCGGAACCCCTCCGGATCGGGCTGGCTGGCGTGAAGGCCGCCCGCGGAGAGGTCGAGATCGTACCACGTGTAGCTGTTCGGGCCGCCCATCGACTGTGGGGCGCGGACGCTCAACACGTGAAGTTCCTCGGGGAACTGCGCCCCGATCGGGAGCAGATCACGCTCGTTCGTGCCGCGGCCGTGGATCAACACGACTGCGGGAGCGTTCGATCCGACGCTGCCGGGGCGGCTGACGTGGACGAGGGGCAACTCGGGTTCGGTGTCCATGATCGGGGTACGGCGTAGTCCCACAAAAGACGCCGGTAACCCGAGTGCCACGGCACCGTCCGTCGTGATAAGATTTACCATAGAGTTTATTACGAATGTCGTTCAATGGACTCGCGTATGGCGACCGCAGACGACATCTTCGACGAGTTCCTGGACGAACGAGGCCACCAGACCGAGACTTCCTCCTGGAAACGCGATTATAACAAAAAGCGGTGCCCCGACTGCGGCGGCCTCCATGGGCTCGACGCGTCGGCCTGTTCGGTCTGCGGGTGGCAACCGAACTGAGACGGACCGTTCGATCCACTGCCACCGGAACTATCGCCCCCTGGTTACCACCCAATTACGCCTTCCGGAAGAGGCAAATCCGGCCGGCCGCCTGTTCTCAGTTTCCCGGAACAAACACGCTATTTATACTTGTGGGCGGCATTACGCGAGTAATGGATTCATCCACGCACGTGACGCGGCTCTTCGGCGGACCGGGGAGCGGGAAGACGACAGCGTTACTCGATCGGGTCGACGGGATGCTGGACGACGGTGTCGATATAAACGACATTCTCATCGTGTCCTACACCAGGGCGGCCGCCGCCGAAGTCCGCGACCGACTCGGCGAGCGACTCGACCGGTCGCCGAAGTCGCTCCGGAGCAACGTCTGTACGATGCACGCGAAAGCGTACGAACTGTTGAACCTCTCGCGCGGTGACGTTGTCGGCGAAAAACACAAGGAGTCGTTCTGCGAGGAGTACGGCATCGAGTTCGAGGACGAAAACCAGTCCGCACGCCGGCGGTCGGCCCGCTCGACGACGCTCGGCAACAAGATCATCGCCACGTCCCAGTGGCTCCAGCGAACCGAACGCGACGTCGCCGATTGGTACGACGTCCCGTTCAAGTGGAACGAGGAGGAAGTCAGACTCCCGCCGGACATCGACGACAACGCACAGACCGGCAACAAGTACACGCCGACGTGGCCGAGCGACGACGACCGCCTCGACATCCCGGAGGCCATCCGGGCGTGGCGGACGTACAAGGGTGAAGAGGGGATCGTCGGCTTCGCCGACATGCTCGAACGCGTCCAACAGCGGTCGCTCGTCCCGAGCGTCGACCATCTCGTCATCGACGAGTTTCAGGATATCACCACCCTGCAGTACGGCGTCTACGACGAGTGGAAACCCCACGTGGAATCGGTTCTCATCGCCGGCGACGACGACCAAGTCGTCTACGCTTGGCAGGGTGCGGACCCGAACCTGTTGCTCGACGAAGACGTCGACGACGACGTCGTTCTCCCGAACAGCTATCGACTCCCCTCGCGCATCCTGCACGTCGTCAACACCCAGATCAACCACATCGAAAAGCGCCAGGCGAAGGACCTCAAACCGCGCAAGGAGGGCGGTTCCGTCGAGGCCGTCCGCTCACCGTCGATGCTCGATCTCGTCCGCAACGTCCGGATGACGATGGAGGAAGACGAGGACGGCAGCGTCATGTGTCTGTTTCGCGCGCGGTATCAGATGTTTCAGTTCATGGACGAGTTCATCGGCGAAGGGATCCCGTTTACATCGTTGACCGACCAGCGGATGTGGACCGACCGCCTGCAGGACTACGTCAGCGCTATCGAAGCAGTCGACGACGACGAGTCGATCAACGGCCTCCAGGCCAGACGCCTCGGGGAGATGCTTGCCGACAGCGCCTTCGGAACAGGTGAGCGGGACGACTACTTCGACGCTCTCGACGCCTTGGAGGACGAGGAGGGCGTCGAGGACCTCACGGACATGGAGGTCGCTCCCGCGTTCGTCGACGAACACGCACCGTTCGCGCCGGGGCCGCGGTCGGCCGCGGACATGCTCACCCGGGTGTCGAACTTCCAAGAGCGCTCGGTCGACGCGTATTTCAGCGGCGACTATCGGGGAGCGGATCCGAACAGGGTCCGCGTCGGGACGATCCACTCCGCGAAGGGCCGCGAGGCCGATCACGTCTTCGTCGCGACCGACCTCACCGAAAAGGTGGTCGAACAGATGGCCGCCTCCGTCGAGGACCCCGAGTCCGTACCCGGAGCGGGGGAGTTCACGAAGCGTTCCGACCCCGTCCCGACGATGACCGACAACGAACGCCGGGTGTTCTACGTCGGCATGTCGCGGGCCAGAGAACGTCTCGTCCTCCTCGAGGGCCTCGTCGACGGCGCGCCGACGCTGCCGATCGACGTACTCCTTTATAACAAGCCGGTGGATAAGTCCCTCGAGGATCTGCTCTCGGGCGCGCAGGCGGAGGGTGCGGAACTAAAAGCAGACTGAAGGTTGCCGGTTCGTCGTTTCCCGTATCGACCGCCGCCGTCCCGACGCGTTCGGCTCACACATGATCCCACCCGTTATCCGCCGATGCCCCGAGTGCGGGCATGTTGACTGGAACCGCCGGTTTCGGACCGTGGTCGTGAATGAGGGCACGCGCCGCGTCGAATGTCCCGCCTGCGACCATCGGTTCGGTCGCCCCCACGACGCGTGGCGGAACTGATTCGGGATACGGTCGGAGCGTCCCGACCAGCCTCGATCCGCGACGGGGTTCGCCGCCGCCACGGAACGGCCGCCGTATCGAGCGTGGGGATTATACCGGTCGAACGCGTACGTCCGGGCATGGACAGACAAAAGATCCTCGCGATATTTTTCGCGTTCCTGATGGCGATGTGGCTCGTCGCCACCGCGGCGACGCTGTTGTGATCCTCGAGATGACGACACTACTGTCCTCAAAACTGTACCGATCGGATACTGCCCGACGGTGCCCGGTTCGTGGCTCCGATCCGCGACCGTGAGCCTTCTCGATTCGCTTCTCGACCCCGAAAACAGCGAAGCGGTCGGCATCGTCGCCGTCGCCTTCGCCGGGATCGAACGGGACCTCCACGAGGCGATCCGGGAGCACTACGAGGCGTTGGGAGCGGACCCACCCGAGGACGCACCGCCGATCGGTGAGCGCGTCGAGGAACTCCGAACGCTCGTCGGCCGCCACGTCGAGGGCGACCTGTGGGAGTATTTCGTCGAGGAGGAGGCGCCCGAGGCCCTCAAAAACGCCGAAGAGGCGCGGGCGTTCGCCGGACTGGACGACGACGAATGGGGGACGCGACTCGAAGCTCTCGCCGAAAACGCACCCGAGAACTACGATGGGACGCCCAGAGAGCGAGCCGACGCCGTCGTCCGATCGCGGTTCGGGTTGGATCTCGAGACGTTCGAGGAGCGGATCGTCCGATGGCGGCCGGAGCGAACCCTCAGTCGGGGGCTCCGCGGACCGATCGATGCGGACATCGCGCGGCTCCGTGCGGCAACGGCGGCGATCGAGAGCCCAGAGGAGTGACGCGAGAGGTCGAAAGGCTTCCCTCAGTCGTCGTCGCCGAATGCGTACAGGCGGCCGTCGTTGCTCCCGACGTAGACGGTCCCGCCGGCGACTGTCGGCGCGGATCGGATCTCCCCGCCGGTTTCACCGCGGAATCGGCGTTCGCCGTCGTCCGAACCGATAACTGACAGACACCCGTCCCGGCGGCCGAACTGGACCGTTTCACCGGCGACCGATAGCGGCGTCGTGACGGCCGTCCCGACGTCGATCCACCACCGCTCGGTTCCGTCTGCGGCGTCAAAGGCGTAAACGCGTCCCGCCGCTGTTTCCGTCCCGGTGTAAACCGTCCCGTCCGCGACGGCCGGCGTCGTCACGATGCCGTCCGTCTCCGCCCGCCACCGCTCGTCCCCGTCCTCGGCGTTGAGGGCGTAGAGCGTCTCGTCGTTTCCGCCGACGTACACCGTTTCGTCGACGACGGCGGGAGAGGACAGCACCGGCTGCCCCGTGTCGACCCGCCAGCGCTCGGTTCCCTCGTCGGCGGCGATGGCGTACACCGCGGTGTCCCAGCCGCCGACGTAGACGGTGCCGTCCGCGACGGCGGGCGAGGAGATGACGCGGTAGTCCGTCTCGAATGCCCACCGTTCGCTCCCGTCGTCGGCGTCGAGAGCGTAGACGCGCCCCGCGGTCGCCCGGGTACCGACGTAGACGGTGCCGTCGACGACGGCGGGCGAGGAATCGACTCCACCGTTGACGTCGGTTCGCCACCGTTCGCTCCCGTCGTCGGCGTCGAGGGCGTACACCAGGTTTCCCCGCGTCCCGATCAAGACAGTTCCGGCGACGACCGCCGGCGAGGACCGGACGGCCCCGGTCGTTTCGGCCGACCACAGCCGTACGCCGTCGTTCGCGTCGAGGGCGACGACCCGGCTCCCGCTCCCGACGTATACGACGCCGTCGACGATTGCGGGAGACGAGTACACCGGTTCCTCGAGGGTGGCTCGGAACCGTTCGGCGCCATCCCCGCTCCCGATCGACGGCCCCGAATCCCCGCCGTCGCCGGTGTTTTGCCGGTCGTATTGAAACATCGGCGCGCCGCCGATCGTGGGATCCGACGGCTTCCCTCGACCCGTGTTCGCCTCCCCGTCGCCACCGAGACAGCCGCCGAGTGCGACCGCGCCACAGCCGACTCCCGCGAGCAGACGCCGGCGGCTCACGGCTCCCGTCGTTCGACGCGCTCTCTCGATCGGATCCACAGCGCTCCGTTCGCTCCGGATTCGAATAAGCGCTCGCCGGGCGGCCCGTGTTGCCGGCACCCGGCGTCCGTCCGGACGGGGCGGTTTCAATACCCTTTTGCCGCCGCGTCCAGTTTCCCCGCGTATGGCAGACTTTCAGGTCATCGTCGGCGACAACGACGGGGCCACGTACTCGTTCGAGGTGGACGGACAGGACGCGAACCGATTCATCGGTCGATCGATCGGCGAGACGGTCGACGGCGACGCCGTCGGGCTCTCGGGCTATGAGGTCGAGATCACCGGCGGCTCCGACCAGTCGGGCCGGCCGATGCACGGCGATATCTCGGGTTCGGGAACGACGAAGATCCTCTCGACCGGGGGCGTCGGATTCGAACCGACCGTCGACGGCGAGCGCAAGCGGATCACCGTTCGCGGTGCCGAGATCTCCGAGGAGACCCGCCAGATCAACGCGAAGGTCGCCACCCGGGGCGAAACCTCCATCGAGGATCTCCTCGGCGGCGACGACGAGGACGAGTAACGCTCCGTCCATGTTCGTTGCCGCTCCGGACAGCGTCGCGGCCGGTCCCAGCCTGACTCGGGAGTCCCGATGAGTGACGCCTCTGTGCGGGCGCGCTACGACGCGTTCCTCGATGGCGACCGACCCGACGATATCCTGATATACCTCCACGAGGAGGGGGTCGGCTCGATGGCTGACCTCGCCGAGATCGGCGTCCGCGTCGACGACGGTGCCGTGTTGGTCCTCCCCGGCGACGAGGGTCGGGGCGCGTTCCAGCGCGCGACCGGTCTCGACGCCATGGACTTCGCCGGGATGGCGATGGACACCGACGGCGAAATCGCGGGCGACTGCACCGGTGGTACTTGCCCGGACGACGACGGCTCGGGCGACCATTACGCCAAGTTCGTTTTCGCCTTTGTCGAGGAACAAAACGAAGCCGTCGGCGGGATCTACGCCGAGGGAGACGTGCGTCACGGCTATGCGGCCTGCGCCTGCGGGACGACGTACTCCGAGAAGTCCGTGTTCGGCGAGGAGTGAGCCGCTTCAGGCGATCGCTTCGCCGAGCGCGTCCGCGATCCGTCCGCCGATCGTCCCCTTGTCGCCCTCGTGGACGGTCGCTTTCTCGCCGGAGACGACGATCACGCGGGTCGCCTCCGATCCCATGACGCCGGCGTCGTTCGCCACGACGAACTCGAGCCCGGCCCGTTGGAGCGTCTCTCTCGCCTTTTCGATCATCTCCTCGTCGTCGCCCGCGGTTTCGAGTTTGAACCCGACGATCGGCAACTCGGGGTAGTCATCGCGAACCGAATCGATCAGTTTCGGCGTCGGCTCCAGTTCGAGCGTTACTGCCTGCCCCGACCGGATCTTTTCCGGGGCGGCCTCGACGGTGTAATCGCCGATGGCGGCCGCCGAAACGAGCGCGTCGGCCTCCCCCGCGACCGACTGGACCGCCTCAAGCATCTCCGCGGCGCTTTCGACGGCGAGAGTGTCGGCATACGGCACGTCGGGGCCGTCGTGAACGAGTGTCACCTCCGCCCCCCGGACGTAGCAGGCCTTCGCCACCGCCCGTCCCGTTCGCCCCGACGCACGGTTCGACAACACCCGGACCGGATCGATCGGTTCGCTCGTCGCTCCGCTCGTGACGACGACCCGTTTTCCCGCCAGCGGCCGGCCCCCGCCCGCCCGCGCGACATCGAGGACGACGGCCTCCTCGCTCGCGATCTTGGCCTTTCCCTCCTCGATCCGGGGATCGACGAACTCGACGCCCCACGACTCCAGCCGCTCGATCGCCTCGAGCACGCCGGGGTGGTCGTACATGGGTTCGTGCATCGCCGGGGCAACGACGACGGGCACGTCCGCACCGAGCGCCGTCGTCGCCGTCGTCGTCACCGGCGTGTCGTCGACGGCCGCCGCGATCTTTCCGATCGTGTTCGCGGTCGAGGGCGCACACAACAGCACGTCCGCCCAGCCGTCGTAGCCGCACAACCCGACGTGTTCGACGAAACCGGTGATCTCCGTGACGACCGGGTTCTCGGTCGCGAACTCCAGCGCCCAGGGGTGGACGATTCCGCGTGCGGAATCCGTCATGACCGCCCGAACGTCGGCTCCCTGCCGACGGAGTTCGTGGGCCAACTCGACCGTCTTGACCGCCGCGATGGACCCGGAGACGCCCAATGCGACGTTTGTGCCCGCAAGCATCGGTGGCAGTTCGACGCGGTCGAACAAAAAGTGTCGTGATCACCTGATCGGGGTCCGGACTCGAATCACGCTGTTTCGATCCACAGTTCAACGTCGCGTTCCTCGCCTTCGAGGTCAGCGACGACCCGCCGGACGACGCGCTCGGCCTCGTCTTGGATTATCGGTTTGACACGATCGACGACCCACCCGAGCGAGACGAATCGCGGGAGATCAACGATCCCTTCGTCGGCCGATCCGGGTGCGTACTGGGCGACGAACGTGACTTGGGTTCGCCGATCGTCGCCGGCCCCATCGGCAGCCGAATCGGCCCCGGGGCCGTGACTGTCGTCGATCTCTGCAGCGTCTGTCTCACGACTGTCGTCGGCCCCCGCGTCGTTTTCGTCGCGCCCGTCCGCTTCGATCGGTTCGACCAGCCACCGGCCCGACGCGTCGAGATCCTTTATCAACCGCCACTCGATACGTCTCGGCGGGTCGACTTCCGTGACCTCCGAACGAGCGGTGTAGCGCAGTTTCCACCACTCGAACCTGAGCGCGTACTCGGTGCCGGCGCCCCCGTCACCGTGCTGGCGAACGTCGGCGAGATACTTGGAGTAGTTCGCGTACTGTCGAAACGACAGGAGGAACTCGAAGACCTCCTCGGGCGGGAGGTGAACGACCGTGGTTACTTCGACTCGGTCCACACGGTCACGTGGGACGGTACCGTCCTAAGCTTTCGCACGTGATCCGATCGACAACGGGTAGTGAGTCCCACCCGATACCCCGTACATGGAAGCCGAACGGACGGCGGCCGGGTGGGTCGCCCGTCGGGTCGTCAACCCGACCGGGATCGAGACGCTTCGGGACCACCTTTATGGGTGGCTCGGCGCGCCCGATCCGTACCGCCGCGAGCACGACCCTCACGCGAGCGTCTTCGGGATCCGGCTGCCGGCGAGCCGGGCGAGTGGCTTCGAACGCGAATTCGAGGCGTTCGCCGATGCTGTCGGACGCTGGAGCGGACGGACGAACGGCTACCACCTCTATCCGTCGGCCCGGAACCCGATGGTCGTGGCCCTCGACGCGGCGCTTCCGGCCGACCGCGTCGCCGCCCCCGTCGGGGACTTGCTTGTCGAGCACGGCGGCCGTGTCGGCCGAGGTCCGACCCCGACGCACGTTACCCTATTTAACGGCGGCGTCCGCGGCGAGGAACTCCAGTGGGCGCAACTCGACGAATCGACCCGCGATCGGCTGGCGGCGGTCCTCGATCCCGGGTGCGAACGGTTCGATCCGCCCGAACCGCTCGTCGATCCGTCCGTCGGGGTCGAGTTGGGGCCGCCGGAACTCGAGTGGAACTGACCCTTTTTGCCGACGGAGGTCACAGTACCGGTATGGCAGATCTCACAGAGGCGGGGTTCAAGGAACGAACCCGCGTATCGAAGGCGCGCGAGCTGCTCCTCGACGTGCCGCCGATCGAGCGGACGGAGCGGATCCCGCTGTCGGTCGCCGACGGCCGAACCGTCGCCGAACCGATCGACGCGGTGATGAATGTCCCACACTACGCCCGCGCGGCGATGGACGGGTGGGCCGTCCGGGCGGAGGACACCTTCGGCGCCTCGAACCGCTCTCCGGCGGTCGTTCGCCCCGACGAGTCGGCGGGCCCCGATCGCGCCGTCCGGGTCCACACCGGCAGCGAACTCCCCGAGGGAGCCGACGCCGTCGTCATGATCGAGGAGACCGAACGGGTGGGTGACGAACTCGAAGTGTTCGACGCAGTCGCGACGGGTGAGAACGTCGGTCCCGTCGGCGAGGACGTCGAGGCCGGCCAGCGTCTCTACGAACCGGGCCACACGCTCCGGCCGTCGGATCTCGGCCTCCTGAAAGGAACCGGCGTCGACACCGTCGAAGCCGTCGATCACCCCCAAGTCGCCATCGTTCCGACCGGCGAGGAGCTCGTCCAGGCCGATCCGGAACCGGGAGAGATCATCGAGACGAACCGCTTTACCATCTCGCGGCTCGCCGAGCGGTGGGGCGCGGACGTGGCGCGGCGCGACATCGTCACCGACGACCGGGAGGCGCTTCGGGCCGCGATACAGCGCGATCTGGTCCGGGACGTGGTCGTCACGACCGGCGGATCCTCGGTCGGTGAGCGCGACCTCATCCCCGACGTCGTCGACGACCTCGGCGAGGTGTTGGTCCACGGCGTCGCGCTCAAGCCCGGACATCCGGTCGCGTTGGGCCGCGTCGAGGGCACGACCGTCGTGATGCTTCCCGGTTACCCGGTCGCCTGTATCGTCAACGCCGTGCAGTTCCTCAGGCCGCTGATCAAACACCTCGGTCGGATGGCGGCCGAACCGCTTCCGGGCCGCGAGGCGACGCTCGCCCGAAAGATCAGGAGCGAACCCGGCGTCCGAACGTTCGTCCGCGTGACCCTCGAAGACGGCGACTCGGGTCCCGAAGCGACGCCGACGCGCGCTAGCGGATCGGGCGTCCTCTCGAGCGTCGCCCTCGCGGACGGCTGGGTCGTCGTCGAGGAGAGCCGCGAGGGGATCGAGGAGGGTGAGACGGTCACAGTCGAGAACTGGGAGTACAATGGATAGAAAACAGTTCCGCGACCTCGCGGACCCCGAAACCGCGCGGGAGGCGATCGCGTCGCTCGATCCCGTCCCCGAACCCGAACGCGTCCCGCTTCGGGAGGCCCGGGGGCGGGTTCTCGCCGAACGGATCGACGCCGACCTCGACGTGCCCGGCTTCGATCGGGCGAGCGTCGACGGTTACGCGCTCCGCGCAGCCGACACGTTCGGCGCGGACGAGGCCGACCCCGCCAAACTCGACCGTATCGGCGAGGTCCACGCAGGGGCGGAGCCCGCAGTCGAGGTCGGGCCCGGCGAGTGCGCGGAGATCTCGACGGGGGCGGTCCTCCCGCCGGGGGCCGACGCGGTCGTGATGGTCGAACGAACCGACACGGACGGCGGGGACGCCGTCTTGGTCCGGACCTCGCTGGCCCCCGGTGATCGTGTCATGTTCGCGGGCGCGGACGTGGCGGCCGGCGAGCGCGCGCTCGGCCCCGGAACGGTCGTGACCCCCCGTGAGGTCGGGCTGTTGTCGGCGA
>CAZOFL010000009.1:0-37425 GCA_964579035.1 uncultured Natronomonas sp. | reverse complement strand
TCGTCGGCGAGGCCGTGACGGGTCCGGTGTGGCTCGTGCTTTCGCTTTCGTTCTTTATCGCCGGCCTCGGGTACCTCGCGTTGCTCCCCTACGACTCCGGCGATGACACCCGGAGACGTGAGGGAGTGCTCCTCGAGGTTCGCCGAAGCGGCCTCAACGACGCCGCTCGAGCGTTTCTCGGAAAGCAGGAACCAGTGACGCTCGTCCTCCCGGTTGTGGCGTTCGCGCTGTTTTTTCTCCTCCAGTTTACGTTCCGGGAATCGACCACGGCGGCCGTTGGGACCGTCTCCGGGACGATCCTGCGGCACGGTGGCCCGCTTTTTATTTTCGCGGTGTTGTTGTCCGTCTGTTACTGTCTGTTCGTGCTCTTCGGACCGTGGGGCGACATCAAACTCGGCGGGCCCGACACCGACCCCGCCTACACGTACCCGACGTATTTCACGCTCGTTTTTACCGCCGGGATCGCCGCCGGACTCGTGTTCTGGGGGCCCGCGGAAGCCCTGTTTCACTACGCCGATCCGCCGCCGTACGTCGGCGGGGACCCGGAATCGCCCGCCGCCCGCAACGGCGCGTTGGTGTACACCCTGTTTCACTGGGGCGTCTCGGCGTGGAGCGCGTACGCGGTCATCGGCGTTCCGATCGCGTACTTCGTCTTCGAACGCGGTGCCCCGCTCCGCGTCTCGGCGATTCTGACGCCGCTCGTAGGCATCGACGGCCTCGATTCCGCGTGGGGCAAGTCGGTCGATACTCTTGCGGTGTTCGCCGTCATCGGCGGAATCGCGACGTCTGTCGCGCTGGTAAGCGAGCAGTTCCTCACCGGGATCAGCTACCAGTGGGGCGTCACGACGGGACGGATCGGCCCGGTGCTTTTTGTGGGTGGCCTGACGGTGATCTTCGTTGTTTCGGCCGTCACCGGTATCCATCGGGGCATCCGCCGGATCGCGGATCTCAACGTCGCCCTGTTCGGCCTGTTCGGACTCGTCCTCGTGGCTGTCGGGCCGTTCTCGCTCGTTTCCGGCCGCGCGTCGGAGGCGCTGGGGACGTACGCCGTCGAGTTCGTCCCGCTGAGTCTGTACCTCGGCGGTGAGTGGGCCGTCGCCTGGACCGTCTGGAACTGGTCGTGGTGGTTCTCGTGGGCCCCGTTCGCCGGCCTGTTTATCGCCGCGCTGTCGCGGGGGCGTCGAGTCAGGACAGTCGTCTTCACGAGCGTCGTCGCGACGGCGGCGGCGACGATGGTCTGGTTTCTGCTGCTCGGCGGAACGGCGCTTTCCGTCCAACGCGGCGGTGAGACGGACGTTCTTGGAGCCATCGCGGAGCACGGCGGTTCGGAAGCCGTTGCCGGGTTCTCGCTGCTGTCGTCGCTTCCACTCGGAGAGCTCCTCCTGTTCCTCTTTTTGGCCCTCATTATCGTGTTCATGACGACGTCGGCGGACACGTCGACGCTCGTCGTGTCGACACTCGCGACGCGACGCGAGCAAGTACCGTCCGCGAGCCACATCGCATTCTGGGGAGTGTTTCAGGGCATGGTCGCGGTCGCCGTCCTCCTCGTCGGCGGCGCGGAGACGCTCCAGGCGCTTGCCGTCCTCACCGGCGGCCCGTTCGCGGTCCTTTCGATCGTCGCAGTGGTCGGGGTGAGTGTGACGTGGTATCGCCACGAGCGGGGGCATAAATCGCTCGTGCGGCGGGGCCTCGACAGGCTACCGAACATCCAGACGCACCACGACGTCGATCCGCCGGAGAAAAGATAACCGGCCCCGGGCGGACCGTCACACCCGCGCCGACCGTCGGGGTTCGATCGCGGCGATCCGGGTACAGAAGTTCTCGATGATCCGCTTTCCGGCGTCGGTGAGGATGCTTTCGGGGTGGAACTGGACGCCGAAGTGCGGCAGTTCGACGTGGTCGACGCCCATGACGATACCTTGTTCGTCGTTCGTGTGTGCCGTCTCCTCGAGGTCGTCGGGGAGGTCCTCTCGCTCGACAGCGAGGGAGTGGTACCGTCCGACCTCGAAGGGGTTCGCGACGCCGTCGTACAGCGCCGTCCCTTCGTGGCGGACCTCCGAGGGTTTCCCGTGGACGACGTCCGGCGCGTGCCCGACCGGCGCGCCGTTGGCCGCACAGAGGGCCTGATGGCCCAGACAGACCCCGAGCGCCGGATACATCGTCTCGGCGAACACGTCGATCGAGACGCCCGCGTCCGCCGGCGTCCCCGGCCCCGGGGAGACGACGATCCCGTCGGGATCGAGCCGCTCGATCCCCGCGACATCGATCGCGTCGTTCCGTTCGACCCTGACCTCGTCGAACTCGCCGACGTACTGGACGAGGTTGTACGCGAACGAATCGTAGTTGTCGATAATAAGGATCACTGGACCCCCTCCATCGGATCGACCGACTCGACGGCGAAAGAACCCTGTTCGCCCAAAGCCTCGTCGACGGCGGTCACGAGCGCGCGCGCCTTATCGAGCGTCTCCCGGTACTCCAGTTCCGGGACGGAGTCGTGAACGATGCCGCTCCCGACGCGAAGCCGGTACTCGCCGTCGTGGCGAACAAGCGTCCGGATGGTGATGTTCAGCGTCGCCCGGTCGTCGAAGCCAAAGATTCCGATGCTGCCGGTGTAGGGGCCCCGCCTCGTCGTTTCCACCTCGTCGATGATCTCCATCGTTCGGGGTTTCGGCGCACCGGTGATCGTTCCGCCGGGGAAGACGGCCGCCACCGCGTCCGCGATCGAGACGCCCTCGCGACGGTCGCCTTCGACGAGGCTGACGAGGTGCATTACCTCCGAGTACCGGTCGACACGGCGGTATTCGGTGACGTCGACGCTCCCGTACTCGCTTACTTTTCCGAGGTCGTTGCGTTCGAGGTCCACGAGCATCGCGTGTTCGGCGCGCTCTTTTTCGTCCGCGCACAAGTCACGCTCCAGATCGGCGTCATCCGCCTGCGTGTCGCCGCGGGGGCGGGTCCCGGCGATCGGTTCCGTGCGAAGCCTGGACCCCTCGACGTCCAACAGGAGTTCGGGGCTCGCGCTCACGAGGTCGACGCCCGGAAACTCGAGCAATCCGGAGTAGGGTGCGGGGTTCACGCGCCGGAGGGCGTCGAACGTCTCGACCGGATGGACCGCGGCCGGCGCGGTCAGTTGGTGGGAGACGTTCGTCTGGAACGTCTCGCCGTCGTGGATGAGTTCTTTGATCCGCCGAACGCGGTCGGCGAAGGCGGCCTCCCCGCACTCGCTCTCGAAGGTGGCCTGATTCGTGGCGGTCGGATGCGACCGGAGGTGATCGTCGCCCCGTTTGGCCAGTTCGGCCAACTCGACCGCGCGCTCGAGACCCACCTCGTAGGCGTCCGCCGGCGATTCGTCGACCGTGGGACACGCCGTAACGTGGAGTTCGACCGACTCGCCGTGGGGCGCTCGCCACGCGGCGACACGGTCGAACACCCCCAACTGAAGCCGCGGGAGACCGTCGGTGACGGTCGTCTCGGGGAGATCCTCGAGTTCGCGGGCGACGTCGTAGGAGAGCCACCCGAAGGCACCGCACGGATACGGGACCGTACACTCCCCACGGGCCAGTTGTTCCGACCCCAGCAACCGATCGATCGCCTCGATGCTCGGGCTGTCGCCGTCCCCTCGCGGCGCCGCGTCCGGACCGACCTGAACTCGCTCCGTGGGATCGACGCCGAAATACCCCCACCCGGACTGGCCCCCGGTCGTTTCGAGGTAGAAGCCGTCGACGTCGTTCTCGCGGACGCGTCGATACGCGTCGAAGGGGTCCGGGACAGTGACGCGAATCTCGATCGGGACGCGGGTCCCGGGCGGCTCCGTGGCTGCGGTCGCGACGAACGATTCCTCGTCGGTGACGACACGTAAATCATCCATAGTGTGAACGTCCTGAAGGAGGGGTTTCCCCTCCGAGTGGATACGTGTTTCAAGTACAGGTACGAGTAAAAATCTTGCGTAGAGCCCCGTTCTCGAACAAATACGGGAAGTATACCGGTGAAGATCCGAACATCCATCGGACATATTTCAATGGGCGTAGTATTCCCAACGGCAGGTTATACCGGCCGGACGTGACGGATGATTCGAACGTGTGAGTGGAAGGTGGACGCCACAGGGACGTGCGGCTGTGGGCCGGTGAGCTCTGCGCTCGCTGTCCCGCCCGAAGCTCCGCAACGCGAGGACGATCTAGAACCAATGACCACAGTCATCGACGGGAACGAGATCGCGAACCGGATCACGGAAGACGTCGGCGCCGCCGTGGATACACTCGCCGAGGAGGGTGTAAGGCCCGGGCTGGCGACGGTGTTGATGAGCAACGACGGGGCAAGCGAGACGTACGTGTCGATGAAGCAGCGTGCGTGCGACGAGATCGGCATCGACGGCACTCACCGGGAGATCGATCCGGCCGAACCGACCGCGACGCTGCTCGAAACGGTCGATTCGCTGAATGACGATCCCGCAGTACACGGGATTCTCGTCCAGATGCCCGTCCCCGACCACATCGAGAAGGCGGAGATCCTGAGTCGCATCGACCCGATGAAAGACGTCGACGGGTTCCACCCGGAGAACGTCGGGCGACTCGTCGCCGGGAACGCCCGATACAAACCCTGTACGCCCCACGGCGTCCAGAAGATTCTCACACACTCCGGCGTCCGGACGAAAGGGAAAGACGTCGTCATCGTCGGCCGGTCGGACATCGTCGGGAAACCGATGGCGAACCTGCTCATCCAGTACGGCGAGGGGGGCGACGCGACGACGACGGTGTGTCACTCCCGGACCGAGGACCTCGCCGCGAAGACGAGGGGAGCGGACATCGTCATCGCCGCCGCAGGGGTCCCCGAGTTGATCGACGGCTCGATGCTCACCGACGGGGTGACGGTGATCGACGTGGGCATCAACCGCGTCGACGTCTCCGAACGGCGTTCGGAGGGCACCCGGACGGAGTCTGACGGGGCCGACACGGACAAGGGGTACGAACTCGTCGGGGACGTCGAGTTCGAGAGCGCAAAGGAGAAGGCCGACATTATCACTCCCGTCCCCGGCGGCGTCGGTCCCCTCACGATCGCGATGTTGCTGTACAACACGACGAAAGCGGCGGGGTTGCAGTCCGGCGTCCCGGTCGAACTTCCGTAGTTCGAGGGACTCCGAGTTACTTTCTCTCGACTGTCCCACACTCCGGACAGGTTATTCGGACTCCATCGGGGTCGTCGGTCGTCTCGAGGAGGTCGTGGCCGGCGGCACACCGTTCGTGGACGTATATTTCGTGGTCGGCGTGGCCCGTCAGTTTGAACTGATCGCTCTCCGAGACCAGAACGATTCCGCGACAAAAGTAACATTCGTCGCTCATAGTAGATGATAATCGCCGGTATAAAGATAAAGGATCGGACAACAGTTGTCATATGCACACGTTGTGGCGTGTCTCCCAAAGTGTTTTATTACATACATTTCGTTCCACAAAATGTACGACGTTTAGTAAGTTGTGTAACGGAGATCTGTTTAACAAGGTTATCAGCGTATCCGGCAGTTCGATAAGGGCTCCCCGAATAGTGTGTCTGTATGCGGAGGCGAACCGTCGGGCTTCTGTTGGTCGCGCTCGCCGCGATGCTTTTCGGGACGCTCGGTATCTTCGGAAAGCTCGCCGTCAGGATCGATCTGTCGGTGACGACGCTTCTCGCCGCTCGCTTCGTCGCCGCGGGCGGGATCATCTGGGGCGTGTTGGTCCTCCGCGGCCGGGATTGGTCGCTCCCCGCCCGAACGGTCGGCCTCGAAATCGGGCTCGGCGTCGCGTACGGCGTCATGTCCGTCGCGTACTTCGAGAGCCTCGCGTGGCTCTCGGCCGGGGTCGCCGCGCTGTTGTTGTTCACCTATCCGGTGCAGGTGACGTTCGCGTCCGCGCTGGCGCTCGAGGAACCGGTGACGATCCCGAAACTCCTCGCGCTGCTCGCGGCCACGCTCGGCGTGGCGCTCGTCGTCTCTGTCGGTGACGGGACGGTCGCGTTGACCGGCGTCGTACTCGTCGGAATCGCATCGGTCTGTTATACGGTCTACACGATGGGGACCCACGTCATGATCGGCGGCGTCGCGCCGCTGGTCCACGTCGGATACGTTTTCGTCGGCGTGACGGCGACCGTTCTGGGGTACGGCCTGGTGACGCGCTCGCTGGCCGCCCCGGCTACACCGGAGTCGTGGGCGTTGATAGCCGGAATCACGGTCGTCGGGACGGTCCTGCCGCTCGTCTGTTTTACCGAGGGGCTGGCCCGGATCGAAGCCAGTCGTGCGAGCATCGTCAGCACGAGCGAACCGCTGACGACCGTCGTCCTTGGGATCGTACTCCTCGGCGAGGCGGTGACGGGTTCGATCGTGGTCGGCGCGGCCCTGATCCTCTCGGGGGTCGTTTTGACCGCCCCGAGGGCCGGACGGATCATACGCAACCGACTCGTTCGGTTCGGTGCCGACACCGGAGGAGATACGTGAGCGGTACCGCGGCCGCGTTCCGCGCTGCATCGTCCGAAAGGCCACAGCGGCGATCCCGGCCGCGTCCGGGATCAGTATCATCACGGAGACGGGCGTTCGATTCGACAAATTATAATATATTTTGTATAAAAAAGCGGCTGACATAACCGAGCCCGAATCGCATTTTCTGATTCGAGGTGACTCGAATAGAGGCTCGAAGAACCATCTAATGCGCTAACCCATTCCGTATCGATTATGCTTATTGATTAGTAAACTATTCCCGACACACGCACGGGACGCCGGCATACTGCCGTCCGTATCAGTCGGTGTCCGGGAGGACCCGGCCGTCGGTAGTGTCGGGCACGGCCACCCGCAACGAGACGACTCCGGCCCCGAGGAGAACGAATCCACTGGCGGTCGCGAACACGACGACGTACCCGAACGGCGACAACGCCCCGCCGAGAAGGCCGCCGACGCCGCCGCCGACAGCGACGAGCGCGCCGTAGACACCGAGGGCATCACCGCGGATCACGACCGGCGTCAGTTTCGTGACGAGCGTCGCCGCCGTCACCGCAATCGCCGCCCACGTCAACCCGACGATCATAAACAGGGCGGAAACCAGGCCGATAGCCAGAAGCGTTCCGCTGAAAACGACGCCGGCGGCGACGATGGCCGAGAACGCGACGCCGCGGACGAGGAGGCTCCCGACGTGAACTCGCGTGATCCCATAGGAGTCCCCGAGCGATGCCGCCCGATCGTAGAAAACCGCGGCTCCGACGTTCAGGATGAGGTACAACCCAAAGATCGCGTCCGAGCCGTAGCCGACATCCGAGAGATACGCCGGCAACGGGGCGAAGAACACGCCGAAGCCGGTGAAAAACAGAAACACCGCCGCGAAGTACGTCGCGAGCCGTGGGGTGAACCGCTCTCTGAAGCGCCGTGGGTTGAGCCCTCGCACGTCGATGCGCCCGGGCGTGAACGGGAACGACGCGCCGCGGACGTTGAATCGGCCGGCCGCGTGCACGAAGCGGGACAACCGGCGTGGCGTCGCCACGGCTCCCGGGTCCGGCGGTAGCGTCCGGGAACCCAACACGAAGGCCGTTCCGGCCGAAACCGAACAGACGAAAAAGAACGCCCGCTGTGCCGCGATCGTGCTCGTGACACGCGACCCGACGGCGATGATGAGAAACCCGCTTGCGAGCCCCAACGCCCAGCCGACGCCCTGGTACGTGTTCAGCCTCGCGATCGATCCGCTCCACCGCGCTTCGGGTTCGTCGGCGACGACAAGCAGCGTGAGCACCGGGGTCGCGGCCGCGAAACCGAGCCACAGGAGGGCGTTCGCGGCGATGACGAGCGCGATGCTGTCGAGGAGCGGAATCACGGCCATCGTCCCGGCGGTCACCGCCATCGCCGCGAGCGCGAAGAACCGCCGCTTCCCGGTTCTGTCCGCGAGGTTCCCGAACACGAGCGCCCCCGGAACCCCCACGAACGACGCCGACGCGAACAGGACGCCGAGCGTGAACGCGTCGCCGCCCAACTCGACGACGTACAGCGGGGCGATCAACGACGCGCCGCCGAACGCGACCGCCGCCAGCGCCCACGCGGTCAACCACCGGTTTGCCATGTCCCGTGCCGATGGCCGTCTCGAAAGGATGTATGTCCAACGATATGCCCGCCCGGACGACCGGACGGTTCCGGGGTTCGCGAACACGTCGCGGGCGTCCCTGACAGGGACCGCCGCTCCGACTCCCGCTCAGTACTCTGTCCCCTTCCGGGCCCGCTGGCCGGCGTCGATCGGGTGTTTTTCCTTTCGGACGTTCGTAACGAGGTCGGCGGACTCGATCAGGTACTCCGGGCGGCTGTGGCTCCCGGAGAGAACGAGTTCGAGCCGATCGGGTTTCGACTCGATCAGTCCGAGGACGGCTTCGGGGTCGACGAGCCCTCTGTCGGCCGCATACAGGATCTCGTCGAGAATGAGCATGTGGACGCCCTCGCCCGGGTCGGCGCCGAGAGCGATCGGTGAGGAGAGATCGGCCCTTCCGGCCGCCGCCACGAGTTCACCCGCCCGCTCGAAGCCGGCCTCGGCCTCGCTCTCGTGGTCGCGTTCGTCGCTACCGTCGTTCATCGCGTGCCAGCCGTAGTGGCCCAGGTTCTCGTAGGTGAGCCCCGGCATCGCCTCGATCGCGTTATACTCCCCGCGGACGTCCTCGACGCTGTCCGCGCCGCCTTTCATAAACTGCAACACGTGGACGCGGTAGCCGTGTCCGGCGGCCCGGAAGGCCATCCCGAGCGTCGCAGTCGTCTTTCCCTTCCCGTCGCCCCACCACACCTGCGTGAGGCCGAACTCCTCCGGGGCGGCCGGTTCGATCTCGCGGGCCTCCGGAGTCCGTCCCCGGCCCGGCGTTTCGCGGTCGGTCATACCACCGGTTTGTCGGCCCCGGATATCACACCTACGGATGCGGCGGCGGAAAAACGCGACGGGAATCTATCCTCGAGACGGCCGTTCGGTGCCGCTCACTCGGCGAGCGCCGCGCCGAAATCGTCGAGCGGGACGACCGAATAGTCGACCGAGAGGATGTCGCTCGTCGCCCGGATCTTCCCGACGAACGTCGAGATATCCTCGAGCGTTCCTTCGAGGATGAAAAGTTCCATGCAGTAGTGGTCGCCGACGTGGTTGTGAACGTTCGAGACGACGAGGGACTCGTGATCGTGGCGGATCCCCATCATCCGCTCCTCGGCGCTCGATGTCTCGTGGTCGAAGACGACGGTGACGACGCCCATCAGATCGCGGCCCTCGAGTTTCTTGTCCTCGAACTCGCCGAGCAGGTTCCGCGAGGCCTCCCGGACGACCTCGCTGCGGCCCGTGTAGCCGTGTTCGTCGGCGAACTCGTCGAGACGTTCCAGTAGTGAATCCGGCATCGAAACGCTGACTACGGTCATATGTTAACTCAGTCGGACAAATATATTAAGCATTATGAATCTCGCCGGTTTCCGGGCCCCGAGGGGTCGTCGAGTCGCCACGGATCGATCCACCGGTCCCCTCCGCAATTGTGCGTACCGCAACGATTTAACCGCACCGTATGTTATGTTGTGTCAAATGACACGACGGAGTAGAATCGGGGACGGCAGCGGTTCAGGGATCGGTCGGCGGCGGTGGCTAACGATGCTCGGTGCCGCCGGGGCGGCCGGTCTCGCCGGGTGTTCCGGCAACGGCGACGACCCGACGACCGGCACCGACGACGGCGCCCGGGGTCTCGACGAGGTCGACGGCCAGCCGACGGTTTCGGGGACGTACGATACGGTTACCGCGTCGTCGTTTACGACGTTGAACCCGCTGTACAACACCGAATCGGGCGCCGGAACCGCGATCGGGCGGGCGCTCGATCAGGGGTACACGTTCGACGCGAGCGACGAGTACTTCCCGCTTTTATACGACATGTCGACCGACGACGGCGAGGTATGGGTGTTCGATATCCGGGAGGGGCTGGAGTTCAGCGACCCCTACGGGACGGTCGACGCCGAATCGTTCGTCTATCTGATCGAGGAGGTCCACCAAAGCGACTGGGCGAACACGGCGAACACGAACGATTGGGAGGGGATCAACGTCGAGACGACGGGGGAGCTCCAGTTTCAGGCCGAACTCCCGGAGTCACAGCTGCTGTGGCCCGAATCGTTCGATCCCCTCGAGTACCCGATCCCACAGGGGTTGCTCGAGCCGTACGTCGAGGCCGAGGACACGGAGGGGCTCCAGCAGGACGGGGAGCTCCTCGAGTTGGAGTTCGCCGGCAACCTCGGCCCGTTCGTCCTCGATGAGTGGGACCGCGGTGCCGGAACCACCTACTCGCGAAACGACGAGTACTACATCCAGGAGATCGAGGAGGGGCCGGAGATTTTTTCGAACGCACCGTACTTCGAGGGAGCCTCGATCGATGTCGTCGAGGAGCAGTCCTCCCGGCTCGGCGCCCTCGAAACCGGTGAGGCGGACTCCGCGGGCGTCCCTCCGGAGCGGTTCGACGAGTTCGACGAGAACCCGGACGTCAGCATGCTTCAGATACCCCAGCCGTTCAACCGGATCCTCTCGGTCAACATGCGCGACAACGGCTGGAACGCCGGTCCTGGGAACCTCTTTCGGCACACGGCGTTCCGGCAGGCGATCGCGACGGCGATCAACAAAGACGAACTCATCGAAGGGATCTACCGCGACCTCGCGGAGCCACACTACACGTGGCAGCCCGACTGGTCGCAGTGGTACCCCGGCGACGAGGAGATCCCGTTCTTCGGAACGGGTGACCGCTACGGCGCCGAACCCGCACGGGAACTCGCGGAGGCGGCGTTCGAGGAGTCGGAGTTCGACTACCGATTCGACGGCGACCGCCTCGTCACGCCGGACGACGAGGGAGTCACCCTCGACGTGTATCATCTCGCCGGGGCGGAAACTTCACAGCTCATCGCGGAGTTCGTCGCCCAGGAACTCGACGACAACCTCGGCATCGATGTGGAGGTCGAAGCGATCGACGGGACCCGATTCGACGACGAGTTCTGGACCGCAACCCCGGAGGGTGGCGCGGACACCGTCGCCGGCGAGGAAGTGACCTGGGAGCAGCCGACGCCGAACAATCCCGGACCCCGTTCCGTGACGTCGAATGAGGCCTGGGACATGTCGCTCGTGTTCGGGCTGAACACGTTTCCCCGCAACCCACTCACTAACCGGACGTTCTTCGACGGGGCGAACTCGTTTTACAACCCCGTCGGCTACTACCCCGAGTTCGACGCTCGCGGGCTGTTCGCACGGGCGGGGGCCGCCGAAACCGAGGCCGAACTGAGCGACGCAATCGGGGAGATCTTCATCAATCTCGCGGAGGAACAGCCCTACATCATGCTCTCGTTCGGTGACGAGTTGGTCGGGTACAACCCCGATATCAGGGGACCGATCGAGAACTTCTCGAACGGCTGGGACTTCGCGGGGTGGCACTTCGCGGAATGACGACGATGCGCCCCGATCGCCCGACTGCCGGTCACCGGCCCGTCGGTCGCGTCAGCACCAGCCTTCGAACCGCATCCCGGGTCGCTTCAGGATGGGGCTAGCGCGATACGTCGCGCTGCGGATCGTCTGGGCGGCAGTCGTTTCGCTCATCATCGTCACCGTCACGTTCCTCCTGATGGCAGCCGCGCCCAACCCGGCGATTCAGGAGGCGGCGACGCAGGCGGCTCTCGAGGGCGGGGATCCACAGCAGGCGGTCGAACGCGAGCGCGAACTCCGCGGCCTCGACGAGCCACTGCACGTCAGATACCTCGATTTTCTCTCGAACATCTACACCCTCAACTGGGGTTGGTCGGAGCACCGAAGCCAGCCGGTGACCGAGGCGCTCGCGGAGGGAATCTATTACACCGCCCAGTACTCGATCCCGTGGACCGTCCTGACGATCCTGATCGGCCCGCTTGTGGGGGTGTACTCGGCGGCGAACATGTACTCGTGGCGCGATCACGCGGCGACAGCGTTCGCCTTCTTCGGCTACGCGATCCCGAACTTCTTTTTCGGGATCGTTCTCCTCCTGTTGTTCGGGGTGTGGCTCGATTGGATCCCCGTCGTCTACGACACCGACGTGGCGGTGTTCAGCGTCGACAACGCCGTCCAACTCGCGTTACCGGTGTTCGTCCTCGTGACGGGATCGATCGGCGCCGTCATGCGCGTCTCCAGAAACGAGTCGGCGGAGTTCCGGAACGCGGCGTTCATGAAGACGGCGAAGGCAAAGGGCGTCTCCCCGTTTCGGGCGTACGCCTACCACGTGATGCGCCCGACGCTCGTCCCGCTGTCGACGACGCTCGTCAGCCAACTGCTCGCGATCTTTCTCGGCTCCTCGCTGCTCGTCGAGGTGGTGTTCGGCATCCCCGGGCTGGGACGGCTCACGTTCGACGCGCTGATCGCACAGGACACCAACCTGGTGTTGGGCGCGACGCTCGCGTTCACGTTCGTCGCGGTGGTCGGAAACCTGCTGGAGGATCTCGCCTTCACCGTGTTGGATCCGCGGATCAGCTACGACGATAGATAACCATGCCAACCGAAAAACCCGATCGGTTCGACCGGATCGACTGGGAGGAGGAGGCCGGTTCGGCCGGCGTCTCCGTCTCGATCAACACGGTGCTTTTCGTCTGTACCGCCGTGTCGATCCTCGCCGTCGCCGCCTACGACTACTGGTTCGTCGGCGATCGGGAGGCGACGTTCGAGGCGCTCGGGCGGGATTTGGGACTGTCGGCGCAGTTCGACGCCCTCGGGCTCCGTTACGATCCCGGCGCGATCGAGTACCTCTTCGCGCTCACGCTCGGTCTGTTCGTCTGGTATCTCCTCGCCCCGCTGTATCAGAACCCCCGGATGACGCGGTACTACTGGGACCGCTTCAAGCGCAACCGCCCGGCGGTCGTGAGCCTCGGGTGGTTGCTCGTCGTGTTCGTCGGCGGGCTGATCGGGCCCCTCGTCCTCTCGGCCCCCCAACAGGACGTCCTCGCCGGCCATCAGCCGCCGGTGTATATGTCGATCGATTCGGCGAACGTCGCTCGGTGTCTCGGCGACACCGTCGCGGGCAGGTGTCACGGGACCTTGGAGTACCCGCTCGGAACGACGCGGGCCGGAAAGGGGGTGTTCCGAACGGTCGTCTACGGGATGACGATCAGCATGCAGATCGCCTTCATCACGACGACGATCGTCGCGGCGATCGGCATCACGTTCGGGACGGTGTCGGCCTACGCCGGCGGCTGGGTCGACGAGATACTCATGCGGTTCGTCGACATCGTCCTCTCGTTTCCGACGCTTCTGTTCTTCCTGTTGATCCTTTATATCTACGGCGCGGGGCTCGGCATGTTCATTCTCGTCTTCTCGCTTTTCGCGTGGGGTGGGACCGCCAGATACGTCCGGAGCAAGGCCCTCTCGATATCCGAGGAGGAGTACGTGCACGCAGCCAAGGTCAGCGGTGCGGGGACCTACCGGGTCGTCCGCCGCCACGTCGTTCCGAACACCGCAAGCAGCATCATCACGCAGTTGACGCTTCTCATCCCCGGGTTCTTGCTCGCCGAGGCGCAGTTGGCGTTTCTCGGGTTGGGCGACTCGGGGATCGACTCGTGGGGGCAGTTGATCTCAGCCGGCCGGAGCGACCTCGCCTTCGCGCCGTGGATCGTGCTGGCACCGGGCATCGTCCTGTTTTTGACCATCCTCGCGTTCAACTTCCTCGGAGACGCCCTGTTGGACGCGTTGAACCCCGAGGCGGAGGCCGAGAGCGACCGATGACCGACGAACCGCTCCTCAGCGTCGAGAACCTCACCACGTCGTTCGAGACGGACGCCGGACGCCTCCTCGCGGTCGACGGGATCGACTTCGAGGTCGACCGCGGGGAGACGGTCTGTCTCGTCGGCGAATCGGGCTCCGGAAAGACGGTCACGACCGAGTCGATCACTCGATTGATAAAACAGCCGCCGGGGTCGATCGAGGGGACCGTCAGGTTCCAGGGGCGGGACCTCGAGGATCTCACGGAACCCGAGCTCAGATCGATCCGAGGCGCCGAGATCGCCCACGTGTTTCAGAACCCACAGGACGCGATGAACCATTGTTATACGGTGGGGTGGCAGATGATCGAGGCGATCCGGATCCACGAGGACGTCCCGAAGTCGGTCGCTCGCGCCCGCGCGATCGAACTCCTCGATCGGGTCGGGATCGCGACGCCGGCGGCCCGGATCGACGAGTACCCCCACGAGTTCTCCGGCGGCCAGAAACAGCGAGTGATGATCGCGATGGCGCTTGCGACGGATCCGGACCTGCTCATCGCCGACGAACCCACGACGGCACTGGACGTGACCGTCCAAGCCCGTATCCTCCGGCTGCTCGAGGAACTCCAGGCGGAATACGATATGGGGATCCTCTTTATCACCCACGATCTCGGCGTCGTCAGCGAGATCGCCGACCGGATCGTGGTGTTGTACGCCGGAAAGGTCATGGAGCGCGGCCGCGCGGCCGACATTTTCGAGCGCCCGGCCCACCCCTACACCCGTAACCTCCTGGCGTGTCTCCCGGGTGTCGGGTCCGGGCTCGACGGTATCGAGGGGTCGTTGCCGGACCCGACGGAGCCTCCCGACGGCTGTCGGTTCGCTCCGCGGTGTGAACACGCCGTCGGGGCGTGTTTCGAGGGCGGGCAACCGGCGGAAGTCGAGATCGAACCGGGACACGCCGTTTCGTGTATCCATTACCACGACGGCCACGACGAGTCGACGCTCGGGCCGCCGTCGGGCCGGCTGACGAGCAAGAACGAGCCGGCGGAGGGTCCCGATGACGGATACTAGTCCGCTTCTCTCGGTTCGCGGGCTGCGAAAACATTACCCGATCAAGCGCGGGGTCCTGTCGCGAACCACGGGAGCCGTCAAGGCGGTCGACGGCATCAGCTTCGATATCGGCCGCGGGGAGACGCTCGGCTTGGTCGGCGAGTCCGGCTGTGGGAAATCGACCGCCGCGAGTTCGATCGTCCGGCTGGAGGAGCCGACGGGCGGCGAGGTCATCTTCAACGGCGGCGGCCGCGCCGGCGCATCCCGGGCCGATGACGGAACGCATCCGAACGACGTGACGCGGTTCGACCGAAAGGAGCTGAAAGCGTTCCGGCGGGACGTCGGGATGATCTTTCAGGACCCGACGTCGAGTTTCGATCCGCGGATGACGGTCGGGGCCGCGGTCGCCGAACCGCTGTCGGTTCACGGACTCTCCGGGCGGGGGCGGCGGCGGTCGATCGTCGAGGACCTTCTCGAACGCGTCGGCCTCTCGGCGACCGATTACGACCGATATCCCCACGAGTTCTCCGGCGGTCAAAAACAGCGGCTCGCGCTCGCCCGTGCGCTCGTGCTCAACCCCGAACTCCTCGTCGCCGACGAGCCGGTGTCGGCGCTCGACGTCTCGATCCAAGCCGATATCCTGGCGTTGATCGAGGAGATACAGGACGAGTTCGGGCTCTCGGTGCTTTTCATCAGCCACGACCTCTCCGTCGTCAGGGCGCTGTGTGATCGTGTCGCGGTGATGTATCTCGGCGAGATCGTCGAAGCCGGGCCGACCGAGGCGCTGTTTTCCGATCCACGACACCCCTACACCGAGGCGTTGCTGTCCGCGATCCCGACGCCGGACCGCCGGGTCGATCGCCGCGAGATCGAACTGACAGGGACCGTTCCGGACCCCGCCGATCCGCCGACTGGCTGTCGGTTCCACACCCGGTGTCACAAGGTCGTCCAGCCGGACGGGATCGACCTCGAACAGCCGGTCTGGCGGCGAGTGTTGGCGTTTCGGAAGCGCCTCGAGGCCGGCGAGGTTGATCCCGATTCGATCCGCCAGGGCGCCCGGACGCGCGAGCAGGCGGGTGAGGGGGACGCCGACGTTACAATCGAAACGCGGCTACGGGCGGAGTTCGACCTCCCGGGGACGCTCTCGGATCCGGGGGCGGAACGCGAACTCGCGGCGGCGATCGAGGCCGTGCTCGACGACGATCCCGATTCGGCGGTCGAACGGCTCGAAGCGGTGTTTTCGACGCCGTGTGAGCGCGACCCCCCCGAGTTCACCGACCACGGCGGTGATCACCGTTCCGCGTGTCTCCGCCACCGGCCGGACGTGCCGACGGAGCCGGGAGGCTGAAAGGCGGTCGGTGTCGGGCTTCCGGCGGTCCACGCTACCCCTCGTCGGGCCGTTCGGTATCCGGGCCGAGCGCCAAGACGTCGATCGAGTCGGGAAGCGCGCGGAGCGCCGACTCGGGCCACCCCCAGTGGGCGACGGCGAACTCGGTGTCCGGGTTGGATTCGGCCAGCCGGCGGACTCCCTCGGCGGCCGCCTCGTACCCCGCCCGCCCGAGTCGCTCGGGGCGCTCGGCGGTCAGCGGGTAGCTATCCGAGAGCGCCGGCGGGACGGGGCCGAACGGCGGCCGCAGCCGCCACGTCTCCTCGAAGCGGCTGTTGTCGTCCCCCGCGGAGAGCAACACCCGATCGCCGTCGACGGCGAGCCGCGAGAGCCGGTCGTGGTGGCGGCGCACCTCCGGGCGGCGCGCCGAGTCGGCGGAGAGATGAAAGAAGGCACCTTTCGAGACGGGGTCGGAGCGCTCGAGCGCCGCCGCGTCGTCGAGCAGTTCGCGGTAACCGTCGACCATCGCCGGGTGGCTCCGCGCGCGGCGCTCGAGCAACTCGAAGAGGGTTCCCTCCCGGATCGCTCCTTTGACCGTCCGCAGTTCCCGGTAGCTGACGTGGAGGTTGTGGCGTGCGAGCAGTTCCTCCCGTTGGTCGTCCGGGGTCGATCGAAGCGTCTCCGGAGTGTGTTCGGTACACACCGGACACGAACAGGGAAAGTACTCGAGGGCATCGAGGTGGTCGGTCCCGGAGACGGTCAGATAGCGCCCATCGCGTGCGTACAGCGCGTAGGCGGCCGAATCGAACAGGTCACAGCCGGCGGCGGCGGCCAGCGCGAACATCATCGGGTGGCCGGCCCCGAACAGGTGGACCGGCGCGTCGGCCCCCAGACCGCGCTTGGCCGCCCGAACGACATCGATCATCCGGGCGTAGCGGTAGCCGTTCATCAGCGGGACCACGGCGCCGACCGGGAACACGTCGAGGCTCGTCCCGTAGGCGTGGGCGGCGGCGGCTTCGCGGAGATCGGGATACGTCGACCCCTGAATCGGCGCGTTGACGAGCATCTCGCCGACGTCGACGGATTCGGCTGCCTCGATCCGGGCCTGCGTCGTTTCGAGCTCGGACTCGGCGCGCTCGCGGGCAGCGTCAGGCGGCGTCGGAACGTCGATCGGCGTCCCGATGTCGGAGCCAATGTCGCGCTGGAACTCGAGGATCTCGGCGTTCGTCACGGAAATCTCGCCGTACTCCGAGAGCTGAAACGATCCCGAGTCGGTCATGATCGCCCCGGAGAAATCGTACAGGTCGGCGAGGCCGTCCTCCAGGGCCCGTTCACGGAACTTGTCGCTCCCGTAGAGAATGTACCCGTTCGTGATGAGGATCTCGGCGCCGAACTCCGATTCGAGTTCGGCGGGGGCGACGGTCCGGAGGTGTGGGTTGATCACCGGCAACAGCGCCGGCGTCTCGACGGTGACGCCCGCGCGGGGGACGGTCAACTCGCCGATCCGTCCGGCACCGTCCGCGTCCCGTATCTCGAAGATGTCGCGCATTGACGGACTGACGGCACCCCGAGGCATAAGCCGATTGGAACCCGCTTGAGTGCGTTCGGGCTCCGGGTCGAGTCGGGGGCGCTGCGGGCACGAGCGAGGTCGCGGGGGCCAGTCGTCCGGCGATGCCAAACCCATAAGACGCCCGACCGCCCACCCACGGGTATGGAATGGCGACTGTTCGCCAACCTCGCCGAAGCCGCCGGCACGAAGCGTGCCGATGTCGAGGCGGGGGCGGGCGACACCCTCGGCGACGCGTTCGAACAGCTGCTCGAGGAGTATCCGGACCTCGAACCGATCGTCGTCGACGCCGACGGCGAACTCCGAGAACACATCCAACTCCTCCGAAACGACGCCGATCCCTTCACGACCGAGGCCGGGTTCGATACGGTTCTCGGCGACGACGACGATCTCGCGCTGTTTCCGCCCGTCAGCGGCGGCTGTCGCGGATAGCGGGCCGCCTCGCGTTCGGGTTTCGGGGACGGATACCGGTCGCTGAATAGCACAAGCCGTTCTTTGAGTTTCCACAAGGAGTTCCTTCACTCGCCGCGTACGTGGAGTATGTCCCTCGATAGACGCGGGATCCTCGGGCTGACCGGGGCTGGCGTGAGCCTCGCGGTTGCCGGCTGTCTCTCCGGGATCGACGGTCCGAACGGCGCCGAACCCGCCGTCGAAGCGGCCACGACTCCCTTTGTGACCCACACCGACCGTCCGGCGTGGGACGAGGCGAGCGACCACGGGCGGGTGACCGTCGTCGACAGTGAGGACCGCGAACGTGCCGTTATCGGGCAGTACGACCTCTCGGAGTCGCGCCGGGAGGCGGTCCGGGAGTTCCTCTCGGGGATCGACTACGACCACGAACGCCTCGTCCTCGTCGAATCGGCCGGGCCGGACGCCTGCCACGACGAACTCGAGTTTGCGTCGATCGAAGCCCGTGACGGCCGGATCCGTGCCGCGGCCTCCGTCGTCGATTCGAGCGACGACGAGACGGCGTGTGCGACGGTCGTCGTGTTCCCCTCGGCGCTCGCACGGATCACGTTCGAAGACGAACCGCTTGACGCCGCGACGGTCGAGTTGACCGACGGCTGGGACGAGACGGCAACCGTGGACGCGACCGCGTCCGACCGGATCGGCCCCGACATCGACACCCTCGAGGGGTATATCCGCCCCGACGGCGATCCGGATCCGATCGATCCCCTAGAGTGCGATGCCGACGGCGTCGAGCGTCATCCCGCGTTTTTCGACGACAACGAGGTCACGTGGGGCGACGTCGAACACGACGGCGACCCCGCGTTGGCGCTTCGGATCGGCGAAACCGAGTACGGGTACGGCGACACCGCACGGATCCGGCTGACGAACGTCGCGGATCGAACGATCGACACTGGAAACGGCGCGAAGTACAACCTTCAGGCGTACACCGAAGAAGGGTGGCAGGACATCCGCGTCGGCGACGAGGACCGGTTCTTCGAGTACACCGACGAAGCGATCGTTCACTACCCCGGCGAGGGGTTCGAATGGTCCATCGAGCTGACCGAGAGCGCGGTTGCGGCGGCCGCGGCTCACGACCACGTCGAGGTCTGTCCGGACCTCGAACCGGGACGCTACCGGTTCGTCTACTGGGGAGCGATCGACGGTGCGGTCGCCGTCGCGTTCGATCTCAAATAAGAAGCGAACGTGTGTGTCGGACCGACCGGTCGGCGGTCGACGCGATCGTTCAGTCGTCGGCGGGTGCCGCGGAGTCGCCGGCGGAGACGCCCGTACCCGGCCCGACCTCGATTTCGAGTTCCTCGAGTTTCTCGTCGGTGACGACGCCGTCGACCCACCCGCGAACCTCGTAGTACTCGGCTTTCATCTCGTCGAGTTCGACGAGGCTGCCGTCGACGCCACCCTGTCCGGGGATCGCGCCCTCGGCACCTTCGACGAACCGTTCGGGGAGGTCGTCGTCCGCGCCGTCGAAGCCGTTGAGGTTGTTGTAGTACCGCTCGAGCGCGTAGATACGCTCACCGGCGGTCATGAGTTCCTCCTCGCCGACGTCGCGGCCGGTCATGCCGTTGTACTGGAGGACGTACTCCTCGACACCTTCCGCGAAGGCGTTGAACTTGCAGATGTCGAAGCTATCGGAGATCGCGTGCAAGTCCTGGAAGAGGGCAGTCAACTCGCCTTTGCCCTCCCACTCGACGGGGTCGACTTTCTCCGGGATGCCG
Organism: uncultured Natronomonas sp.; assembly: GCA_964579035.1. GTDB lineage: Archaea > Halobacteriota > Halobacteria > Halobacteriales > Haloarculaceae > Natronomonas. The sequence goes on along the minus strand of CAZOFL010000009.1, from coordinate 17,602 downwards.
AGGATCTCGGCCGCCGGCGTGTAGCCGCGCAGGTGACACGCGCCGCGGTTCGAGGTCGCGAAGGCGATGCCCATCCCCTTCATACAGCGGGGATCGTAGGCCGCGATCGTCTGGCCCTTCACGGAGAGTTTGTTGTCGTGGGCGTCCATGCGGTCGGCGACCCGGCGTGGGCCCTCCGCCAGTAGATCCGCGAGGTCGGTCTCGCGGTGGGCGATCTTCGAGATCATCTCGACCATCTCCTCGGAGTCGCCCCAGTCGATTCCGTCGCCGAGGTCGTCGAGTTTGCCCTCCTCGGTCATTTCCATGGCCATCGCCATCATGTTGCCGACCTCGATGGTGTCGATGCCGTGGTCGTTACACCGCTGGAGCATCAGGGCGATCTCGTCGCGATCCGTATGCCCCGAGTTCGGGCCGAGCGCCCACGCGGACTCGTATTCGTAGGACTCGGTCCGGACGTTCATATCCTCGCCTTTGTGCATCACGTCGACTTCGACTTCCTTCTTGCAGGCGACCGGACAGGAGTGACAGGTCGGCTCATCGACGAGGATGTTCTCGCGGACGTTCTCCCCCGAGACCAACTCGGCGTCGAACCCGTCATCGCCGAAACCACCTTCGCGGGCGGAGGCGGTCGAGGTGTACTTGCCGTTGTTCGTCGGCAGTCCCGACATCTCCTCGGTCGCGTTCATCAGAACGTTCGTGCCGTACAACGAGAGGCCGCCCTCGTTGGGCGCAGTCACGTCGGACTCTTGGATGACCTCCATGGCCTGTTTGTGCCCCTTCTTGAACGTCTCGGGGTCGGCCGGCTTTTGCATCTTCGTCGTGGACTTGACGACGACCGCCTTGAGGTTCTTCGATCCCATCACGCAACCGGTACCGCCGCGGCCGGAGGCCCGGTCGTCCTCGTTCATGATGGCGGCGTATTTGACGCCGTTTTCGCCGGCTTCACCGATCCCCATCACGGAGAGGTTCTTTCCGTAGGACCCCTCGACTTCCTCTTCGAGGGCGTCGCGGGTGTCGTGGAAGCCCTTGCCCCACAGATGCGATGCGTCGCGGAGTTCGACTTCACCGTCCTCAACGACGGCGTAGACTGGACTGTCGGCCTTACCTTCGAACAGCAGGCCGTCGAAGCCGGCCCACTTGAGGCGAGCGCCGGACCAACCGCCGTGGTGGGAGTCGGTGACAGTCCCCGTGAGCGGGGATTTGGTACAGATCGCGATCCGGCCGCTCATGGTTACCTGTGTCCCCGTCAGCGGGCCGTTCATGAACGCGAGCAGGTTCTCCGGTTCGAGGGGTTCGACGTCGGGGCCCTGATCGAAGACGTACTTTACGCCGAGGCCGCGCGCGCCGATGTACTTCTCGGCGTCCTCTTGATCGACACTCTCGTAATTGACGCTCCCGTCGGAGAGGTCGACGCGAGCGACGTGGTCGTGGAATCCGCCTAAGTCTGTCATGGTATGCTTCATCATTGTTTATGTTCCGCTGTATGTTAGGCGTTACCCTCCCATCGAAACTATTATTCATTACTTCGCTCCGCGGAAAACGGCGATTGTAATTCTGGGCGGGATTATGCCGGAGTTCGTCATCAGTCTAGCCGTCTTCGATTCAATTATTTCGAGGCTCCGGGCATCCGGATCCGAGGTGGCCGGCATGCCGACAGGGACAAACGGCCGCGAGACCGATACTTCGGGGCGATACCCGTGAACGGATATTTGTGTGTGTGCGTACCTCGTGGTTGCTGATACTGTCGGACGTGATTTCGTGAAGATCCGAACCGCCAAACTCCCAAAACTACGCGGTGGAGCTTTTTTCGACGAGGCTGCGATTCACGTAGTTACGTCCGACAGTATGAACTGGATGGACGCGGATCCCGGAGCGCCGGACGAGGTGACCGACGCGGTCCGGGAGCGACACCGTTGAGGCCGCCGAGTCGCTCAGTACGACGGGATGGTTCGCCGCGCTAACGACGTCAACTTCGGTCTCGCGGCCGGCATCGTGACCGACGACGTCGCCACCGCCCACCGGGCCGCACGCGACATCGGGGCCGGGAACGCCTGGGTGAACCAGCACAACTCGTTTCCGGCCGGACGGCCGTTCGGCGGCTACAAACAGTCCGGGGGAGGTCGCGAAACCGCCCGCGAAACGCTTGAAGCGTACGCGCAAACAAAGGCGACCAACGTCGGATTCCAGTGACGACGGGAAAACCGACATCGAGGGTGGCCAGTGCGCTCGGTACCGGCGTTATCACCCGTCCGAGCCATCAAACACCGTCGCCCGCACCCGACACGCTCGTCGCCATCGCAGGTGTCGAATACCCACAAGGTTGATCGGGTGGCTAAGAGTTATATAAAGGCCAGCTAAACCTGACACAACAACCGCGATGAACCGTAGAAACGACGCTCTTGACGTGGACCTCTCCCCACGAGACATCGTTCTTTTGAAGGTCCGCATCGACAACCCGACCGCCCCCGTCCGCGAAATCAGGGACATCCTCGAGGAGGAGTACGAGATCGAGCTATCGCACAACCGCGTCAACGAACTGCTCCACGAGATGGCCGACCAAGACGCGTTCCGCGAAGTCATCCTTCCCAACGAACGGATCTTCGACACCCACCAGTTCCGGATCGCGTTCCACTACCCCAATTTCGAACAGCAGTGGGAGAGGTGTTACTGGGACCTGATGGAGGACCCCCACGTCGTCATGTTCTGTAACGCCGACGGCTACTACCACTGGCAGCTCATAATGCGGTTCAACAGCGACCGCGAGGCGGAGCGCTGGATTCATCACTTCTTTAAGAAACACGGCGGCCTCATCGCACAGTTCGACAACACGAAACTCCCGACGGTTCATAAGTTCCACAGCCAGGCGTCCGTCTTCGACGAACTCCTCTGGCAGTCCGAGGAGGGGCGTGAGTACCTCCAGAACGCTCAAAGGGAGCCTCACGAAAGCGGTGTCATCACCACCGGCGGGGGCGATGCGGGCAGCGATATCGCCTGATCGACCCGCCGGCTACCGATCGGCCCCCGCGGCTCCAGTCGCCGCCGTGTCGCCCGTGTCAGTTTATTAATAAAAACCGTTATAAATCCATGCAGTATGGTGTACGGTGAACCATGTCACAGCTCGATGACTTCCTGATACTGCGGGAGTTACCGGAACCGATTACGGCCGAGGAACTGGACGCGGCGGCGGAGGCCTCGGGTGAGACACTTTCGAAACTCCGCGGGGAGGGCGTCGGCATCGAGTGGGTCGACTCGGAGGTGTTGACCGACGACGACGGCGGGATCGTCGGCACCTTCTGTCATTACCGCGCCGAAAGCGAGGACGCCGTCCACGAACACGCCGACCGCGCCGGGCTCCCGGCGACGAAGGTGACTCGACGCGGCGAACCGCTGGCCGGTGAATGACAGCCGGCCCGGGCTGGCCGTTTCAGCCGTATTATTTCGGGCTCTACCACTGGCGAGAGCGCGGTCGCCGGCTTCTTTTCGGAGGTGCCGCGGCCCTCTGTGGGGCGGCGCTCGCTCGAAGTGACCGACGGTCGTGGCCCCGCGCCCTCACCGGATCAATAGCAGTCATCTGGGGGGTGCTCACGGCCGGGCAGGCCGTCACGTCGCTGCTTTCGCCTCCACCGTGGGTACTCGGCCGCGACAAGTACGAGGCGCTCGCGGCGGAACTCCCGCTCTCGGACGCCGTCCGCCTGCTCGACGTCGGGTGTGGGACGGGGCGGTCGCTCGTCGGGTTGGCGCCGGCCGTCCCCGAGGGCTGTTCTGTCGCCGCCCTGGACACGTTCGACGACCGGATCATCCTCGGCAACGGCGGGCGGTTGGCGGAGCGGAACGCCCGCCTCGCCGACCTCGATGCCGGGGCGCTTTGCGGCGACGCCGCTCGGCTTCCGATCGCCGACGGGAGCATCGACGTCGTGACGATGTGTCGAGTTCTCCACGACCTCCCGGCCGAGGCCGCCCCGCGAGCGCTCGAGGAGGCCCGTCGTGTCTGTACGCCCGAGGGACGTGTCGGTGTACTGGCGTTACCCTATCCCCACGGCGCCGACGCGGAGCCGGCGACGTACTGGCGGACGATGGTCGCCGACGCCGGGTTCGATATCGAGCGCGTCGTCGAACGCGAGGACGGATACACGATCGTCGTCGGGCGGGCGGCGGCACAGCACGACGGACGGGCACCCCCGGACACGGAGAACGGTGCGGCCTGACGGGTGGGCGTGGGACGGATTCCGAAGTTCGATCGGGGCCCGTCTCGAGAAAAATATAACTATGTGTGTGTGTAGCAAGTACCATGAGCATTGAACTCCCGGCAGTGGGGCCGGGCGTCGAAACCGACGACGATGACGAAGAGGAGCTGCCGCCGGCGGAACTGGAGTATCTCAGCTACCGCGCCGTCGTCGAGAACGGGTGGGACATCGACGACGACCTCTTCGATAAGGCGTCGCGTGCAAACCTCGACGAGGACCTGTACGGGCGGATCGAGATCGACCGCGACGAGACCCTCCTCCGGTCGGCCGAGGCCAACGGCCTCTCGTGGGGATCGCAGTGTCGCTCCGGGACCTGCAACGTCTGTGCGGGCATCGTCACGAGCGGCGAGGCCGAAATGGACATGAACCTCGCGCTGTCGGACGAGCAGGTCAAAAACGGAACCAGACTGACCTGTACGACGTATCCGGAAAGCGACCGGATCCGAGTCGTGTTCAACGCGTTTCCGCTGATCGCAAGCGACGAGCCGGGACGGGGTCGGGAACCCCCGTCCGAGGGCTGAGATGGGGATCGATCTCCCGGCCGTCGAACCCGAAAGCCGGACGGAAGATCGCCCACCGTCGCGGGTTACGTATCTCGATTATCGGGAACTCGCCCGGCGCGAGTGGACGCTGGAGGACGGGGACCTCTTCGAGAAGGCGGCAGCCGAGTCGCTCCCGGCGGACCGATACGGCGCGTTGGAAGTCCCGCGGGACGAACCGATTTTGATGGCCGCGAGCGAGGAGGGGTTCTCGTGGCCGTCGTCGTGTCGAGCCGGGTCCTGTGCCACCTGTACGGCCTTTCTGTACGACGGCGAGGTCGACATGGACGTCAACCTGCTTCTCACCGACGAGGAGATCGACAATCGCGGGCTGCTTTTGACGTGTACGGCCAAGCCTGAGAGCGACGAAGTGAAGCTCGTGTTCAACGCCGTCCGGTCGGCGTACGTCCGCGAGACGGTTATGAACCGGTGAGCGCCGACCGAGCGCGGACGGCGCAGACCGGACGCTCGCCGACAGAAACGACAGTCCGCGTCAGGGTTCCTCGAGCTCGACGATGCCGGCCTCAAGCAGGTCGGCCAACACGGTTCGTGCGTGGCCGTCCGGATCGACGTTCCCGTACACGCGCTGGACGACCCCATCGACGAGCACGAACGTCGTTCGCGCGGCGGCACTGCCCCGGGTAGCGACGTCGAACGCCTCGACGAGGACGCCCTCGGGATCGGCGAGCAGATCGAACTCCAACCCCTCGGCCGAACAGAACGCGGCGTGGGAGTCGACGCCGTCGGTCGAAACCCCATACACCGTCACGCCGGCGTCCTGAAACGCGTCCAGTTCCCGTTGAAACTGTCGAGCTTCTATCGAACAGCCCGGTGTCTCGTCACGCGGATAAAAATACAACACCGTGGGCTCGGTGCCGTCGATCGAGACCGTCTCACCGTCCTGATTCCGTGCGGAGACGTCGGGGACCGGCCGGCCTTCGGAACGTACCATGATCCCGTGTTTGTCGGGCGTCCACCTGTCGGTTGCGATACCGGCTCGGCGCTGGGCCGTCTCGGTCGGAGCGCCCGGACGACACCGTCGCGAAGTACCGTTCGTACCACGAGTTGGTGGCCTCGTAGGCAGCCGACGCTTCGACGACGGTCCGATCGTTGAGGTGGGTGCCGATCGGTTGCAACCCGACCGGGAGCCCCTCGTCCGTCCATCCGGCTGGCACGGTCGCTGCCGGATGCCCGGTCAGGTTGACCGGGAAGGTCAGCGACGGCCGATGGAACAGCGGTACCGTTCGCCCCTCGATTTCCGTGGGCCCGGGCGAGTCCATATCGAGCCGCTGGCGCCCCTTTTCCCCGTCGGTGAAATCCTCGTCGCCCCACTCGGTTCCGATGATGTCGATGAGGGTATCCTCGTCGAGTTCGCCGCATTCGTGTGCCGCCCGAAGCCCGGAGAGATCGGTGTCGCCGGCGACGATGGCGGTGAATTCGTCGACGAAATCGCCGAGGCCGGGGTCGACGTGCTCGACGGTGTAGCCCGGATCTTCGAACACCGTCACGCGTCCGCGGTGAGTTCACGAACGCGGGAACCAGCGGCCGCGTGCCCCCAGTCTGGCTGTGGGCGATCCGCCGGGCAATCGACGAATCAGAGCCGAACCGCCGATACCGTGGTGAACTACCCCTGCCTACTCAGCGGCTTTCGCCGCTTCCTTGAGGCAGGAGTTTCCCGAATCAACGACGCGACTTGCAGACACGGCGAGCGTATCCACAGCGGTCACAGTCTCCGCTGGCGTGTCCTCGGAGTGAACCACTCCTAATCGAGTCTAATCGTTCGACCCCAGTGAACTGTTTCGGCACCTGTCGATCGGGTGCGTACCACCCTCCCCTGTTCTCGCGCGGAATCAGGATGCCGCCTCCCGGATTTGAACCGGGGACAGCTCGATCTTCAGTCGAGTGCTCTCCCAGTCTGAGCTAAGGCGGCTCGCAGTTTACTCGACACGCAGACTATCAAAAAGGGTTTCGAAAGCCGGCGACGTGGTCGTCGCGATGCCGCAAGGAGGGGACGGATCGGCACCACGAATGCCGGAGCCGTCGTCCAGCCCATCGATCGGGTAGGCTCCCCGATCGCTTAGCAACGACCGCACACACTGCTCCGGTGTCCGTCGGCCGTGATAGGGGACGAAGCCGCGTCGTCCCGGGAAGGACTGAAGCGAGGATTTATCAAAACCGGGGGTGCTCTATCCAGTGTGTACTGGCCTGTCTCAGATCCGTGCCGTGTAGGAAGCCTCGCCGTCAGGAGGGGCCGTCCCGCTGGTGCCTCTGAGAAAAGACAGGGGCGTGCGGACCGCCGGGGTCACGAAGGACAGCCATGAGTCCGCCGTCGGATCGAGGAGGGGACGATGAGGGACCGACACCGCTGTTCGGCTACGGGAGCCTCATCCTCCCGACGAGCCTCGTCTCCCGGTTCGTGAACGTCAGCCCCACGATCGACGAGGTGTACGATGGGGTGACCGACGGGACTATCAGACCGGACGCCGTGGAAAAATGGGAGAATCGACGGGATCGGATACGGTATCTCCCGGCCAAAATTCGGGGTTTCCGCCGGTATTACTCCCTCGAATCGAGACGGGGCGGAGCGATGCTGGAGGCCGTCAGGACGGACGATCCGGACGACTGGATCAACGGGATGCTCGTGTTCGGGTTGACGCCTGAGGAGCGAGAACAGATCGCCCGGACGGAGGAGGGGTACGACTGTTCGGAGGTTCGCGACCCCGAGTTGAGCTACTACGTCGACCCGGAACGGATCGGACCCTACGATGTCGGTGCCGTCGACGTGATCGAGTTGTTCTCGAGCACGCATCGCCCCGATCCGAAGACGGTCGTCCGCCCCCGAAACGACGTGTATCACGACCGAATCGTCATGGGGATCATGATGATCGGGGAGATATACGGCTCCGAAGTGGCCACGGAGTTCTACGACGATTTCCGTGAAACGACCTACGAGATCGCATACGACGACGCGAGCCGATTCAACACGGTGAAGGAAAACGACCATCTCAAAGGTGAGACGCGTGACGAACCCAACCCTGATCGCTAAGACGATCTCCGACTTCGACAGCCACTGCTTCGACTCGGGGGACAAATTCCGGTACGCTGTCATCGTCCCCGAGCCGACGCTTTCGGCGCTTGAAAACACCGCCGAGTACGAGTACGTCCGGGTCGCCCCCCAGGGAGAGGACGGCGAGGGGACGCTGGCGCAGATCGTCTCGTTCAGCGACTCCCACGATGCAGCCGTGTACTCGTCAGACGACGGGGTTTCATACGCGTGCATCCGGACGGAGCTACAGAGAGAGATCGGCCTCGAACCGGATACGGAGCGCAACGACGACAACATGTACGTCACCCTTCGTGAGTGTGACACGACGACGTTGGACGGCCTCGGCGTCCACCGGGTCTCAGCCTGGGAACAACAGGAACGAGACATCACGACGGAGGGGTTGGCAGGCTACATCACGGCCGACGACATGGACAGCGTCGACGAGTTACAGAGCGGGAATCCCTGTGAGATCGTCAACCCCGAAACCGGATCGCGGATCCAGTTGCCGATACGGACCTACAACCACAAGAGCCGAAAGCGAAACACGATCAGACTCGACGGCATCACGCGAAACCTCCTCAGGATACAGTCGAAGGACGAAGGCAACGGGGACGGCGATAGCGTCCGGTTGCGGGTGCTCGACGACGCCGAAACCGAGTCGCGGATCACCGAACGGCTCTCGGATTGGATCGGCCGTCGGTTCGTCGATTATAGCGTCTCGAACTTCCGGGTCCTCCCCGGCTACGACCGCGACGAGGGGCGAAACGTGATACGGATGAACCGCGACGCCATGAAAGGACTGGGGATCGACGAAAACGACCGGGTGTTGTTGAGTTGGTTCGACAGCGAACAAAAGCGTCGAACCGTCCGGTGTCAGTCCGGATGGAAGGAGGACACGGAGTTAGAGCCGGAAACGACGTCGGAGAGTTCCTACGGCGAGGACGAGTCGCTATCGGTCCGCGTCCCGAGCACGGAGCGAGACGAGTTGAACATCAGTATCGGCGACAGCATCCGGATCCGACGGGACATGCGGTATCAGGCCGGCAAACAGGTGTCGTTGTCCGCGTTCGGTATTCTCGGCGTGATCGTTGGGACGAACCAGCTGATAAATATGCTGTTCGACGAACTCGACGCACTGTACGTGCTGATTTCGGTGCTTTCGGTCGTCGTGTTGTCGATCGTGACCGTCTGGCTCATTATGAGCCCCGTCCGGCAGAAGTGTCGAACGCCGGGATAAAACGGCGCTGCGTAGCCGCACGGTCCGCCCGAGCGTCCCGGGTCGCTCGTCACCTGCGTTCCCCGAAAAACCGCATGGGTGCGGGGACCGTCCAGACCGTGTCGGGCCACCAGCAACCGCTTGCTGATCGATAGAGCGGCTATCAACCATGCATAGAACACCCGCTTTTCGAGGCCTCAAGGAGACAGCCCAGTGTCGGAGGATCTCTAACCGCTCGGTCCGCGAACCGGGAAACAAACGTCCCTCGACGACCGCCGGCACGAACTCGCACCAGCTATCCCCCGGTCGCACGACTACCGGCCCAAGCAGTTGATCCAGTGGTGCAAAGCAAATGAGATAGCCGATCCCAACGAGTTCTCGGGCCGAAACATCCACCGCTTCGTAATGCAACGTGCGTATTCGGTACGTACCCAAGCTACCTCTCAGTCAGCTGTTAGAAACCGGCCAAAGCAAAGCGGCTACATACAGCGGTCGAGCGCTGTCCCGTTGGTGGGCAATACGGGGGTCGTCGGGGGCGGTATAAGGAGGTGCAAGACCGGTGGCGGACGGATTCACAGCGGGCTGGACGCACCCCTAGATTCCGGGAGCGGTCGTCGCGGCGATCGTCGTCCACCGTCACCGCCCCGGTCATTCTGACCGCACCGATCAAGCGATTTACGCACGAGGGGTATGGATGCACGAAACTGTCCGCCGCTTATAAATTGGTTATACGAATAAGCGACAGAGCAATACGGTCACTGGTATGCTAATTAGAGGCATGACGCAGGCACACACCGACGGTGACCGAGTCAACGCCGTTGTATCACGTATCTCCCTTGTCGCTAGAACTGGCACGGCACGCGACGCCAGTCGGTGCAACGGTGTTCGGACGGCGCTTTTCGACCGTTGCGCTGAATCGCTCCAGGGGTTCGATAATGACGAGTAATCGCCATCCGAACCACCCGGACATCGACCAGTCGGAACGCACAATCCCGAGAAATCTCCGTCAGACAGGCGACGCAGACGTCGACCTCCTGATCTCGACCAGAGTACGACAGTCGCCGTTCTGGCACCTCTCCGTCGAGGCGGGGTGTCGGCAGGCGACAATCTACAATCACATGTTCCACCCGCGGTCGTACATCGACCCCGACGAGGGTGGGTTGGACGCCGAGTACGACATGCTGGTCAACGAAGTGACGCTGATGGACGTCGCGGTCGAGCGCCAGATCCGTGTCACGGGGCCCGATGCCGAGGCGTTCGTCAACCACGTCATCACCCGGGACGCGACCGAAATCGAGTCGATGCGTGGGAAGTACGCCATCTGCTGTAACGAAGACGGCGGTATCCTCAACGACTTCGTCCTGTTGCGGCTCGCCGACGACGAGTTCTGGTTCTCTATCGCGGACGCCGACCTGAAACAGTGGCTGCAAGGAGTCGCGGTCCACGCCGATTTCGATGTCGACATCGACGAGATCGACATCGCTCCGATGCAAGTCCAGGGCCCGAAGTCGCCTGCCGTTATGGAGTCACTCCTCGGGGACGTGATCGAAGACATCCCGTACTACGGGCTGATGGAATCCACAGTCAACGACATCCCGGTGCTGGTGAGTCAGACCGGCTTCTCCGGTGAGGCAGGATTCGAAATATACGTCCGCGAGGCGACGAAGAACGCCGAAGCGGTGTGGAACCCGGTACTCGAAGCGGTCGAATCCTACGGCGGCGCCGTGACGGGGATCTCCCATCAACGACGTATCGCTGCCGGAATTATGTCGCTCGGACAGGACATGGACGACGAGACGTCGCCGTTTCAGGTCAACCTCGGCTATCAGGTTCCCGATGATAAAGACGCGGACTACATCGGCAAAGCTGAACTGGAACGCCAGAAGAAAGCCATCGAGAGCGGCACGTTCCCGTTCACGCACAAACTGGTCGGCCTCAAGATGGTCGGCGAACCGATCAAGGACTACGCCCCCGACTTCTGGATCATCTCGGATCCGGAGACCGGCGACGAATGTGGGTATCTGACGTCAGCGTGGTGGAACCCGGAGCTCGGGACCAATATCGGCCTCGGGTTCGTGCCGGCGGAGAAACTGCGGGCCGAGACCGACGTTCCGCTCGACGATTCGATATACGACGCAGATCTCGACATCGAGTTCGAAGTCCACCTCCCGGACGAGTACGCCGAGGAGCCCGGTGAACCCGTATATGCGACAGTGGCGAAGGTTCCGTTCAAAGAGTCAGTCAATCCCAGCGCCCGTGAACAGGCCAAGATTCACGCCAGGGACGATATGAACGACTCGGGGTCGTAGTTCCCGGGGGATCGAGAGTAGCTCTCCGGGAGCTTCGAGAGTGGCCGATACCCATACCAGCGCCAGTCATCGCGTCGGTCGGCGCCCGGCGAATCGGTCACATTGAGGTTGGTCGCTCGGTATGGGTGAGCCCGCTGTTCGACAACTGTGGCGACGAGCGAGAAGATCCATCCGTACTGAACGTGCGCGTTGTGTCATTGCATGAGACATTCTGACAGCAATCTAGTCTGGAGATTCACTGCCTGCCGACAGAAGCAACCTGACGAAATCGATGCTCGAAGTAGAAGACAAGCCGCAGAGTTGCTCTACGGTGTAATTCGATCGTCAAGAGTCGCACAGACGCTGGATGGGTCCGGGCGGAGTCGAACCACCGATCTCGTCCTTGTAAGGGACGCGTCATAACCACTAGACCACGGACCCGACGTTCCCAGGGAGCCACCCGGGGCGGATAACGCTTACTTTTCGGACGGAACGCTTAGGCGTGTCCGTCGCCTCACATTGGAACGATGAACGCCCAGTGGAGCACCTACGCGGTAGTCGGCCTCGCGGTGCTCATCGGAGCAGGGCTGTTGGTGTTCTCCACAGGTGTCCTCGGAGTCGTATTCGGCGACGGATACGAGCCCGCGGAGCCCGACGATGCGGGCGGCGACTACGAGCACACGACGGTCACCGTCGTCGACGCCGAGACGGGGACTGAGCTCGGCTCCGTCTCGGCGGCGATCGCCGACACGTTCTCGAAGCGGTATCTCGGCCTGAGCGACACCGAGGACCTGCCAGACGATCGGGGAATGTTGTTCGTCCACGACAGCCCCGGCGAGTACACGTACGTGATGCGTGAGATGTCGTTCGGCATCGATATCGTCTACATCGACGCCGAGGGAACGATCACGACGATCCACGAGGCGCCCGAGCCCGGCCCCGGCGAGGACGGCAGCGCACAGGAGTATCCCGGGACGGGGCAGTACGTTCTCGAGGTGAACAAAGGCTGGATGGCCGACCGGGGCGTCGAAGTCGGGGACGAGGTCCGGTTCGAACTGTAGGCGGTCGCGGTCGGCCCGCCGAGCTACCCGTAGGCCAAGCGTTATGCCCGACGAACGCCGGTTATAGACAATGGCGGACATCGCGTGGGACGAGGACGATCCCTTCGAGGAGCAACGCGAGAACGCCGAGGACCCCATGCGACGGCTCTTCACCGAGTACGGCGGCCCGCGGCGGTTCCAGTTCGCGGTCGGCGTACTCGCGAGCGTCGTCGCGAGACTGCTCGATCTGTTGCCGCCCGTCCTCCTCGGGTTGGCGATCGACGCCGTCTTCCGCGACGACAAGGCGTTCGCGCTGTGGCTGTTGCCGGAGACGTGGGCGCCCGCGACACAGGACGAGCAACTCATCCTGGTCGTCGGCCTCATCGCCGGGGCGTTCATGTTCGGGGCCGTGTTTCACTGGGTCCGAAACTGGGGGTTCAACGCCTTCGCCCAACACATCCAACACTCGATCCGGACCGACACCTACGATACGATGCAGCGGCTCAACATGGGGTTTTTCGCCGACAAGCAGACCGGTGAGCTGATGAGCATCCTCTCGAACGACGTCAACCGGCTCGAACGCTTCCTCAACGACGGCCTCAATTCGACGTTCCGGCTCGCGGTAATGGTCCTCGGCATCGCCGGCATCCTCTTTTGGCTCAACTGGCAGCTCGCGCTCATCGCCTTGATCCCGGTGCCGCTTATCGCGTTGTTCACGTACAAGTTCATCCAGATCATCCAGCCGAAGTACGCCGAGGTGCGCTCGACGGTCGGCAACGTCAACTCCCGGCTGGAGAACAACCTCGGCGGCATCCAGGTCATCAAATCCGCCAACACCGAGCGCTACGAGTCCGACCGCGTCGAGGACGTCTCCGGCGACTACTTCGACGCGAACTGGGACGCCATCGAGACGCGGATCAAGTTCTTCCCCGGGCTGCGCGTCATCGCCGGTATCGGGTTCGTCCTCACGTTCCTCATCGGCGGGATCTGGGTGCTGTCGACGGAGACGACCGGCGCGGCCCCGGGGCCGTTGACCGAGCCGCTGTTTACCGGGGAGTTCGTCACGTTCATCCTCCTGACCCAGCGGTTCATCTGGCCCATGGCGCAGTTCGGACAGATTATCAACATGTACCAGCGGGCCTACGCCTCCGCCGAGCGCATCTTCGGGCTCATGGACGAACCGGACCGCCTCGAAGTCTCCGGCGACGCCGAACCGCTCTCCGTTACTGAGGGCCGCGTCGAGTACGACTCCGTCACGTTCGGCTACGACGAGGAGCCGATCGTCGAAGACATCGACTTTGAGGTCGAGGGCGGTGAGACGCTCGCGTTGGTCGGCCCCACCGGGGCCGGGAAGTCGACGATACTCAAGCTCCTCCTCCGACTCTACGACGTCGATTCGGGCGCGATTCGGATCGACGGGACCGACATCCGCGACGTCACGCTGCCCTCGTTACGCCAACACGTCGGTTACGTCGGCCAGGACACGTTCCTCTTTTATGGGACCGTCGGGGAGAACATCGCTTACGGAGCCTTCGAGGCCGACGAGGAGGGAATCGTCGAAGCCGCAAAGGCCGCGGAGGCCCACGAATTCATCACGAACCTCCCCGACGGCTACGACACGATGGTCGGCGAACGCGGCGTCAAACTCTCGGGGGGGCAACGGCAGCGCGTCTCCATCGCTCGCGCGATCCTCAAAGACCCCGACATCCTCGTTCTCGATGAGGCCACGAGCGACGTCGACACCGAGACCGAGATGTTGATCCAGCGCAGCCTCGATCGGCTCACAGCCGATCGGACAACGTTCTCAATCGCACACCGTCTCTCGACGATCAAGGACGCCGATACGATCGCCGTCCTCGAGGACGGCCGGATCGTCGAACGGGGAACACACCGGGAGCTGCTCGAGGACGACGGGCTGTACGCGCATCTGTGGGGCGTTCAGGCCGGCGAGATCGACGAACTCCCCGAGGAGTTCATCCGACGGGCGGCGAAGCGGCAGGCCCGAACCGACGCCGACGACGACTGACGGCGGTTCATCGCCAGCCGATCGGCCGTTTCAAGGCCTCCGAATCCGTATTAGTGGTATGCTACGGCTCGCGGTCGCGACGAACGCCGAGACGCTCGAGCGAATCCGCAGTCCCCTTTCGGAACGGGGGATCGAGGCGACCTACGTCCCCACGACCGGGCGGGCACAGCCACTCTCGGAGCCCTTCACCGACGGGTCGTTCGACGTGGGCTTCGTCTACCCCTCGCGGATGATGGAGGGCGGTGTCGCCGACGCTCTGCTCGGCGTTCCCTGGGTCAACGACCGGGAAGCGGTCCTCCGGAGCCGGAACAAGGCCGAAACGCTGGCAAGACTCGACCGCGCAGGAGTGCCGACCCCCGAGAGCGTCCACGTTTCGAACCCGGCCGACGAGTCGGCGCTCCGGGCCGCCTTCGAACGGCTCGACGCACCCGTCGTCATCAAACCGAACTCGACGACACGCGGGGTGGGAGTCGCCAAAGCGGCCGACCTGGACTCGTTTCTGGGGATCTGTGATTACCTCTCGTTGATCCACGACTACCGGGCGGCGGGCGACAAGTCGTTTCTCGTCCAGGAGTTTCTCCCCGGGGCACGGGATTTCCGGGCGATGGTCATCGACGGCGAGTTCGCGGGGGCCGTCGAACGGCGGCTGTCGGAGGCCGATCGGTCGGCCGGCCGCTGGAAACACAACGTCCACCGGGGGGCGACCGCGACGGCGGCCGACCTTCCGGAGGAACACCGGCGACTCGCCGAACGGACCGCCCGAGCGCTCGGTGTCGATTGGCTCGGCGTCGACCTGCTCGTCTCCGGCGACCGAGCCGTGGTGAACGAGACGAACGCCCGCCCGACGGTCGATTCGGCGACGAAGTACGAACCGGGATTTTACGACCGGCTCGCGGCGCTGTTCCGGCGAACAGCCGAAGCCTGAGTCGGCCGGGCAAGCCCAGTTGAATTTCCGTTCAAACGTATCACTCACCGGACCGGTTATAAAACGTAGTCGTCGAACGGGTTCAAAAGGGTTCTCTTAGCCGCTGTCTCGACCTCGTCCGCCGGCGCTTTCAAGCGGGTTCGATCGGAGCATTTAATTGAATGTCTACTCAACCTTTACCTGATGTCACGAGCAACGGATCGGCTTCGTCGGTACCTCGATGACGAACTCGGCGAGTGCCGCCCCGAAGACGTCGACCAGCGGCTTGAGGAACTCGGCACGCTCGAGCGGGCGATCGGCGCCGAACGGACCGAGGCCGAACTCGACGTTCTCTCGGCGCTGGCAAACGAGACCCGATACACGCTCGTCCGCGTCCTCGCCGCCGCGGGCGGGGAACTCTGCGTCTGTGAACTGAACGCCGTCGTCGACGTGACCGAGAGCGGGCTCAGCCACGCGCTCTCGGGGCTCGTCGACGCGGGCCTCGTCGAAGGCCGCAAGGACGGCCGCTGGAGGAAATACCGGGCGACGAACCGCGCGATCGCGCTCGTCACCGTCCTCGAAGGGAGCGTGAGTGGTGGTGAGTGACGCCGAGCACGAACACGGTCCCGACTGCGGTTGTGAGGCCTGTGGCGACCCGCGGTCGATGGATTTCCTCGATAAGTACCTCACCGTCTGGATCTTCATCGCGATGGGGATCGGCGTCGGTCTCGGATACGTCGCGCCATCGATCGTCGACCCGATTCAGGAGTACTACCTCGTCGAACTCGGGTTGATCGCGATGATGTACCCGCCGCTGGCGAAAGTTAACTACCGCCAGTTGCCGCGCGTGTTCTCACAGTGGCGCGTCCTCTCGTTGAGCCTCATTCAAAACTGGCTCATCGGCCCGACGCTGATGTTCGCGCTCGCGGTGATCTTCTTCAGCGGAGCCGTCCCGTGGTTCCCGGCCCGCCCCGAATACTTCCTCGGACTTATTTTCATCGGGATGGCCCGCTGTATCGCGATGGTGCTCGTCTGGAACGACCTCGCCGACGGCTCCAGTGAGTACGCCGCCGGCCTCGTTGCGTTCAACAGCGTCTTCCAGATCCTCACCTACGGTGTGTACATCTGGTTTTTCGCGCTCTTTTTGCCGCCGATTCTGGGGCTCGACGCGATGGTCGCCGGAATCGGTGCCTTCGATATCACCGTTGAGCAGGTGTTCTGGGCGATCGCGATCTTCCTCGGGATTCCGTTTGCCGGCGGTATCGCGACCCGCCTCGGCGGCGTCCGCTCGAAGGGGGAGGAGTGGTACGAGGAGACGTTCATCCCGAGGATCAGCCCGCTCACGCTGTTCGCGCTGCTTTTCACCGTCATCGTGATGTTCGCCACCCAAGGCGACAACATCCTCGCCCGGCCGACCGACGTCCTGTGGCTCGCCGTCCCGCTGACGATCTACTTCGTCGTGATGTTCCTCGTCAGCTTCGGGATGGGTCGCGGGATCGGTGCCGATTACTCGACGACGACGGCGATCGGCTTTACGGCCGCATCGAACAACTTCGAACTCGCGATCGCCGTCGCGGTCGCCGTCTTCGGCGTCGGCTCCGGTGTCGCCTTCGCCACCGTCATCGGCCCGTTGATCGAAGTCCCCGTCTTACTCGCGCTTGTGTACGTCGCCATCTACTTTCAGGAAAAGTTCGACTGGGGCGGCTACGAAACGGGGCAACTCGAGAGCACGAAACCGGCGGACGACGTTTCGCCGTCGAAAGCAAACGACTAACTACCGATGGCATTCGAATCGCTCCTGCTCCCGACGGACGGCAACGACCCGGCCGAGCAAGCCGCTCGCCGTGGGTTCGATCCCGCGGAGGAGTTCGGTGCCTCGGTTCACGTTCTTTCGGTCGCCGACAGCAGCATTGCGACCGGAGCCGGCTACTCGGGGGACTCCCCGTCGACCCGCGCGCGCCTCCGTGAACGGGCCGAAGACAGGGCTGGGCCCCTTCGCGACGCCGCGACCGAACGGGGACCCGATGCGACCGCGGCGGTACGCGAGGGCATTCCAGCGGGGGAGACCGTCGACCGTGCCGGCGAACGCGGCCTCGGCGCCGTTCCCGTCGGGACCTCCGGCCGCGGCGGTGCCGCGCGGACGATCGTCGGGAGCGTCGCCGACAGGGTTGTCCGAACCGCACCGGCCCCGGTGGTGACAGTTCGTTCCGGGGAGGAGTCCGTGGCAATCTCCGAGGAACGCCAGGACGGCAGCGAGTGACGAACCCGATCCCTCCCGGCGTTATGCATCCACCGCACC
>CAZOFL010000008.1:0-37864 GCA_964579035.1 uncultured Natronomonas sp. | reverse complement strand
TCGCATTCGAACGCTGTTACGGAGAGGGGTACAGAATGATAACTAAATGGTGTTAAACGGGGTCACGTATCCTATTTTTTGACTTTTTGATATCTCATGTGATTAGTGTAGTGACAATACATATGCGTCTCCTCGGTGAATGGAGGATCGAACCCACCGAGTGGCCGGCACGGGTTCGGTCATATGGATACGACAGAACACGTGGAAGAAGCGGTCGAAGTTCTTCAACAACTCGGATTGAAGGAGTACGAGGCTCGGTGTTTCGTCGGACTGTCGCGTCTCCCGACTGGAACGGCAAAGCGGCTCAGTGACATCACGGAGGTCCCGCGCACCCGGGTGTACGACGCGGTCCGCGTGCTGGAGGCTCAGGGCCTCGTCGAAGTACAGCACTCGAACCCACAGCAGTTTCGAGCGGTTTCGCTCGAGGAGGCGACCGAAACGCTTCAACACCAGTACGAGTCCCGCGTCGAACGGCTCCGCGATGCGCTCGATACCATCGAAACCGTCGATAGCGGGACGGAATCCCCCATCCAACAGGTGTGGACGATGTCCGGGCGCGACGCGATCGAATCCCGGACGACCAACCTGGTCGGCGATGCGAGCGAGGAGATCGTGCTCGTCGTCGGTGACCGGTCGCTTCTGACCGACCAGTTGGTGACGTGTCTGAACGACATCGCCGACGGGGTCGATCTGCTCGTCGGCGCGCTGACCGAATCGCTACAGGAGGAGATCCGGCGGACGGTTCCCAGGGCAAAGACGTTCGTTTCCGGGCTCCAGTGGCTTCAGAGCCCGACCGACGCCACGGACGACGCCGCTATCGGCCGGCTTCTTTTGATCGATCGCTCGACCATCCTGGTGAGCTCGATCGACTCCCGAAGCGGGGCGGAGCAGGCGATCTTCGGGGAGGGGTTCGGAAACGGCCTCGTCGTGATCGCCCGCCGCCTCATGGCACAGGGGTTGCTGTCGGCCCGCGATCCGGACGGGTAGGCGGTCACAGCCGCCGAATCAACACCACGACCGGGACCAACAGGAGCGCGCCGACGACGAACGGCGACCAGTAGACGGCGACGTACGCCGCGGCGGCCGCCGGTGGTCCGACCGTTCGACCGAGGCTTCCCGCCCCTTGTGTCACCCCGAAGGCCGCCCCCTGTGCGTCCGCCGGAGTGCTCTCGGAGACGAGCGCAGCGAGTCCGACTGTGATCGCGCCGTTGCCGAACGACGCGAGCGCACCGAACGCGAGCAACACCGCGACGCCACCCGTGAGCCATCCGGGCCCGGCGGAAAAAAGCGGCCTCGCCCCCGCCAGCGGGGCCGCGGCGAGCAACAACAGCGCGGCGAACAGCGAGACGACGCCCGCCCGAACCACCCGTCGGACGCCGAACCGGCGTGAGAAACGCCCGATGAGTACGCCCTGGTTGACGATCCCGAGCGCGCCGACGTACGCGAGAAAGATCGCCGCTTCCGTGGCGTCGTAGCCGAAGAAATCGGCCATGAACGGCACGAACATCACGGTGACGCCGGCGAACGCGAGAGAGGTCAGAAAGAACGAGACGACGAGCGGACGAAGCGTCAGATCCGCGAGCGCGGTCCGGAACTGGTCGACGAGCGTCGGCCGCGTCGATCCCCGGAGACGGTCCGGCTCCTTTAATGCGACCGCCGCGGCTCCGAACGCGAGAAACGAGAGCCCGGCGGCAGTGAAACTCGGCAACGAAAACGGTGTCACCGGAACGAACTCGGGGAGGACGGCTTCGGCCGTCGACACCGCGACGTCGCTCGCCAGCAGGCCACCGACCGCGGGGCCGAACACGAACCCCAAGCCGAACGCCGCGCCGACGAGCCCGAGCGCCCCGGTCCGGTCTTCCGGCGGCGTTACATCGGCGATGTACGCCTGTGCGGCCGCGATGTTGCCGCCCGCCGCGCCGGCGATGAACCGAGCGCCGAACAGCGTGGCGAGCCCCACGGCCGTTCCGAACGCCGCGTCGACTTCGGCGGCGAAGCCGAAGACAACCCAGGCGACGCCCGCGACTCCGAGCGAGAGCAACAACACCGGACGCCGCCCCCGTTCGTCCGAGAGCCGGCCGAGAACGGGCGCGGCACCGAACTGTGCGAGCGAGTACGACGCCGCGAGCAGCCCGATGAAGACGTCGCTCACACCGAACGATCGGACGTAAAACGGGAGGATCGGGATGATGATACCGAAGCCGAGTAGATCGATGAAGACGATCGTCACGACGACCGCGACGGGACGACGCGACCCGGCCGGCAGCGCCGGGTCGGCGTCCGCGCTCGTCGCGGCCCGACCCGACGTCACTGTCCGGACCGCCCGTGATGGAGACGCGTTTCACCGGCGAAACGGTGTCGCGGCGCCGACGGCCCCGAACCGATGGCAGCCACGGCCACAGGACGAGTTGTGCTAGCGCTCACCTCGACACCCGACCAGGAAACCGACCGCCACCGCGCCGAGCGCACCGACGGCGGACAGGAACGCGACCGGCGGTCCCGTAAACGGGCCGAACCCGGGCGCGATGTTCAACGCCCCGACGATCACGACGAGGAGGCCGTTCACGGCCGCCCGGACGACTGCTGGGAAGCCGGCCCGCGCCGGGGGCGGCGCCGATCGCACCCGGATGGCGGCGGTTTTGTACGTCATACAGGTCCTACGGTCGCGACCGTCCTCAATCCGGCGGACGTTCGGAACCCGGTTCGAGTGGACGAGTAACCCGACACCCGGGCCGCCGGCAGCCGACTCCTCGACCGGGAGCCACCACTGGAGCGGGCGCGAACGCGAACGCGACGTGAGTCCGACTGACTCGGTTAATCAGAAACAACCCCGCCGTGAAAATCACCCCGTTTGATTAGCGTCCGCGGTGGTGGTGGATTACCGAACCGGAGGGGGCACGCGTACCGACTCTTCCGTCTCGAACGAGTTGAGAGGGGCGAGTTGATCGGGCGATCTCGGTGCCGGCCGCGTCCCCGCCCCTTCCGGTTCGTACGCACGACGGTGATGTTATAATGCCAACATGTGAACAATGCGGCACGTTCGTAACGGCACGGTTCGCCCGCGTCTTCGGGGATAACGAGGACGATGTGTACGGCTGCCGGAACTGTATGCCCGCGGTCGATCTGACCGAGGGGTTGGCTTCGCGGGATGGGAACTGAGACCAGTATCGTTCCGAGCCACCGACGAGCCGCTTCGGGCGCTGTGGCGGCCACCTCATCGGAGTCCGGACCTCTTCGCTTCACGTGCCACACGGGGAAGAACCGGTCCAGTTCGGCCTCGACGGCGAGATGATCGAAACGAACGAACTCACCGCCGACAGCGACCCCGGGGCGATGCAGTTCGTCGTCGGCCCGACCTACGAGCCGACCCCCGACGTTCCGGGCGGTCCCGGCCGGATGTAACCTCGAGAGCGGTCGGGCCGACAGCAAGAAACCATATATGATTACAACCGCATCAAAGATCTTAATAATATAGGTGGTATCCGTTGTATCGTATACGATGCAACGACGGGAATTCATCGCGGCGGCGGCGGGCGGAACAGTGGCGGCGTTCGCCGGCTGTGCCGGCAGTGGCGTGAACGACAGCGACGAGGGAGCCGACGCCGAAATTCTCGATGAGACGCTGACGCTCACGACGACGACGAGCACGTACGACACCGGGCTGCTCGACGAACTCAACCTCGCCTTCGAGAACCGCTACGGCATCACGGTCGAGGCGGTCGCCCAAGGGACCGGCGCGGCGCTCGAGACCGCCCGAAACGGCGACTCGGACGTCGTGATGGTCCACGCACGCGGTCTCGAGGACGAGTTCATGCGGGAGGGGTTCGGCGTGAACCGCCGCGATCTCATGTTCAACGATTTCGTCGTCGTCGGCCCGGAGGACGATCCCGCCGGCATCGACGGGATGGCCGAGGTAACGGAGGCGTTCCGCGCGATCGCCGACGCGGAGGCGACGTTCGTCTCCCGGGGCGACAATTCGGGGACGCACGCGAAAGAACTGAACATCTGGTCGGCGTCGGGCGTCGACCCCGGCGGCGAGTGGTATCGGGAGGCCGGTTCGGGGATGGGCGAGGTGTTGAACCAGGCGAACCAGACCCCGGGATACGCCCTCTCGGACCGGGGGACGTATCTCTCACAGCGCTCGGAACTCGACATCTCGATCCGCGTCGAGGGCCCGATCGAGGGCGGCCCCGAACTGCTCGCAAATCCCTACGGGATCATGGCCGTCAACCCCGGCGTTCACGACAGCGTCGCCTACGACCTCGCGATGTCCTACATCGGCTTTATCACCTCCCCGGCGGGACAGGACGTCATCGGGGAGTACACAGTCGGGGACGAACAGCTGTTCTTCCCCGAGGCCGTCGCGGAGGACTCGAACTTCCAACAGTACGTCCCCGAGGACTGGGGACCGGGCGGGGAGTGAAACGCGGGGATGATCGAGGGTGTACAGGCGACAGTCCTGCTCTCCGAGGCCGTGAGCCCGCTGTTCGTCGATTTCCCCTTCGAGCGCAACTACGTCGGAAGCATCATCCGGGTGTCGCTGTACGTAAGCCTCACCGCGGTCGTGTTGAGTACGCTCGTCAGCGTTCCGATCGCGATGGCGGTCGGGTTCTCGGAGTTCCCCGGCAAGCGCGCTGTCATCGCGCTTATAAACACCGGTATGGGCCTCCCGAGCGTCGTCGTCGGACTGGTCGTCCTCTTTGCGGTGTCGAATCAGGGACCGCTCGGGACCTTCGATCTCGTGTTCACGACGGAGGCGATGATCATGTCGCAGTTCGTCCTCGCGACGCCGGTCATCACGGGGATCACCCTCGCCGCCGTGACAAGCGTCGAGGACGGGGTTCGGGACGCCGCCTACGCGATGGGCGGGACGCGGCTGGATGTCGTCCTCGTGACGGTTTCGGAGGCCCGATACGGGATCATTACCGGCGTTCTCGCCGGCCTCGGGCGGGCGATAAGCGAGGTCGGCTCGGTGTTGATCGTCGGCGGCAACATCGCCAGTGCCGACGGCACGTCGGTGACGCGAACGCTCACGACGGCGATCCAACTGGAGGCGAGACAGGGCCACTTCGAACTGGCGTTGATCCTCGGCGCGGTCCTTTTGACGCTCGTTCTCAGTATAAACGCGATCGTTCTCCGGTTCGGGGGTGGACGGGTGTGAACTGTGGCGCGGTCTCGATGGCGATGACGAAGGGCCACCGCCGACGGGAAACGGAGGAACGGTTCGACCGCCCGGGCCTCACGCTGTCGGACGTGAGCCACGGGTTCGACGGAACAACCGTTCTCGAAAACGTGTCTCTCACCGTCGAGCGGGGGGAGACGCTGGCCGTAATCGGTCCGTCCGGAACGGGAAAGACGACGTTGTTGCGGTTGCTCGCGGCGTTTCACCGCCCGAACGAGGGGACCGTCCGACTCGGTGAGACGGACCTCTGGGCGACCTCCGAGCGTGAACGCCTCGCGGCGCGACGGCGGGTCGGGATGGTGTTTCAGGAGGCGAACCTCTTCGATTCGTCCGTCCGCCGGAACGTCAATTACGGGGTTCGGATCCGCCGGAACTGGCGGCACCGCCTCCGACGACTGCTCGGTCGGATCGGCGACGGTGCGGCCGGCCCGTCGGTTACGGACGAACTGGAACTCGTTGGCCTCGCCGACGCCGAGGAACGGGACGTGGCGTCGCTTTCGGGTGGGGAGGCCCAACGGGTCGCGTTCGCTCGTGCGCTCGCGTACGATCCGGAGTTCCTGTTGCTCGACGAGCCGACCTCCGATCTCGACCCGAGAAACACGGCCGTCCTCGAGGACGCGATATGGACGGCCCGGTCGGAGGGGCTCGGCGTTATCATCGCGACCCACGATATGAACCAGGCCGAGCGGATCGCAGACCGGGTCGCGGTGATGATCGACGGGCGGGTGATCGAGATCGGCCCGACGGAGCGTGTCTTCACCGACCCCCACGACGGGCGGGCACGGAAGTTCATCGACGGCGAGTTGGTGTACTGAGACGGATCGGTGGAGCCGTCGGCCGGCGGACGGAGCCGTGAGAACTAAACTCGGTACCCACGAACCGTCCGACTGTATGAGCGAGCCCACCGGACGGGGACAGGCAGCCATCATCGAAAACGGCGTCGAGTTCGCCGGCCGGGATGCGACCTTGCTCCGGGCGATCGATCGGACCGGCTCGGTCGCGAGGGCGTCCTCGGAACTCGGCCGCTCGCGGGCGCGAGCGCTCTCGCGGATCGACACGCTCGAGCGCGCCTTCGGGGAGTTGGTGGAACGCAACCGCGGTGGCAGCGGCGGCGGTGGGAGCACCCTAACGGAGAACGGGCGGGCGCTGTTAAATCGATACGGCCGTTTGCAAGCCGCCCTGACCGCGACCGCACAGGTTCCGGAAACCGCACTCGAGGGCACCGTCGTGGCCGTCTCCGGCGAACTCGCCGAGGTGGAGACGCCGGTCGGGACTGTCCGTGGACTGTGTGGAACGCCTGCCCCCGGCGCCGTCCAGGTCCGGATCGGCGCGGACGCGGTGACGATCCACGACCCGGACGACGACCCGGAACCGGACGCGACGAGCGCCCGGAACCGCGTTCGCGGAGTCGTGTCCGCGATCGATCGCGGCGAGACGGTCCTCACGGTCTCTATCGACGTCGACGGAACGCCCTTTCGGGCGCTCATCACGGCCGAAAGCGCCGATCGCCTCCGGCTACGCGGGGGCTGTGACGTCGTTTTGACATGGAAGGCGACCGCGACGAGGCTCGTTGCGGACACGCCCTGAGTGTTTCCCGGTCTCCTCCGGACCCGTCATGCGGCGTCGCGAAACGCCGCCGCGCGGCGTTCGCCGAGGTCCATCAGCTCCCGGAGGAACGACGGACTCCGGTCGAGTTTCGTCGAGTGGCCGTACTCGCGATCCATCTCGATCCGGCGAACGTCGGCGTTAACAAAGTCGCTTTCGGGCAAGTACCCCTCCTCGAGCCACTCGTTGACGCGTTCGACGACCAGCAGCTCCTGGTTCAACGAGATGTTCCCCGACAGTTCGTTGCGCCGATCGGCGATCTCCTCGAGGGATTTCGGCTCCCCCTCGCGTTCCTGTGGGTTGATCTGGATCACCCACAGCTCCTCGGGCTTGCGGTCGACGGGGACGGTCAGCAGGTCGTCGATCGGCGGGTTCTGGCTGAACAGCCCGTCCCAGTGGTAGTGGTCGTTTATTTTGACGGCCTCGAAGAGGTTCGGAACGGCCGAGGAGGCGAGGACGGCCTCCGGCGTCACGTCCTCGTTCGTGAACGTCTCGAAGACGCCCCCGTTGATGTCGACCGTCCCGACGACGAGTTCCGGGTCGGTGTAGCCGCAGTGCTCGGGGACGGCATCGAAATCGATGTGTCGCTCCAGTACCGACTCGATGCGCGCCTGTCCGAGCCGTGATCCCGGCGATTGATACGGACTGAGTTCGGGAACGGGGAAGCCGCTGGCCGAGATCCGAGAGAGCCCGACCGCCCAGGCGTTCGTGAGTCGGTCGACGCCGCCGTCGGCGGCGAGGTCGTCCCAGAGTGCGTCGAGCAACTCGATCGCACGCTCCTCGCCGTCGGTGACGAGCCCGTACCACGCTGCCAAGGCGTTGAAGGCTCCGCCCGAGGTGCCGCTGATCCCGACCAGTTCGTGCTCGTCGTCCCACTCGCGCAGGAGGCGCTTCAATACGCCCGCGGTGAAGGCGGTGTGGCTGCCGCCGCCCTGGCAGGCGATGGCGACGTTGGTTCGACCGTCGGTCATCGGTCGTGTGTGGCTGGAACGGGCTCTGTCCGAACTGAACGGGCGGCGATCATGATCTGTGTAAACGGACGGCGGCTGGACGGAAAGGTTTAGCTTGTGTGGCACGGGGCGCTAAGCCCCCTTCCGCAACGAGCAGCGCAGAGAGACGCCTGTCTCTCAAGCAGCGCAGTAGGGAGGGACGAGCGCGTCACGTCCCTCCACTAACACTGCTATCTGCACTCGGTCAACTCCCCCAATACCTAATAAAAGAATTTACCTGATTAGAACGGAGCTCACAGGCGAAGACGGTGTCAGCCTACTACACATCCCAGCGATGCAGCAGTTGTGGGTCCACCCACGAGGACAACCGCCCCACACAAGCGCACTTCGAGTGCCGGAAGTGTGGCTACGAGAATCACGCCGACTACAACGCCGCCAAGAACGTGGCAGTACGCTGCTGTCGTCGGCTACTCCGTCGCAACCAGACTGGGGGCGACGGAGGCGCACCTGTAAACGTTGCGCTGAATGGCGGGACGATGACCGTGAACGTGTAAGCTGGGCGAGACCGAAGGTCTCGCTAGCGATGCGGGTCAACGCCCGCAGAGCACTGAAGCCCCTTGGACGGGGAGCCAGGCCTCTCCGTGCCACCTCATCGGTGGCCAGAACGGGAGTCCACGTCAAAGCCACTGAAAGGCGAAGCCTTTCAAGGTCTTGGCAGAGCGACGCTCTGCCAGTGGCCCCACCCTCAACGAGCGAACCCCTTGTGGGTGAGCGAAGTAGGATGGGGTAGTTTACGCTCACCGGTAGCTAATGTGCCGCCGACCGAGGGACAAAAGATACTTGAAACCCTGGGGCGACCGTGGTAGTATGCTCGGAACGGTCGCCCTCCAAGGCGGTGGCGCCGTCGCCGGATTGTTCGGGCTCCTGTTGCTCATCGCCCAGATCGCGTTGATCTACTGGACGTACAAGGACGCCCAAACGAACAGCGATCAGCCCGCGTTCCTGTGGGCGATCGTCGTCTTTCTCGCCCCGCTTTTGGGGATCGTCCTGTATTTCCTTCTCGGCCGCGGGAAGGCATGACGCCCTCCGCGCCGTGAACGGCGGGATTCTCCCGCCGTCGAAAGGCAGGTCACTCCTCGCGCGCCCAATCGAGTGAGCGCTCGACGGCCTCGCCCCATCGACCGTACAACTCGGTGGCCCGTTCCGCCCCCATCTCCGGGGTGAACTCCCTGTCTATTCGCCAGTTCGACCGCAGTTCGTCGAGATCGTTCCAGTACCCCACTGCCAGCCCCGCCGCGTAAGCGGCCCCGAGGGCGGTCGTCTCGTCGACCTCCGGGCGAACGATCTCGACTTGGACGATGTCGGACTGCAACCGGCAGAGAAAGTCGTTCTTGACCGCGCCGCCGTCGACGCGCAGCGTCGTCGTTTCGACGCCCGAGTCGGCCTCCATCGCGCCCACGATATCGCGCGTCAGATAGGCGATCGACTCCAGCGTCGCACGGACGAGATGGGCCCGTTCCGTCCCACGGGTTATGCCGACGATGGTTCCGCGGGCCCGTCCGTCCCAGTGTGGCGCCCCGAGGCCGGTAAAGGCCGGAACCACGTATACGCCGTCGGTCGAATCGACCGAACTCGCCAGCTCCGCGGTCTGTGCGGCGTTGTTGATCAGGCCGATGTCCTCGAGCCACTCGACGGCGGCCCCGGTCACGAAGATCGATCCCTCGAGGGCGTAGTTCACCGGTTCGCCGGATCGCTGGAAGCCGATCGTCGTCAACAACCCGTGCTCGGAGGCGACGGCTCTCGTGCCCGTGTTCATGAGGCAGAACGATCCCGTCCCGTAGGTGTTTTTCATATCGCCGGCGTCGAAGCAGGCCTGTCCGAACAGCGCGGCCTGTTGGTCGCCGAGGGCCCCGGCGAGCGGAACTTCCGCGCCCAAAAACCCGTCCGGGTCGGTGTGGCCGTACAACGATTCGTCCGAGGACGGCCGCACCTCGGGCAACATCGGTTTCGGGACACCGAACTCCGCGAGGAGGTCGTCGTCCCACTCCAGTTCGTGGATGTCGTACAGCATCGTCCGCGAGGCGTTCGTCACGTCCGTGACGTGGCTGCCGGTGAGGTTGTAGATGACCCACGAGTCGATAGTGCCCGCCAACAGCTCCCCCGCCGCCGCTCGATCCCGGAGATCACCCGACCGCGTCCCCCGGAGTTTGATCGGATCGGCGTTGTCGAGGAGCCACTCGGCCTTCGTCGCCGAAAAGTACGCGTCGGGTTCGAGGCCGGTCTTTTCGCGGATCCACTCGACCGTTCCGGCGGTTTCGAGCTCCTCGATGCGATCCGTGGTCCGGCGATCCTGCCACACGATAGCGTTGTGGATCGGTTTACCGCTCGCGGCGTCCCACACGACGGTCGTTTCGCGCTGGTTTGTCACCCCCAGCGCCTCCAACCGGTCCGCATCGACACCGGCCGTTTCGAGGGCCTCGCGGACGACCCGCTTGGTGTTCTCCCAGATCTCGATGGCATCGTGTTCGACCCACCCCGGCTTCGGGTAGAACTGCTCGTGTCGCTCGTAGGCGCTGGCGACGACGCGACCGCCGTGGTCGAACAGCATGAACCTCGTACCGGTCGTTCCCTGATCGATCGCGCCGACGTACGTTTCAGTCATCGTGTTTCGGCTCCCTTCCTAAACCACCGTCAACTATCGGTTCTACGCGCCGACACATCGGAGGATTCGGTCGACGCTACGTTATCGAGTAACTCGCCGCTGCCATGAGCAACAGGACGAGCGCGAGGCTCAACGCCATGAGCCACGTCAACGACCGATTCTCCGAGCGCAGGTGCTGGTAGTAGCCGACGATCAACCCCGTTTTCAGAACTGCCGATAGCATTGTCCCCGCGAAGGCCTCCCAGTAGCCGAAAAACGGGATGTTGAAGAACAGCCACTTCGAGCCGGCCAGCGCGAGCAGGGCGACGTAAATCCCGGTGTACAGTTTGAGGGAGTCGGATGCCATCCGTTGTCTATGACACAAGATAACACGATACTATATAATTATTCCTGTCAGTCACCCCGGTACCGTTCCCAGACGTAGTGGGCGATCACGATCCCGCCGACCCAGAAGCCGACGCCGAGCACCGCCCACAGCAGCCCATAAAACAGCGGTGTCTCCGCAAACAGGTCCAGAACCATGGGCTACCGCTTCGAGCGGCCATAATAAAAGTATACACGGCGACCCGAGGCGCGATGGCGCCGCTGAAATCACCGGAGGGGTTCGTCCCCCTCCTGGGCCGGGTCCGAGCGAGCGATCGAATCGCATAAAATACGGCAGTCCCGCTCAGAACAGGTAGAAAAGCG
This sequence comes from uncultured Natronomonas sp., assembly GCA_964579035.1. GTDB lineage: Archaea > Halobacteriota > Halobacteria > Halobacteriales > Haloarculaceae > Natronomonas. The sequence continues at coordinate 26,778 of CAZOFL010000008.1, read as the reverse complement.
GGAACAGGAACACCCAGACGACGTCGACGAAGTGCCAGTAGAGGCCGAAGTACTCGACCGGGCGGTGATCGTCGAGATAGTACCCCTGGTACGCCCGAACGATGAGGAACGCGGCCACGACGACGCCGATCAGGACGTGAACCGCGTGGAGTCCGGTGGTGACGAAGTACACCGACGCCTGCACGGCGCTGTACGGTTGGCTCGGATCGACCGACCCGATGAACACGCCGTCGACGTAGATCTTCTCCCACCACTCGAAGGCTTTCACCCCCATGAAGGTCAGGGCGAGGAGCATCGTCGCACCGATGCTCGCGACGAGACCCTTCCGGCTCCCGCGTCTGGACGCCACCAACGCGAGGATGACGGTGAACGACGACGTCAGGAGGACGAACGTGTTGACGAGGCCGAAGATCGAGTCGGGGATCGGGGTCCACGAGTGCCACCCAGCGTGGATCCGAATGAACACCGCCGCCGAAATGAACGCCCCGAAGACCAACACGTCGGAGGCGAGGAAGAACCACATCCCGAGTTTGTTCTTCTCGATGCGGTCGAACGGCCAGCGGTCGGCGACCGTCGCGGGCGGCGCATAGAAGTCCTCGAGGCCCCATTTGACGCTCGAGTACAGCAACGCGACCAGCCCGACTGCCAGCAACAGCGGGTACATGATCGTCCCCTCGAGCGCCACGGAGATCCCCGCGATCGAGGAGCCCGAGTCGACCGCGAGCGATTCGGCGGCACCCGACAGACCGAGCAACAACACGAACGTCGAGATGCTCGCGGCGATCGGCCAGATGCTCGCGTGTGAGGCGTGTTTGTCGCCGAGGACGTAGTCGCTCGCCTCGTTCGTGTCCGCGTGGCCGCCGTCGGTCGCCGCCGCGGGCGTGTCGTGATCCCGCTCGATGAACTCCAGGTGCCCGCTCGCGTAGGACGGACGGCCGCCCCAGTTTTCGAGCGGCGGCGGCGACGGGACCGCCCACTCCGCGGTTCGGGCGTACTTCCAGGGGTTGTCCGGTGCCTCCGGCCCCGAAACGTAGCTCCTGGCGAGGTTGTAGAACATGATGAAAAACGAGGCCCCGAGGAGGAACGCCCCGATCGTCCCGATCTGGTGGGACGTTGCGAGCGATTGTTGATACTCGAAGACCCGCCGGGGAGTCTCCCAGGCGGTGAACATCGAGAAGTAGACGACGTTGAACGAGATGAAAAACACCACGAAATGAAGCTTCCCGAGGAACTCGTCGTACATCTTCCCCGTTATTTTCGGGAACCAGTAGTAGACGCCGCCGAACAGCGCGGTCGCGCCGCCGAACATCACGTAGTGGAAGTGGGCGACGACCCAGTAGGTGCCGCGGAACTCGTAGTCGAGGACGATCGCGCCGAGGAACACGCCGGTGATCCCGCCGAGGATGAACAAAAGGAGCGCCCCGAACGCGAAGAGGAACGGCGTCTTGAAACTGATCCGTCCCTTCGCTAAGGTGTATATCAACGCGAACACCAGGAGATCGAACGGGAGGGAGATCCCGATCGTACTCGCCATCATCAGGGTCTTTATCTCCAGGTTGATCGTCGTCATGAACATGTGGTGCATCCACACGAGGAACGACTGAATCGAAATCAACACTATGGCGATGATCACCCACTTCCGCCCGACGAGGCGGTTCCCCGAGAACGTCTGGAAAATCTCGAGCATGACACCGAGCGCGGGGAAGAAGACGATGTACACCTCCGGGTGGCCGAAGAACCAAAAGAGGTGTCCCCACAGCAGCGATCCCCCCTCGGTCGCGGAGAAGTAGACGCTTCCGAGGATGCGATCGGAGGCGAGGATGAGCCCCGTCGCGAGCAACACGGCGAAGGCGAAAAGCATCATCCACACCGTCGCCAGGATCGACCACGTGAACATCGGCATGTCCATAATCCCCATCCCCTCCGCCCGGGAGTGGTGGATCGTGGTCAGGAAGTTGATCGTCGAGGCGGTCACCCCGGCGGTAAACATCGCCAGCGCGAGGATCGCGCCCGTCGATCCGATCGTCGGCGTGTACGCCGGCAGGTTGAGGGGCGCATACAGCGTCCACCCGGCGTCCATCGTCCCGCCCTGAAAAAAGGAGATTCCGAACAGAACGCCCGAAAAGGCGTACAGCCAGTACGACAGGGCGTTCAGACGCGGGAACGCGAGGTCGTCGGCCCCGATCTGCAGGGGAACGAGGTAGTTCGCGAACCCGAACGCAAACGGCGAGAGGAACCAAAACACCATCAGCAGGCCGTGGGCGGTGACCGCCTCGTTGTATGCCATCCCGCCCCCGCCGAGGACGGTGTTCATCGGATCCCACAGCTCGACGCGGAGCAGCAACGCCAACACGCCGCCGAAGAGCAAAAAGAACGTCGCGGTCAGGAGATAGAGGATCCCGACGTCCTTGTGATTCGTCGTCACGAGCCATCGACGGAGCGAGTACGTGGGTGGAAGGTCGGCCATCAGCTACCGGCCTCCGCCCGGTCCGCGGCCGCTTCCTGGCTTGCGTGCGGTCCTTCGTACGTCCCCTCGTACCACTCGTTGAACTCATCCGGTTCCATGACAACTATCTCTCCGTCCATCTGTGAGTGGCCGACGCCACACAGTTCGAAACACTCGATCGTGTGCGTTCCCGGCTCGTCGGCGATGAACCAGGTGGTGTCGGTCTGGCCGGGGATCGAGTCGGCCTTGATCCGCAGATCCGTCACCCCGAAGTTGTGCCAGACGTCGTCCGACGTTACCCGTAACCGTATCACCTGATCCTCACCGGCCGGCACGCGCATCGTGTCGAAGGACGTCTGCCCGTTTGGGTATTCGAACTCCCAGCCGAACTGGATGCCGGTCACGTCGATCTCCATGTTCCCCTCCGTCTCTACCTCGGAGGAGGGTCCGGCTTCCACGTACAACAAAAGCGTGTACGAGTACACGACGACGCTGATGACGAGAACGGCGCTGAGCCCGAACGAGAGGAACAGTTTCTTGCTCTTTCCGCCGCCCTGTCCGCTCGGCAGTTCGCCGAGTTGTGGACCGTCGAACCCCGCCTCGTCCTCGCCCGTCTCGCGATACCTGTACGCGTGATAGAGCGTGTACGCGACAACGAAGATGCCGACGATCGTCCCGATGACGAGGAAAACGAGGAATATCTCGGAGAAAACCTCGGCCTGTGCCCGCCAGTTTTCCGGCACTTGATGGGACAGTACGCGGGTGTTTATCATGGTACCGAGTGTCATCGTTTTTCATGTAACTCTGATCCACTTAGCTTTTGTTGTGGCGTGCCCGGTCCTTCGCCGGCTGAGGGCGAAGGTTATTTATGTGATTATTGATACCAATTCACACCAACGGGTAACACACAATGCTGTCACAACTCGCAGTCGTGGATTCGCTGGAAGCGCTGTCGGGGATATCGCTCGCCGTCGTCCTGTTGGTCCTCTCGGTGGTCCTGTTCGGGGGGCCGTACCGGTTGGCCCGAAAGTACGGGCTCGGAACCGCCCACGCGGTCGGGGCCGGGATCGGGGGGCTCGGATTCGTTTTTCTGTTTTTGATCGTGCTCCAACTGCTTCATAGCCCGGTCTGAGCGCGAACGGCGACCCGCACTCACAGCGCGAGACCGTCGATCACGATCGCGACGAGTACCAATCCGAGATACGCGTTCGAGGCGTGAAACGCCCTGAACGCGGCTTTTTCCGACTGCTCGTAGTGAAGCCGGACGACCATCCACAGGAACACGGCCCCGAGCGTGACCGTCGTCAACCCGTAGAGCCACCCGAGACTCGAGACCGCGGCGAGGACCCCTGCGCCGAGAAGCGTCGCGCCGAGATAGAACACGATGTGTTTTCGGGTCTCGGTCTCCCCGCGGACGACCGGCATCATCGGGAACCCGCCGCGCTCGTAGTCGTCGCGGTACGCCAAGGCGAGGTTATAGAAGTGTGCGGGCGTCCACAGGAAGATGAGGCCGGCGAGGACGAGCCCGACGGTCCCGACGGTTCCGGTCACCGCCGCGTATCCGATGAGCGCCGGCAGCGCGCCCGCGGCGCCACCCAACACGGTGTTTTGGACGGTGTTCGGCTTCAGGATGAGGGTGTAGACGACGCTGTAAAAGACGATCGCGGCCAACCCGAGAGCGGCGGTGAGGAGGTTAACCGAGAGGAACGCCCAAAGCGAGGCGACGGTCAACACTCCCCCGAAAGCGAGTGCGTTTCCGACCGGAACCTCATGGGTTGCGAGGGGGCGGTCGGACGTTCGGTTCATCCGCTTGTCGACATCGCGCTCGAGGACGTGATTGAACGTCCCCGAGGCGCCGATCGCCAACACGCCGCCGCCGAGCGTGGCGACGACCGTTCGAGCGGCCGGCGTTCCCGCAAGCACCATCCCGGCACCGGCGACGAGACAGAGCAGCCACATCAGTCGGGGTTTCATCAACCGGAAGTACGCCCCGACCGTCGCCGTGAGCCGTGCGGTTCCGGACAGCGCGGCCGTCGGCACCCCGTCGTCCGGTTCCTCGACCGGGGGGGCCGGTTCGGGAACGGCCTCGGGCGCGTCGTCGGTCCCGGTTTCCGCCTCCAACTGCCACGCGAGCGCCAGCACCAACGCCCCGAAAATGGCCATCGCGGCCGCCAGATGGAGGCTCTCGACGGCCGTCCCGGTGGCCATGACGGCACCGACCGCGGCCTGGATCGGGTACAGCGCAACCGCGACGAGGAGGGCGGCCCGGACCCGTCGCGTTCCGGAGCGCCAACCGACGACGGCGGTCACGAGAACGAACACTCCGACGATCGCCGCCGCGACGCGGTGGAACATCGCGACGAGGACGGCGGGGTTCGAGAGATCGCCGCTACACAGGGGCCACCCACCACAGGCGGCCGCCGCGTCGGCCAACGCGGCGGTCGCCCCGACGACCACGAGCACGTACACCCCGACCGTCGCCGCCGCGAGCAACGACGCGAGCCCTCTCGATCGCATTGTCTAGTCCTGTTTGCGTGTGTACACTTAGACCCCCCGCTTCCAGCGGGTCCGACGGAAGTCGGCACATACTTTAGCGGGTGTACCGATACGGCTAGCAATGAGAGCCGTGCGCATCCTACTGGTCGCTCTCGTCGGGTTTTTCGGGCTGCTTGCCGTCGAACCGGCCGCGGCACAGACGTCAATCCACGACGAACTCATAACCGACCTCAATCTGACCCTGCTGTACGCGGCGATCCCGATAACGATCCTCGTCGAGGCGGTGCTCATCTACGCCGTCATCAAGTTCCGGAACAACGACGATCCGAAACCGACCGAGGAGAACCGCCGCCTCGAGATCACGTGGACGATCGCGACGGCCGTAATCCTGCTGTTCGTCGGCGTCGCCTCCTATCAGGTGCTCGCCGTCGAGGAGATCGGAAACCCGATCGCCGACGAGGAGCGCCTCGAACCCGCCGTTTCCGAGGATCTCGAGGGAGCCGTCGGGCCGTACGCGGACGAAGATGACGCCGTCGAGATCGAGGTGGAGGCGTTCCGCTACGGCTGGGAAGTCAGTTACGCCGACGGCGAGGTGAGTTCGTTCGACGAGATACGGATCCCCGCCGACAGGCCGGTGTATCTCCACCTCTATGCGACGGACTGGCTCCACATGCTCCACGTCCCGGGCGTCGGCCTCAAGCAGGAAACCAACGTCGGTGAGTACAACACGATCAAGACGGAAGCCTACGAACCCGGTAGCCACCAGTTCTACTGCACGCAGTACTGCGGTGTCGGTCACTCCCAGATGAACGGCGAGTTCATCGTTATGGAGGGCGACGAGTTCGACGACTGGCTCGATGAACAACTCGAGTAACCCCGGGGACCGGCCGTTTTAGGTGGGTTTTTATTTCTTCACTCGAATCGGCTTCTATGAGCGTCGAAACTGACGACGGACACGGCCACGGTGGCGGCGATCACCATCTGCCGGCCGTCGAGGACTGGCCCAAGGGGTTCGGCGAGGCGTCGTGGTGGCCCTTTATCGCCGCACTCGGCGGGTCTGGGTTTTACGTCGGTGCTGCACTGTTCATCCTCGGCCGCGGAACTGACCCGGTACTCAGCCCGGTGATCGGTCCCGTCGTTTTTGTGGTGAGTACCATCGCCTTCCTCGTCGGCCTGTACGGCTGGCTGTACCACGCCTTCATCGTGAACTTCTGGGAGGGTGAGGCCGAAGATTACGGCTTCCCGCTGAAACTGACGATGCTGTTGTTCCTCGCCACCGAGGTTGCGACGTTCGGGGCCGGGTTCGTCTACTACTTTTTCATACGCGCGGACGCCTGGAGCAACCTCCCGCCGATCGTCGCCGACGGGAACGTATTGAACACGCTCGTCATCGCGAACACCCTCATCCTGATCGCGAGTTCGGTGACGATGCACTACGCACACCACGCCCTGCTGAAGGACAACCGCAAGCGGTTCATTAGACTGCTCGGAGCGACGCTCGGGCTCGGGTTGATCTTCCTCGCCGGCCAGACGTACGAGTACTACGAGTTCATCGTCCACTACGGGTTCAGCATCACCGACGGGGCGTACGGATCGGCGTTTTACGGGCTGACCGGCCTCCACGGCCTCCACGTCGCGTTGGGCGCGGTGTTGCTTTCGATCGTCTTTATCCGGGCGCTGTACGGCCACTACTCGGCCGAGAAACACGTCTCGATCAGTACGGTCTCGATGTACTGGCACTTCGTCGACGTCGTCTGGGTCTTCCTCGTCATCGTCCTGTACGCCGGCGCGATCATCTGATTCGTGTCGGTCCTCCGCGTGCCGACCGCCGTTTTTACAATCGATTTATACTCTAACGTCGGGCGTACTCGCTTCTTTGCGGTCGTCGTGGTCGATCGCTCCGCGTGGGCCGCTCCGGGGCCGCCCCCGACGCACTTTCCCTCGTCATCCTACGCCGGAAGGCCCCACAGTAGTACCGCCGCGCTGAACAGAATGAACAGCCCCACGACCGCCACGAGAATCAGGTACACTCGTCGTATATCCGTTGGACCGTCCCGTTCGCCCCGTCGCTGCGGTGTGGACCGAGTGGCGGTTCGTTCCGCCCGCTCCGGCGGCCGGAGTTCGGGGCTCCGATCGTAAACCAGCTTTCTGATCTGCTCCGTCGTCAACCCGTGCTCGGTGCCGAGGCTGTCCACTGCGTTTCGGACCGACTCGAGTTCGTCCTCGATCCGCTCCATTTGCATTTTTTCGCGCTCGTGTTCCCAGTCCTCACGTATCTCCTCGCCCGGCTTTACTCCGGATGTCGGTCCCGTTCGAACGATCAAATCCCAGCCGGACACGGGCTCGGCCTTCCGCGAGTACGCGGCGGACCCGTCGGTCGCTTGGCCGACGTGAGCGACGATCTCGATAGCCACACGAGGGGTCGGTACCTCTACCGAAAAACGCCGATCCGTTTCGAGCAATCGTTCCAAGACGCTGATCTCCTCGTCCGAAACGTCGACGCTGTTCAGTCCTCTCCCCTTCAGTAAGTCGTCGGTCGGGTCCTCGATCTCCCGCCCCCAGCCGTGCTCTTCCCGCTGTGTTACCGCATCGGCTACGTCACGAAACGGTCCGATCCGGCTCGTCGACGCCGCGTCGTCCGTCGGATATCGGGCGTAATACGGATCGGATCGCGACGACGCCGTCCCACGGGCTCGAAACCGGAGGTAGTAGACGGTCCCGCCATCGTCGGTGCGCACACCGAAACTGATGTCGTCGTCGGTGAACGCCGCGATCTCCGGGCGTCGATCGCCGGTCCGTGCCGCCGGAAACTCCACGTTCCCGTCAGTGTCGTAGATTTCGAGTTCAGACATCGGAGTTGCTTTTTATATCGTCGGGCGTCCGATCGGCCTCTGTGGACATTGTATCCCGTTACGTCCCGCGGGGTATTCGATTTCCGCTTTCGGCTACCGTCGTTCGATACTACCGGCCCTGCGGCTTGACGAGCACCTTGATCGCTTCGCGGTCGTCCATCGCCCGGTAGCCCTCCGGGGTGCCGTCGAGATCGACTGTTTTCGTGAAGATCGGCGACGGGTCCAAGGTCCCGCCGAGAACGTCGGCGAGCAGTTCGTCCGCGTAGGCGCGGACCGGCGCGATCCCGCCACGGAGCGTGATGTTCCCGCCGAACAGCCCGAACACGTTGAGGCCTTCGCGTTCGACGCCGTGGGGGACGCCGACGTAGCCGACCGTCCCGCCGTCGCGACAGATCTCGATCGCGGCGTTCATCGCCGAGGCCGCACCGACGCATTCGAGCACGTGGTTCGGACCGCCGTTGGTGAGTTCCTCGGCCCGCTTGATCGCTTCATCGCCGCGAGCCTCGACAGTCTCCGTCGCGCCGAACTCCTCGGCGATCCCGAGCCGGTCGCGGTGGTGCCCAACGGCGACGATGCGCTCGGCGCCGAGTCGGCGGGCGGCGAGGACGCCACAGAGCCCGACGGCCCCGTCACCGATGACGACACACTCCGATCCGGGACCCACGCCCGCGCTCACGGCGGCGTGGTGGCCCGTTCCCATCACGTCGGTCAACGGCAGTATCGCCCGGAGGGTGGCCTCGTCGTCGGCGTGTCGCTCCGGAACGCGAACGAGCGTTCCGTCGGCGTGTCTCGTCCGGACGTACTCGCCTTGGCCGCCGCCGTTGTCGCCGCCCCACGAGTCGCCGTTCACACAGGAGGTGTGAAGCCCCTTCCGGCAGAATTCACAGAACCCACAGCTCATCTTGAACGGCGCGAACACGCGGTCGCCCGGTTCGATCGAGCGGACGTCCTCGCCGATCGATTCGACGATCCCCATCGGCTCGTGCCCGACCGCCGATCCGACTTCACGGTCGCTGTCGCCGCGGTAGAACCACAGATCGGAACCACAGACCGCGGTGTGGGTCACGCGGACGATCGCGTCGGTCGGCGACTCGATCTCGGGGCGGGGAACGTCCTCGATTCGTATGTCCTCCGGGCCATGAAAGGTTGCAGCACGCATACCCGACAGACGGCCTGAAACGGTAAGAAACCACGTGCCGTGGAGTCCCGACGGTACTGATCCGTCTCACTCGAGCAACGATTCGACGTATCGCTCGAGGTGGTCGTCCATCCGGCGTTTGAACCCCGCCTGTCTCGCCAGCCGGTCGAACTCCCTCGCGAGCAGGCTGCCGTACTGGACGGCTTTTTTATCACGATCGCGGATTTCGGGTGGCAGGAACTCCGCGGCGCGCCGCAGTGCGACCTTCCGTTCGTCGCCGGAGACGAGCAACGACTCCGGCACTCGAAGCGCCGCGTCGACCACGCGGTCCGACAGCAGGGGAACGACGGGTTCGACGCCGGCGGCCCGCAGCGCCAACACGTCCCGCTCGAGTTGCTGTGGAAGGGTTTCGATCGTCTCGCGGGCCGCCGCCCGGACCGTCTCGGCCTCGACGCGGCCGTCGTCGGGGGCGTTTGCGACTTTCGCGTACCCGCCGAACAGCTCGTCCGCACCCTGCCCGAGTGCGAACCGGTCGTGCCCGTCGGCCGCGGCGGCTTCCGCGACGAGATACAGCGGGAGAGCGATCTGGAGGTCCATCGGGTTCGTCCGCCCGGTCGCCGCGACGAGCTCCGGGACGGAGCGCTCGATGTCGGCGTGGCTGAACTCGACCACCCGGAGTTCGCGGCCGAGCGCCTCGGCCGCCGAACGCGCCGCTTCGATGTCGTGGCTTTCCTCGAACCCGCCGACGTACAGCGGGCCGTCCAGACGGGCCGCGAGCATCGAGGAATCGATCCCGCCGGAGAAGCCGATCGCCGGTTTTCCGTCGACGGCGTCGATCGACTCGACGACAGCACCGCGGACGGCCGCGACCGCGGCCTCGGGGTCGTCCGATGGCGTCGGGTCGGGAAGCGTCCACAGTTCGGTGTCACCCGTCTCGTCCCGGGCGTGCCCCGCAGGGACCCCTCGGGGGTCGGTGAGGTCGGTCGGGTCGAAACTCCAGGTCGTCGGGTCGCCCGGCTCCGAAAACAGCGGGTACCGCCCGAGCACGTCGCGGACCAGCCGGCCGTCGAGGTCGCCGGCGAAGCCGTTGGTGCCCGAAAGAGCCGCTCCGCTCGCGATCGCGTTTCGCACCGCCTCGGGGGAAGCGCCGTCGATCACCATGGCAGCATCGACGCGACACGGCGCTTGACGCCGCCACTGAACTGCTGGACGCTGATAACCCACGGCGTCCGCTTGCCGACGACGCTCGTTCGCCCCTCCGCGACGGCGTCGAGGATCGCCTCGGCACTCCGGTGGTAGGCATCGACCTCGGTGACTGCCTGTCCGACCATCTCCGCGATGTGGGCGTCGCTGCCGGCGGTCATCGGGAGCCCGCGTTCCGTTGCGAACCGTTCGGCCTGTCTGTTCGCCCGGCCGGTGAACAGCCGCGAGTTGTACACCTCGATCGCGTCGGCGGCGGCGAGTTGCTCGCGGGAGATGTGGGCGGCGACGCCGTGTCGCGAGGACTGAAACGGGTGTGGAACCACGGCGATACCGCCGTGTTCGTGAATCCGGTCGAGCGTCTCGTCGTAACTCAGCCCGGCCGGAACGAGTTCCTCGACACCGAGGGCCAACACGTGTCCGGCGGCGCTTGAAACCTCCATCCCCGGGATGCCAACGAGGCCGTACTCCTCGGCCATCGCGGCCGCTTCGAGCGAAGCGTCGATCTCGTCGTGGTCTGTGACCGCGAGGGCGTCGAGTCCGACCGCTTCGGCCTGCTCTAAGAGCAACTCGACGGGGTCGCGACCGTCGTAGGACAGTTCCGAGTGTGAGTGAAGCTCGACCGACAGCACACACGAGCGTTCGACAGCTGTATTAAAAAGCCCGCCGGTCCGATCGCCACCCGAGTATCCACGAACGTGGACATGAAAAGCGATTTATCCCGGCGAAAGAAGCATACGGATGAATGAGTCTCTCGCCGTCGGACCGCGAACTCGTCACCGAAGCGCTGGGGCGTGACCCCACCCCGGCCGAGGAAGCGCTGTTCGAGAACCTCTGGAGCGAACACTGCGCGTACCGATCCTCGCGACCGTTACTTTCGGCCTTCGAGAGCGAAAGCGAGCGGGTCGTCGTCGGCCCCGGTGACGACGCCGCCGTGATCGCGCTTCCCGATCCCGAAACCGGCGATAACAGCGACACCTACGTTACGATGGGTATCGAGAGCCACAACCACCCCTCGTACGTCGACCCCTTTGACGGCGCTGCGACCGGCGTCGGCGGGATCGTCCGCGATACGCTCTCGATGGGGGCGTACCCGATCGCGCTCGCCGACAGCCTCTATTTCGGCGGGTTCGACCGCGAACACTCGAAGTACCTCTTCGAGGGCGTCGTCGAGGGGATCTCCCACTACGGCAACTGCATCGGCGTGCCGACCGTGACCGGAAGCGTCGCGTTCCACGACGGCTACGAAGGGAACCCCTTGGTCAACGTCGCCTGTCTCGGGCTGACGGACGCGGACCGATTGGTGACCGCGGAGGCACAGTCGCCGGGGAACAAACTCGTCCTCGTCGGCAACGCGACCGGCCGGGACGGCCTCGGGGGGGCCTCCTTCGCCAGCGAGGATCTGAGCGAGGACGCCGAAACCGAGGACCGACCCGCCGTCCAGGTCGGCGACCCCTACGCCGAAAAGCGCCTCATCGAAGCCAACGAGGAGTTGGTCGATGCGGATCTGCTCCGATCGGCTCGGGACCTCGGTGCGGCCGGCCTCGGCGGGGCCTCCTCGGAACTCGTCGCAAAGGGCGGGCTCGGCGCACGGATCGACCTCGACCGTGTCCACCAGCGCGAACCGAAGATGAACGCCATGGAGATCCTCCTCGCCGAATCCCAAGAGCGGATGTGTTATGAGGTCCGTCCCGACGATGTCGCGGCGGTCGAGGCGGTCGCCGAAAAGTACGAGCTCGGCTGCTCGGTCATCGGCGAGGTGACCGAGGGCAACTACGTCTGTACGTTCGAGGGCAGCGGGGCGGACGGCCGGGAGACGGTCGTCGACTGCGACGCCGAGTATCTCGCCGACGGCGCACCGATGAACGATCTCGAACACACGGAGCCGCCGAAACCGGAGCGTGACCGCCCTTCACCCCCCCTCGACGCCGCGTTCGAGGCCGTCGTGGGCTCACCGAACACGGCCTCGAAGGAATGGGTGTATCGCCAGTACGACCACGAGGTCGGCACCCGGACCGCGGTCAAGCCGGGGGCGGACGCCGCACTCTTGACGATCCGTGAGGCCGCCGGCCCCGGGAACGGCGCCGGCGTCGGGCTCGCCTTCTCGTCGGGCGCGGATCCGAACTGGACCGAGGTGGCTCCCTACGAGGGGGCCCGGGCCGTCGCCGTCGAGAACGCGACGAACATCGCAACGACGGGAGCGACGCCGCTCGCGGCGGTCGATTGCCTCAACGGTGGCAACCCGGAGAAACCGGGCGTGTACGGCGGCTTCCGGGCCATCGTCGACGGGCTGGCGGACATGTGTGCCGACCTCGGCGTTCCGATCGTCGGCGGCAACGTCTCGCTGTACAACGATTCCGCGGCGGGGCCGATCCCGCCGACGCCGACGCTGGCGATGGCCGGGACGAAAGCCGGCTACGACGCGCCGGGAACCGAACTCCGAGGCGACGGTGATCTCGCCATCGTCGCCGCCGGCAACGACCGATCCCTCGGTGGCTCGGAACTGCTCGCACGGTTCGGTGGCGCCGACCGGTTCCCGGCGGTTCCGGAGGAAGCCCCCGAGTTCGTCGCGGCCGTCGCAGACATCGCCGACGCCGATACCACGCGTGCGCTCCACGACGTGAGCCACGGTGGGGTGGCCGTCACCCTCGCGGAGATGGTCGGGGAGGTCGGCGCCGACGTGACGATCCCCCAGGAGTCGGCGCTGGAGGCACTCTTTTCGGAAGCTGTCGGGCGTGTCGTGGTCGAAACGACCGACATCGAGGCGCTTCGAGATCGGGTGGGGTCGGCCGGGTCGGTCGAACGGATCGGCGAACCGACCGACCGGAGCCGACTCGAACTCTCCGTCGGGGAGCAAACGCTTTCCTACACCGCCGATCGGATCGCGGCCCTGCGCGGCGTCATCGACCGAGAGCTGGAATAACGCTGGTCGCCGACCGAAGCCGCGTTTTGAACCCTTCGAGCGTCGGCGGCGTGTCCTCGAGACGGGTCCCGATGTTGACGCTGATCCACGCCAGCGCGATCCCGAAGACCACGTCCGTCGCCCAGTGGATCCCGAGATACATCGTCGAGATAACGACGCTGACGGCGAGGACGGCCGACACCGGAACCCAAAGCGGGTACTCCTTGCGGGTCGTCCACGCGAGCAACGCGGCGGTGACGGCCATCGACGTATGGAGCGACGGAAAGACGTTCGTCTCGTCGTTGACAGCGGTCGTGACGAACTGATACTGGGCGTACTGGCTGTACAGCAACGGTTCGGCCTGGTCGACGATGATGTTGCGCGGCCCGTAGGCGATAAAGAGGATGTAACACAGCACACCGAGTACGTAGTTCGCGCCGTATGCGACGATCGTTCGCCGCAGCGGTTCGGGTCGAGCGAGCGCGAAATACGCCACGAGCGGGAATATAAGCAGGAACACGTATCCGTACACGTATATGAACGCGAAGTACGCAGTCAACTCAGCCGTCGCCATCGACTGGAGCCAGACCACAACCTGTGGCGTGTCGTTCGGGTACAGCGGCCACAACAACCGCCCGTCGACCCGCTGGAGCTGTCCCGTGATCCGGACGCCGATCAGCCGGGAAATATCCGGTCCGATGTCGCGTGCGATCTTGTTTGCGACGAGGACGACTGCGAGCAGTCCGGCGTACGGCATGATCGCGCCGAACCGCTGGCGGAACTCCCGGCGGGTGTCCACGAGGCGGTCCCGACCGACGATGACGAGCGTCGAGACGGCAAGCAACGCGACGACGATCAACGCCAACCGAGCGACGGTAAACAGAAGCGTCACGCCTCACTCCTCCTGACGAGCGCTTCCCCGTCGTACTGATACCCTGCCTCCCGAAACACGTCCCGGGCGCCCGAGACGTCCAACTCGCCGTTCTCGCCGAGAAACGGTAAACTCGCTTCGCCGTCCCATCTGAGTTCCTCGGGCTCCCACTCCCCCTTCAGCGGCAGTTCGGACGGCGTTCCGTACCCGCTGAGCGATTCCTCGACGATGAACGCCCGATCGATGTGTTGTGCGACCGCCCGACGAAACCGCGGATCGGTCATCGGCGACCGCCGGCAGTTGTACCCGATGTGGTAGAACGGATCGGAGTCACCGATGGTGAGCGACACGTCGTCGGTTCGGACGATCCGGGGGACGACCGAGGCCTGCAGCCCGTCGGCCGATCCGTCGGCGTCGTCGTCGACGAGAAGCTGGACGGCCGCGTCGTGGGACGGTGCAACCGTGAAGCCGACCCGGTCGAACGCCGCGGTGCCCGCGATGCGTGGCGGGATCCCATCAGTGTCGCCGGTGTGGAGAAAGTGGTCGTCGAACCGGACGAGCGACAGCGATTCGTCGGCGGTTGCCGCCTCGAACTCGACGGGACCGGTGCCGATCGCCCCCTCGTTGGACTCCACGAGCGCCTCCGTCGTCTGTCCGATGAGATCGATCCCCGCGACATCTGCCGAATCGGACCGCTCCCGCCAGATGTGCTCCGGGAGCATCGGAACGCTCAATCCCCTGTAGGCCAGTTCGCGGTTCCGCGTCGTGAACTGTATCCGAAACCGGGCGTCCGAATGCACCGTCACGTCGTCGACGAGCGAGAGCCGTCCGCGCCGCCACGGCGTCGGTACCGGGGTGTCGAACTCCCCAAGCGACGTGTCCTTGAGGAACTCGTAGGTGAACGAGACGTCCCTGGCGGTTAGCGGTTCGCCGTCATGCCACGGTGTCGAGCGAAGCTGTACCGTCGCGGCTGCGGGATCGTCATCGTCGAACTCGACAGTGCGGGCGAGCCACGGAACGGGCGTTTCGCTGCCCCTGACGGAGCGAACGAGCGGCTCGTACACGAGTCCGATGAGGTCGCCCTGGTCGCGGTGTTCGACCGCGATCGGATTCCGGTTTCTAGTGATGCGGGTGTTCCGGAGCACCAACTCGAGGGACCCCGCTTCGCCGACGCGGGCCAACCGCAGGTAGTCGGTTGGGTCCGAGAGCCCGCCCGCGGGCCAGCCGTCGAACCGGTCGTTCCTGGTCGCACCGATCCGGTCGGGGAATCCGACGACAGTGAACGGCTGGTCCCGGACGACCTGCCGCTGTATGTCTTTTATTATCTCGATCCGGTCGTCGCCGTCGGCTGCCCGTTGTTCCTCCAGCAACTCGTCGATGCCGATATCGCTGAACCCGAAGGGGTTTTGCCACCCGGTCTCCTCGCCGTACGACGAGTTCAGCATCGACCAGAGCTCGTCCGCCGCGCCCTGACTGGGGTACCGTGTAATGTAAATGTCGAAATCGTGGTTGACGAGCGTCTCCCGCAACAGCACGTCCGGGCTCATCGCGTCGACGGTCGTCTCGATTCCGGATTCCGAGAGGTTGTTGGCCAGACGGTTCGCGATCCGGACGGCGTAGGGGTCATCGCCCGCCGGGAGCGTCGAGATGCGCAACGACAACTGTCTGGTTCGTTGTCGCCCGACGAGGTTTCGTATTTCCCCGACGCAGCCGCTCGTCGCCGCGAGCGCGCCAGTCGCGCCGGCGAGGAACGCACGACGACCAGTGGTTACGCCCGGGGCCATTCTATGTACGTTGTGCCTTCGTCGGTTATAAACTTCTCCGTCAGTCGCCGCCCGGTTAGATGTACCCGAAGACCGGCGCGACGATGCCGAGAACCCAGGCCGCCGCACCGACCACGAGCGGTGTCGGCCACCCGTCTTCCTCGAGTGCGATCGCGCCACCGATCGCGATCAGCCCGACGGAGAGCAGGACGGCGATCCGATGGAGGATGACCCGCAGCGGAACGACCGCCGTGCCCATGGCGACGTAATCGGCGATGATCGCGCCGCCGAGGCCCACCGCCGCCAGCGTAAACGCCCACACCGGATCGCTGCCGCGCCCGAACCGATAGGCGAGCGCGGGAACGCCGAGGACGAGTCCGACGTACAGCGGGGCCGCAACGACCTTCGGCGAGACTCCGGGGAACAGAAGCTCCCCGGCGATCCCGAGCCAGCGGACGGCGGTATACGTCACGAACAGGCCCACACCCAGCCCGAACTCCCGGCGGCGTCGCCGCAGAAACCGCCTCACCTCCCGCGTCGTCCCGCGGGACCGTCCGATCACGCCGACGAGGACGAACGGGAGCAGCCCACCGACGAGGTAAATACCGGTGGCCCAGCCGTCGCCGTCGGCGGTTTCGTTCGCGAACGGGATCCGGACGACCCGTTCCGTGTACGGTGCGCCCATGAACTCGCTTTCGAGTTCGCGCTGTGATTCGCTGATTCCGGTTACCGTGTGCCTGAGCCGAAACCAATCCCAGTGTTCCTCGTGGATCTGAACGGCCGTCCACTCGCCGGCCGGATCGTCGTACGCTCGGATGTGCCGTCGCTCGCCCAGGTACGTGCCGGCGTGGAGTTGGTAGGACTCGTCGACCCACTCGCCCTCGCCGCCGGTCTCGAAGTACGTGTACCGTGTCGATCCCTCGGCCTCGCCCCACGAGATGACGTCGCTTAACTCGTCGGCCTCCGGATCGAGTTCGATCCGGTCCGTCGAGACGGTGTCGCTGTCGGCGTCACCCTCGTGGAGCTGTTCGTCCTCCCATTCGAGTGCCGAGCGCTCCGTGAGGGCCGTATGAACTTCGTCGGAATCGCCGTAAATGACGACGTTGATTCCGAGCGTCCGGCTGTCGTAGCTGCGGGCGCTGGCGGTGTAGGGCCAGAGATCGGTCCCTCCGTCGCCCGGCGTCACGAGATGCGGTTCGTCGGGATCATCGGGGTCGACGCCCCACAGCGGCCACTCGGCGAGAACGACTGCGCCACCGAGCGCGGCCACGATGACGAGCGCGGCGGCGACCCAGGCGGCGTCCTCGCCGAGTTCGATGTCGGCGCTGTCTCCGTCCATTGTCGGCGATGTGTATCCGACTGGATTTATATATACTGACGGCGGTCCCTTTTCATCGAGTACCGTTCCACCGATGCCGGCAGACAATGATTTATTAGCGCCGACTGTGTCGGTCGCTTCGCATGTCTGATACTACAGCGACACCGCCGATGATAGAGCGCGTGGGGTATCGCATCGCCAACGCTGTCGAACGGTGGATGCCGAGCCCGTTTCTGTTTGCAATTCTATTGACATATTTCGTCTACGTGCTCGCGCTCGGCCTCGGACAGTTGGGGATGATCGAGCAACCGAACGGCGGCACCGCCGGCCCGTTCGCCCTGATCGAACTCTGGTTCGGGGGCTTTTGGAACTTTCTCGGCTTCGCGATGCAGATGACGCTAATCCTGATGACAGGGTTCGCGCTCGCGTATCACCCGCGGGCGAACGCCCTGTTGGTCCGGCTCGCAAAGCTCCCGAGCTCGGGTGCTCAGGCCGTCGTCCTCGTCGCGGTGTTTTCCATGGCCGTCGCCTGGATTCACTGGGGCTTTAGCCTCATTCTCGGTGCGATCTTCGCCCGCGAGATGGGCAAAGTGGCCCACGAGCAGGGGATCGACGTCCACTATCCACTGCTCGCGGTATCGGGGTATATGGGACTCGGGCTCACGTGGCACTGGGGGCTCTCGGGGTCGGCGCCGCTGTTGTTGACCGATGCCAACGAGGTCGGCGAAGGGACCGCCTTCGACATGCTCGATGGCCCCGTCGCCGCCAGCGAGACCATCCTCCACGGCTACGGTATCACGCTCACGGTTCTGTCGATCGTCTTCGCCGCGATCGTGCTGTATCTGATCACGCCCTCCGGCTCCCGGAGTCGAGGGATCACCGAGTACATCCCCGAGAGCGAACTGTTCGATACGGCCTCGGACGGCGGCGAAGCCGACGCCGACCCGACGAGGGCGGGCGACGAAACGGCGGACGGCGGTGCCCGCGTTCCGGCCGAAATCATCGACAACAACAAACTCCTCGGCGGGCTCGTCGGCCTGATCGGGATCGCCTACGTCGCGTACCTGTTCGTCGAGCAGGGCCGCGGCGCGCTGTCGCTCAACGTCGTCAACTTCGGGTTCCTGATGGCCGGCATCCTGATCTGGACGAACCCATCGGCGTACCGCGAGAAGTTCGGTGAAGCGGCGACCGCCGCGGCCGGCATCATCCTCCTGTTCCCGTTTTTCGCCGGCATCCAGGGGATCATGGCCGGCTCGGGGCTCGCGGGCGAGCTGGCGGACGTGCTCATCGGGCTCTCGACGACGGCGACGTTCCCGGTGTTCGCGTGGCTCTCGGCGGCTGTGGTCAACCTATTCGTTCCATCCGGGGGCGGTGAGTGGATCATCCTCGGTCCACCGGTACTCGACGCGGCTATCCAGCAGGGAATCGCCCCCGGCCACGCGACGATGGCCTACGCCGTCGGCGACGCGCACACGAACCTCCTGAACCCATTCTGGGCCATCCCGCTTTTGGCGATCACCCGGATCAAGGCCCGTGAAATGTTCGGGTACGCGGTCGTCATGCTACTCGCCTTGATCCCGTTCCTGACACTCGTGTTGCTCCTGTTGCCGTACGGAGCGTTCTAAAGCGAACAGCGAGAGTTCCACGGGTCACCTGCCCCGTGGTTGTTTACGGAGAGTCAAGGAGAAAGCCCCGCACCTCAGGGCGGGGATGAATCCGACAAACGATGATACAAACCACCGACCATAACACGTCCTGATATTCCAACAGATACTTAAGATAGCGCACATAATTACAATTGTAATGGCCACGGTGACTGTCACCACGAAGTTCCACAATCCATCCCTCTCACGGCGGAAAGAATGGCAACACGCCACCCACCTCTACCGTGACACCAAGCAATTCTGTATCGACGGATGGGAGAACGGCGACTTCGACAAGTCCGTGACCACGGCCAGCATCGACAACGACCTCTACTCGGCCATCCAGAACCAAGCCATCCGAGAGGCAAAATCCGACCACAATGAAGACGGGGCAGTTCAGTATCGAGAGAGTCAACCGTTCGCTGTCAACAATCAGAATTGGGAGATCGACACAACCGATAACGGAACCGTCATCATTGGTTTCCCATGCGTCTCTCAGTGGTGGTACACCCCGATAGAGGTGTACGACGACATTGCCGATCCAGTAGACCGACTGGTCGAAGGTGACGCCGACAAAACCCGTCTACAGGTCTACCGTCGCGGAGACGACTGGTATTGTACGTTCAACGTCGAATACGATACCGGCCCGTCGGGTGAGACGCCAATCGGTGTCGATATTGGCGAACGTCATATCCTTGCGGCAACAGCCTACGGAAAAAATGAATCAATGCTGGTGTCAGGTGGTGAGGCGAAGTACGTTCGACGCAAATATCGTTCCCTACGCGATTCGCTTTCGGAAGCGGGTGCGCTTCGCGCACGCAACCGTGTGGGTAACAAAGAACAGCGTCGAATCACAGACTTGAACCACAAACTCTCCCGTCGCCTCATCACGTTCGCGGAACAGTTCGAGAATCCCGTCATTCGGATGGAAGACCTCGAAGGTATCCGCGAGAACAGTTCGTGGTCAGGTGTCCACTCGTGGCATTTCCACCAACTCCAACAGTTCATCACGTACAAAGCCGAACGTGCTGGTATCCGTGTCGAGAAGGTCGATGCATACCACACCAGCCAACGATGTTCGGCGTGTGGTTCGATGGGAACCCGTGATGGCGACCACTTTTCGTGTTCGGAGTGTGGTCGTGGACGCCACGCCGACCTGAACGCTTCGGAGAATATCGCACAACGGGAGGGTGAACCATGCACGGCGTAGCAGTTCGGCTGACGCGAACCGTGCTACCTCGCTGGTTGAATAGTCAGTCGTCGTCATCGGGCTACGCCCGATTGCTCGTGGGACGTTGTCCCACGCTGTTGACGCCCGCTGTATGCGGGGAGGAAGGCCCCATTGACAGGGCTATACGCGCTGTAATGCACACCGTTGGTCATAACTCGGTGGCTACCGTTGACGTTCCACGCGAAAGCGTACTTGAGAACAGAGGAAACGCGCAACCTGAATATCCCCTTCGGGGAATCCTCGCCCTTTAGGGCGGGGAGGATGTCAAAGCGATCCTAACTATCATACGCGTTTCGCCCCCTCGGCGCCCGAATGGGCAACGGCTATTACACTCCTGGCGGTAGCGTCGGCGCATGGCGCTTGAACCCGGCCGCCGTCTGGTCCACGCTTCGGGGGCCGTCGTGCCCGCCGCGTATCTCGCCGACGCCCACCTTCTCGAAACCGGACTCATCACGTGGACAGTCGTTCAGGCCCTTGCCGTCGTCGGCCTCGTCGTCACTGCCGGCCTCGAAGCGGCTCGACTGTACGGCGGGCTCGAACACGTGATCTACGACCGGCTGACCCGCGAGTACGAACAGGACACCGTCGCCGGCTACGCACTGTACGTTCTCGGCGGGGCGATCACCGTTTTCGCGTTTGAACCGGCGGTCGCGGTGCCGGCGCTTTTCATGTTGACGCTCGGGGATCCCGTGAGCGGGATGCTCTCAAGCGGCGGCCTCCGTCGGATCGCTCGGCCCCGCGTCCTCGTCGGAATGTTCGCCGTGAGCTTCCTGTTGGCGTTCCCGTTCGTTTCTCCCCTTGTCGCGGCCGCCGGCGCGCTCGGGGCGACGGTCGCCGACGGCGTCAAGCCGGTCGTCCGTGGGCACGTCGTCGACGACAACCTCACGATTCCGATACTCGGTGCGGGGGCGATGTGGGCGGCGATCGCGGTTCTTTGAGATCACAGCGCGGCCAGCGGCACCCCGAACGTGACCACCAACCCGAGCAACGCGATGGCGGCCCCGACGGCCACGTCGCGGCCGGTGTACTCGCTTTGGGGGGCCGTCGACCGTTCCGAGGCCGACTCGTGGGGGTGGTGCTCGTGGCCGTCGTGGTCTTCGCTCATACGCCCACCCGGAGCGCGCGACACTTCGTGCTACCGGTTTCTGTCCCCCGAAACGTCGCGTTCGCGGACGTGCGCTCTCGGCCCGATCGCCTCCCACGGCCGTGTCTCGATCCACTTCGCCAACTCGACGAGTTGGTCGGTCGCGGCCTCGAAGAGCCGTTCGCCTTTCGCCGCTGAGGCGTCGGTCGGATCGCCGAACGCCCCGTTGTGGGCGTTCTCGATCGAGTCGTAGTACAACCGCGCGCCGTTGCGCTCGGTTTCGACGGCCTCCAGGTCGGGACAGCCGTCGTCGCGGGCCGCCTCCAGTTCGTCCGCCCGGACGAGGTCGGCGAGATACCAGACCATCGACGTCTCCTTCGGTCCGGCGTGGGGGCCGTTCCGCTCGAACAGCGAGTCGACCAACTCGGGGATCGACTCGTCCCACATCCACTCGACGGCGTACGCCGAATCGTCGTCGTGGAGCCGGCGACCGACTTCCCGGAGGTGTTCGACGTTGCCGCCGTGGGCGTTGACGTATATCAGCCGGTCGATCCCCTGGTAGACGAGACTTCTCGACAGCGACTCCATGTAATCTCTGAACGTGGGCGCATCGATCGAGAGCGTCCCGTGGAACTGGCGGTGGTGGGGACTGACGCCGACGGTTACGGTCGGGGTGCAGACGACATCGGCGCGGTCGGCGGCGGCTCGGGCGAGTCCCTCGGCGATGATGTGATCCGTCGCCAGAGGGAGGTGTGGCCCGTGCTGTTCGGTCGATCCGACCGGGACGAGCGCCGTGTCGGTTTCCGAGAGCGCCGTCCCGGCCTCCGGCCACGTGGCGTCTCCGAGATACATGCCCGAAACGACGCGTGCGGCCGACAAAAAGTCACGCGTTCCGCGGTGGGGGCGTCAGGGCGCGCCGGCGATGGCGACGCGTACCCGCTCGCCGCCGTCGTTGAAGAGCTGTCTGTGGGTATCGCCGTCGACCCGGATCGCTTCGCCGCTCGCAAGTGTTCGTTCGGCGTCCGGATCGTCCTCGGTGCCGCCGACCTGTACCGTCAACTCGCCGTCGACGACGAGATACACCTCCTCGTGGCCGTCGTCGCTGTGGTCGTGCGGTTTGCCTTTGGCTCCCGGTTCGAGTTCGAGAAGCGTCACGCCGAGGTTCTCACAGCCGAGCGGCTCCCTGAAAAACCACATGCCGCCGAACTCCTCGGGAACGACGCTGTCGATCTCCGTCGTGTTCGCTGTTTGGTACCCCATGTCGGGGTTTCGTTTCGAGGAGTCATAAATCCGGGCGCCGCTCCCGGAGAGGAACGGACCAGGCTTATAATCCGCTCGCCCGACTGATCGTGTATGGACACAGCGTACGGGCGGCGGACCCGGACGGTCGCCCCCAGATTTCGAGCCGTCGCGGTTCCGGCGGCGGCGCTGATCGGCGTCAACGTCGCATTGATGTTTCTCGTCGCGTCGACGCCGCTGTCGGCGATAAACAGTGTCGTCTTCCAGGTGCCGATACTCGGGCTGATCGTCTACGGGGCCGCCCTGACCGGCGGGAGCATGCTCGCCGAACGGGGGCTCGAGAGCGGGTCGACGGCGATGGCGGCGCTCGGGACGGGCCTCTTGCAGGGCGCGTACGCACTCTTCGGCGGCGGCATCCTCGCGTCGGTCGCCGCGGGCTCTCGGACGGTCGCGCTCGCGGTCACGCTCGTCGGGACCCTCGGGATGACGCTCGGCATCGCCGGGTACGTCTACCTTCGCGACCGGGAGTTCGACCACTGGGGACGGTGGTCCCTCGGCGCGTTCATTATCGGGATCGTGTTCGTCGCGGTCGGATCGGCGATCAGCGCCGTCCTCATCGGCGGATTCGTCTTTATTTTCCTCGGCTTCACGCTCCGGCTCGGGTACGAGATCTGGCAGGTCAAAGCCACCTACACGCCCGATCGGTCGCTGATACACGCGCTGGGGATCTACGTCGCGTTCACCGGCGTGTTCGTCCACATACTGCAGATCGTCGCACGTAACTTCCTCAGGGAGTGATCCGTACCATCGCCGCCTGGCCGCGGTCGGGAAGCCGACCATCCGCCGGCTTCGAAACGACCAAAGCCTCCGGTGTGCAACTGTCCGTATCGAATGCGCCAGTACCACGACCTCGTCTCCGGCGTCCTCTCCGGGGGCGCGTACAAGCCGAACCGGACCGGCGTCGACACCGTCGCCTCGTTCAGCCACCATTACGAGGTGGCGCTCTCGGAGGGCTTTCCCCTGTTGACGACAAAGCGGATGGACGGCTATCGGTGGAACTCGCTGATCCACGAACTGCTGTGGTATCTCTCGGGTGAAGAACACGTCCGTAACCTCCGGGAGGAGACGAAGATCTGGGACGCCTGGGCCGACGACGAAGGGCACCTCGATACCGCCTACGGTCGGTTTTGGCGCCGCTACCCTGTCCCGGACGGTGACGCCCGACTCGCCGGCGAGAGTTGGCCGGACGCCGACCATCCGCGGGTCGAGACCGAGCCGACTCCGGACGGCGGGACGCGGCGGGTGTTCGACCAACTCGGCCACGTTATCGACACGCTCGAAGGGAACCCCAACTCCCGCCGAATGGTCATCAACGCCTGGCACCCGGCCAACGCGGCCGTTTCGACGCTGCCGCCGTGTCACTACACCTTCGTGATCAACGTCCAGGGCGATCGCCTGAACGTCCATCTCACGCAGCGCTCCGGCGACATCGCGTTAGGTGTTCCGTTCAATCTCGCCGCGTACTCGCTTTTGGCTCACGCCATCGCGAACCGGACGGGGTTCGAGGTCGGCTCCTTCGGGCACACGATCGTCGATGCCCACATTTACTGTGGGACGGGCGAACGCGGCGCGTGGTACGCCGAGACCCTCGGAGAGCTACAGGACCGCCTCCGCGGTGTCGAACGCCGTGAGGGGTATCTCGATGTTCGCTCGTGGCTCGAAGCGGCGGCTCCGCCCGAGGCCGACGGGGCGACGGGATACGACCACGTGCCCGGACTCCTGACGCAGCTCTCGCGGGAGCCGCGTGATCGACCGCACATCGAGGTGGCCGACAAACCGCTCGACGCGCTCGAATACGGGGACATCAGCCTCGCCGGCTACGATCCGGCCCCGGGTATTTCCTTTGAGGTCGCGGAATGAAGGTCGCACTCGTCGCCGCCGTCGCCGAGAACGGGGTGATCGGCGTCGACGGCGGGATGCCGTGGCACTACCCCGAGGATCTGGCGCGGTTCAAGGAGACGACGATGGGAAATCCGGTCGTCATGGGCCGAACGACGTACGAATCGATCGCGTCGCGGTTGGGCGGGCCGCTCCCGGGGCGGACGAACGTCGTTCTCTCGCGTCGGGATTCCCTCGACGTTCCGGCGGACGTGATCCACGCGACCGATCTCGATGCGGGTTTGAACGCCGCCGGGGCGGCCCTCGATAACGGACAGGAGACCGTCTATGTCGTCGGCGGTGCGACGGTGTACGAAGCATCGATCGATCGGGCGGACGAACTCCTCGTGACCGAAATCCCGGAGTCACCGGCTGGCGACACGCATTTCCCCGAGATCGGCCCCGAGTGGGAAGAGACGGGGCGTGAGACGGTCGGAGAGCTGTCGTTCGTCACCTACCGGAGGTAACGCTGTCGCGGCAGTCAGTCGCGAAACTCCCGTTTGATGTACACGCCGAGTACGCCCCCCAGCGCTCCGAGACCGACGGTGTAGGCGGCGAGAAACACGGCGACGACGATGAGTATGAAAAACACCCCGACTGCGAACACCGGATCGAGAAACAGCACGAACAGGAGGAGGGGGATGACGACGAGCAGTGGAACGAGCGCGATCGCGCCGGATACCGCTCCGATCTTCGCACCCGATTCCGTACTCCCTGCATCGAGGTAGCCGGATATCGCACCGCCCACGACCGGCGCGAACGGAACGATCGGTGTCGCGATCGCAGTCACCACGGCCCCGAGAACGGCGTTCAAAAGAAACCCCGACGAGTCGTCGTCTTCGGGGGCGTCCGTCCCGGGATCGGTTCGGCTACCGTCGCTCTCTAGTCGGTCGATTTCTCCGTCCGGGGGTTCGTCATCGTACGGGTCGGGGACCATATGTGGGTATGTTTCCGTCTGGTTTATAAACCCACGCCGCCGCTCGCAGACGATCGAGCCTTCGGTCAACTGCCTCGAGGTCAAGTGGTTCGAGACGCTTCGCGTCTCGTCACTGAGCGGAGCGAAGCTCCGCGATGTCCAAAAGAGCGTGTCGCTCGTTTGAAGATCACGGAAATCGAAGATTTCCGTACGACCCCGAGGTATCCGCCTTGCTTCTTGATGAAGCCCTCTCCCGTTCGAACGAGTCCGACTCGACCACTGTGTGCTCCACCCGATCCGATGCCCGAGCCACGGGCTTTTATATCACGGCGGGCGAGGGTTCGTGTATCGATGGTATCGGCACAGTCGGGAGCCGTTCTCTTCGGCGTGCTGTTCTGTCTGCTCGCCGTTGCGATCGCCGTGGGCGGGGCACAACCGGCCGGCGGAAGCGGATCGGCCGATGCCGGCCTCGGCGATCTCTCGACCGAGGAGTTCGAAGCCGACAGGACGCAGTTTCGGATCACCGTCTTCGAGAACCGGAGCGCGGAGTGGACGTTCCGGTACGAACAGCGCCTCGAGAGCGACGACGCGGTCGAGGAGTTCGAAACCTACGCGGAGCGGTTCACCGACGAGGAGACCGAAAGCTACAGCAACTTCCAAACCCGCGCGAACTCACTCACGGAATCCGGCAGCGATGTCACGGAGCGGGACATGACGGCCGAATCCTTCGGACGCGACGCCCGGGTCGAGGAACGATCGCCCGCGGGCGACGAGTTCGGCGTCGTCGAGATGTCGTTCGTCTGGACCGAGTTCGCGGCGCTGCAAGACGACCGCCTCGTCGTCGGTGATGTCTTTGTTGATGGGCTCTACGTCGGCCCCGACCAACAGCTCCGGTTCGACCGCGGGCCGACGCTTCAGTTCGAATCGGCCGACCCCGACCCCGACAGCGCCGCCGGCGGAACGCTTGCGGAGAGTGAATCACTCACCTGGGTCGGCGAAACGCAGTTCACCGACCGCCGGCCCCGAGTGGTGTACGCGCCCCGCGAGGACGGAGCCGAGTCGGCGACTGCGACCGAATCGGAATCGCCTTCCGAGTCCGGCGGAGCCTCCACGATGTCCGAAGACACGGGGGCGTTCGTGTCGATCGTCGCGCTCGTGGTGGTGGTGTTGTTGGGTGTCGGAAGCGCGATGGCCTACCTATCCGGCAGATCCGAGAGTACACGTAACACGACGGAGTCCCCGGACGCAACAGCGACTCCCCCCGAAACCCCTTCGCCGAGCGAAGAGGCTGAGCCCCCCGATACGACGTCGGATCCCGCCGTCGAGGGGGACGACTCCTCCGGAATCTCCGACGTTGATCTGCGTTCGGACGAGGAGCGTGTCACGGCACTGCTCGAAGAACACGGTGGCCGAATGAAACAGGTCGACATCGTCTCAAACACCGAGTGGTCGAAGTCGAAAGTCTCGATGCTTCTCTCCGAAATGGAAGACGACGGCGTGATCTCGAAACTCCGGGTCGGCAGGGAAAACATCGTCTCCTTGGCCGGTCACGAACCCGACGCGGCGGGCTCTCCGTTCGACGACGAGTGACGACCGAAACTGCTACCCCGGTGAGACACACCGCCCCAAAGTGACTGTGAAACGCAACCGTTATACCTGAATCTCGGATACATATGGTTGCAATCAACGCTCCGTTGGTGTAGTCCGGCCAATCATCTTGCCCTCTCACGGCAAGGACCAG
>CAZOFL010000007.1:0-38852 GCA_964579035.1 uncultured Natronomonas sp. | reverse complement strand
TCGGCACTGCTCGTCGTGTGGTCGTCACAGAAGCGCCGGGACAGGGATTTGAACCACGCGAAGACGGTCGGCCTCACTTCGCTCGGCCGCTGCGACCTCTCTCATTCAAACCCCTTCTGGGGATTTTGCTGCTCGCGAACTGCTCGCAGCAAAAACGCCGGGACAGGGATTTGAACCCTGGATCCCTGAGGGAACACGCTTTCCAGGCGTGCGCCTTACCACTCGGCCATCCCGGCTCATCCGAAACTACCGGAGTCGGCGGTTTAAAGGCTTCGCGTTCGGTGCCACCGTGTCACCTGTTACCGCCGACGCGGCGGACAAACAGCCCGAACCGCCGCTCGGCGCAGTAACTGCTCACCGCCGTCGTCGCGAAGACGGCCACGGTGACCCCGGCGACCGGTCCGACGCCGAGAAACGCCCCGCCGAGGAGGAGATACGCTCCGTGGGCGACGAGAAACGAGAGCGCGCCGACGAGTCCCCAAAGCAGCGCCGACAGCCGCCGTGGGTTCACGCCGCCCACCCCAGGCGTCGGGCGGCCGCGGCCGTGGGCGGTCTCTCGGTGTCTGTTCTTGAGGCCGGATACATGATGCGGCCTGCGGCTCGGATGAATATAAACGCCCGCCGCTTCCTGTGGGCGTCCGGAAGATGACTCCACCGTTTCCGATGGAGATGACTTCCAGGGAGTATCCGCCCTCAGACGGTTCCAATTGCCGTCAAACGACTGCCATCTGCCCTTAGCGGCGAAAAATCACTCGTTTCGATCCGCGTCGAGTCGCTCTCGACCGGAAGCGAGGGGGTCTGCCTGACCGATGTCGCTGGACGTCCGGGACCGCCGGGGCGTCCGGGCCCTCGCCGGTGGTTCCACCCGCCGATCACTCGACGACGACGGTTCGACTGTCGGCGATCGGCCCGAGGGGTTCGTCCGGAAAACTGACCTCGACCTCGTAGGTGAGTTCGTCGGCGTCGCCGCCGAAGACGCCGACCGGGACGGTCGTCTCGCCGAGATACCGCGTCGTCTCCGACATCTCGATCCCGTTCACCGTCACCCGGATCCCTGAGGGGGTCCCGTCGCCGGCGTTCCTCACTGTCACCTCGGCCATCGTGTTCTCGCCGGCCGGGATCGAGTCGGGAACGCCGTCCCACTCGATCGAGATGTCGGGCAGCGCTTTCGCCTGTTCGAGGACCCGTTCGGCGACCCCCTCCGAAAGCCCGGCCTCGATCAACCCCTCGACGCCGACGCGTCGAACGTCGGCCGGATCGGTCACGCCCTCGGCGGCGAGTTTGTTCGCCCGCCCGGTGCCGACGCCGCCGATCGCGATGAGACCGACCGCGTCGGCGCTGACGGCGTGTTCGACCCGGGCTTCGATCCGGCGGACGAGGTTGGCGTCGCGGGGCGAGGCAAAGCGCTCACAGAACGCCCGCAAAGCAGCCAGAAACCGCAACCCGTTCTGTCTGATGACCCACGCGTCGCTTTGGAGTTCGACCGGCGTCGTCCCCGACATGCCGGCCCGGAGGATGGCGAGCACCTTGCGGTTCCCGGGCTCTAACTCGTCGCCCTCCCCGTCGAGGACCGCGCCGAACGTCTCCCGCTCGTCCCGACGGGCCGAGACGCTGTCGAACTCCCCGGCGTCGGCGACCGTCCGAAGGATTGTCGACTCGTCCAGTTCGGTGTCCGCGGCGCGCTCACACAGCGCGTGGAACGCCTCCGCCGTGTCGAGACGGAGATAGAACTGCGAGGCGAGCCGCCCGAGCTGGGTCGGCTCGATTTCGAGCCCGGATTGGTCGACGAACCCGCCGTCGACGAGCCGCTTCAGCGTCGCCGACACCCGATCTCTGAGCGACGCCGCGTCGTCGTACCTGTCGGGTGCGCTTGCCGCCCGGGCGTAGTAGAACGTCGTCTCCAACCACCCCATCACGTCCTCGATGTCGTCGACGACCCCGAGCGCGATTTCGGCGTTCAAATGCGAGTCGAGTTCCTCGGCGAGGCGCGATTCGATCGGCTTTCCGTCGGCGAGCAGTTGGCGGTACCGCTCGGCGTCCGCACCGTCGCAGACGATGTGGGCGTAACCGGCGTCGTCGTAGCCCGGCCGCCCGGCCCGCCCGAGCATCTGGAGGATGTCGAGGGGGCTCATATCGACCTCCCCCTCGAGTGGATCGTGGAGCTTCGTATCGCGGATGACGACGCATCTGGCGGGAAGGTTAACCCCCCAAGCCAGCGTCGACGTCGAGAACAGCAGCTGAATCTCCCCGGATTTGAACCACGCCTCGACGCGGTCCTTATCCGCCTTCGAGAGCCCGGCGTGGTGGAAGCCGACGCCGTCGACGACCGACTGTCTGAGCGTGTCGTTTTCCAGCTCCTGGGCGTCGGTGTGAAACTCGTAGTCGCCGCGGGACCCGATCTCGACGTCCCGTTCGGCGATCACGTCCCGGGCCTTCTCGGCCGCTCGCACGGTGTCCTGTCGGGACGCGACGAACACGAGCGCCTGCCCGCCCTCGGCGATGTGCGGCTGTGCGAGATCGAGGGCGCGGTACAGCCGGCGGTACTTGTCGGCGAAGGCGTTGTCGCCGTGGGCGTACGTCTCCACCGTCGCCGACAGCGGCACCGGCCGGTACTCCTCGCCGAACCGGAACGTCGACGCGTCGGGCGCATCCAGCCAACCGGCGACGTCCTCGACGTTCTGCATCGTCGCCGACAAGGCAACGATCCGCGGGCCACAGAGGCGTCTGAGCCGGGAGATCGTCACTTCGAGGACTGCCCCCCGCCGATCCGAGTCCAGCAGATGAACCTCGTCGATCACGACGCAATCGACGTCGGTGACGAAAGCATACCGCGGCGAATCGTGCTTTCTCGTCGCCGAATCGGCCTTCTC
This sequence comes from uncultured Natronomonas sp., assembly GCA_964579035.1. Taxonomy (GTDB): domain Archaea; phylum Halobacteriota; class Halobacteria; order Halobacteriales; family Haloarculaceae; genus Natronomonas. The sequence continues at coordinate 35,982 of CAZOFL010000007.1, read as the reverse complement.
GGGCGTCATCACGAGGATATCAGCGCTCTCGGCGCGGCGGGGGTTGAGATCCCGCTCGCCGGTGACGACGTAGACGGAATAGCCCAACGTCTCGAAGCGTTCCCACTCAGCCTCCTTTTCGTTCGTCAGCGCCCGAAGCGGCGCCAAAAACAGGGCCGTACCACCCGCCGCGAGCGTCCGACAGATGGCGGCCTCCGCGAGCGCCGTCTTCCCGCTCGCGGTCGGCGCGCTGACGACGACGTTGTCGTCGCCCTCGACGATCGCGGGGAGCGCCGCCGCTTGCATCCGGTTGAACGACTCGAAGGGAAACGCGTCGGCGAACGCCGGCAGCACGTCCTCGACGGCGACTCCCGTCTCGTATTCCGTGCGACCTGCCACGGACGAACCGGAGGGTGCCGGGCGTATATGCGTTTCCGTCGGCGAGCGAAACGGACCGGAGCGACGGCACGCTTTTTGTTTCAGAGCCTAACGGAGGGGTATGAGCAGCCGTCGCCACAAACCGGAGTGGCTGAAATCGCGCCCGCCGAGCGGTGAGCGGTTCACGGAGATCAAACGGACGCTCCGGGATCGGAACCTCCACACCGTCTGTGAGGAGGCCAACTGCCCGAACCTCGGTGACTGCTGGAGCGGCCGGAACGGCCCGGGAACGGCGACGTTCATGCTGATGGGCGAGCGCTGTTCGCGCGGCTGTAACTTCTGTGACGTCGAAACCGGCGGAATGGAGCCGCTCGATCCCGACGAACCGGAGAACGTCGCGAGCGCGGTCGCGGAGATCGGCCTCGATTACGTCGTGTTGACCTCCGTCGACCGCGACGACCTCGTCGACGGCGGGGCGAGCCACTTCGCGGCGACGATCCGGGCGATAAAGCGTCACGACCCGGAAATTCTGGTCGAGGCGCTCATCCCCGATTTTCGGGGCGATCCCGACGCGGTCGACGCGATCGTCGACGCCGGCCCCGACGTGATCGCCCACAACGTCGAAACCGTCGATCGACTCCAGTGGCCCGTCCGCGACCGACGCGCCGGCTACGAGCAGTCGATGTCGGTTCTGGAACGCGTCGCCGAGGCCGATGGGGCGTACGCGAAGACCAGCCTCATGCTCGGTGTCGGCGAGTACGACCACGAGGTGTACCGGACGCTGTCGGACCTCCGTGAAACCGGCGTCGACATCGTCACGCTGGGGCAGTATCTCCAGCCGTCCCGGTCGCATCTGGAGGTGTTCGAGTACGTCCACCCTGACAGGTTCGACGTTTGGAAGGCCGTCGCCGAGGAGGAGTTCGACTTTCTGTACTGCGCCTCGGGGCCGATGGTCCGGTCGTCGTTCAAGGCCGGGGAGTTCTTCGTCGAGGCGCTGGTTCGAGACGGGAAGGGAGCCGAGGAGGCGAGAGCGGTGGCCGAGCGGAGCGAGGCCACCATCAACTAAGCGAGCGCGCAACCGGATCGAAACCGATCACGCCGTCGTTTCGGGCTCCCACCGGTATCGGATCGTCGGCGTCCCGTCGAACCGCGGTCCCGACCCCTGGCGTTCGAACGCCGCCCGTTCGGCGGCCGTCCGCGTCGCGTCGTCGGCCTCCATCGCCAACAACTCGACCGTCATCCCTTCGCGTGCGGCAAAGCGCGTCGGCTCCGCGAGCAGCGTCTCACACAGTTCCGCGTCGCCCTCGAGTTGTGTCACGTGGACTGTCGAGTTCTCGGCGTCGTAGCTGACGAACCCCTCGACGGTGTCGTCCTCGTCGGCGACGCGGACCGTCCGATCGTGGATGAGGTTTCGCATCACGTCGGTGGGGGCGTCGGTCAGCGCCGCCAGTCGGTCGGCGTCGGCCTCGACGGCATCCCGTACGTTCATGTGACGACCTAACGCACTCGGGACAATTAACTCTTCGTCAGCGGGAGCCTCACGGCGGCACAACCCCGGGAGGGAACGCCGATCCTCCCGACACGGAGATGAACACCGTTATTTCCCGGGACCGGCAACGGGAGGTATGAGCTACCACACGGGTCAGCAGGTGAGAGGATGCGCGTAGTCGCCAAGTTCGGCGGGACGAGCCTCGGCAACGGCGATCGGGTTAATCGAGCCGCCGACTCGATCGCCGCCGCGGTCAATGAGGGCCACGAGGTCGCCGTGGTCGCGAGCGCGATGGGATCGACGACCGACTTCCTGCTCGACGCGATCACTTTCGAGGCCGACGAGGCCGACGAGGCGGAGATCGTCTCGATGGGCGAGCGGACGTCCGTCCGGATGTTGAAAGCCGCCCTCGGGGCCCGCGGTATCGCCGCGAAGTTCCTCGAACCCGGCACCGACGAGTGGCCCGTCATCACCGACGAGCACGGTCAGGTCGACGTCGAAGAGACCCAGCGGCGGGCGAAAAAGCTCGCCGCCGACATGGCGGCACAGGGGTACGTACCGGTCATCACGGGGTTTCTCGCACAGGATCACGCCGGGAACGTGACGACGCTCGGGCGGGGCGGCTCCGATACGACGGCCGTCATGCTCGGCAACTACATGAGCGCCGACGAGGTCGTGATTATCACCGACGTCGAGGGCGTTATGACCGGCGACCCCCGCGTCGTCGAGGGCGCGCGGAACGTCGGCGAGATCACCGTCGACGAGCTCCGTAACCTCTCGTTTCGGGGTGCCGAAGTCGTCGCGCCGTCGGCGCTGTCGTACAAAACGGGGAATATGACCGTCCGGGTGGCACACTACCAACACGGCGACCTCCTGCAGGGTGGCACGACGATCGAGGGCCAGTTCGAGAACCTCATCGATATGCGCGAGGAACCGCTGGCGTGTCTGACCGCCGCCGGGCGGGCGATCAGGAACACCCCCGGCATCCTCTCGGATCTCTCTTCGGTCCTCGCCGACGCCGACGTCAACGTCGACGCCGTCGCGAGCGGGATGGACTCGGTGTCGTTTTACGTCGACAGCGACGTCTCGGAACGCGCCGAAAACGTCCTCCACCAGGCCGTCATCGACCTCGACGAACTGTCGAGCGTCACCGTCGACGACGAAATCGCCGTCATCCGGATCACCGGCGGCGAACTCCCGAACCAGTCCGGAATTCTCCAGCGGATCATCGCGCCGCTTGCGACCGAACACATCAACATCCTCGATCTGATAACGAGCGCGACCTCCATCGCCGTCTTCCTCGAGTGGGACGACCGCGAGGAAGCGCTGGACATCATCCAGGACACCATCTGAGACGGCGGTTTTTATCCCTCCCCGGAGCCGTAGACCCCGATATGCGTGTCTCCGTCATCGGTGGCTCAAGGATCGACGATGCCACCTACGAACTTGCCGTCGACGTCGGGCAGTTACTCGGCGAACGCGGCCATACGATCGTCTGTGGCGGGTTGGGCGGCGTGATGGAGGCCGCCTGCGAGGGCGCGTCGGGGACGGGCGTTGAGACGATCGGAATCCTCCCGGGGGAGAACCGGGCCGCGGCCAACGAGTGGGTTACGACGCCGATCGCGACTGGCCTCGGCAACGCGCGGAACGTCCTCGTGGTTCTCAACGGCGACGCGGTCGTCGCGATCGACGGATCGACCGGCACGCTCTCGGAGATCGGCCACGCGCTCGATTTCGGCCGGCCGGTGGCGGGGCTGGACACACACGGGGTCGACCCCGAGGGGTTCGAGGCGGTCGCGAGCCCGGCGGCAGCCGTCGAGCACGTCGAAGGCGCCGTCGGCGACGGAGCCTGAGCCGACGAGAAAACCCGGAGACCGGCGGCACCGTCCGCGAACACGGGACACTTGAACGCCGGCCCACAACGCCGTGTATGGCGGACGAACAGGGTGGGTTCGAGGACATCCGGGAGGATCTCGACGGCCACCCGATCCGGAGCCTGCTCGCGTACGCCCGTCCCTACTGGCTGCGGCTGAGTGCCGGGATCGTCACCTCGTTTCTGACCCGCTTTGCCAGGCTCGTGCCGCCGATCATCGTCGCGACCGCGATCGATCGGGTCGTGTTGCAGTCCGGGGAGCCGGGGCTTCTGTCGGACGTCGGGCTCGTTCCCGGCGGCGAGATCACCGGCGAAGCCGCCCGGATCGCGCTGCTCGAACAGCTCGTCGTTATCGCCGTGTTGGCGTATCTCGTCCGCTCGGCAACGCGGTTCGCCTCGCGATACCTGCTCCAATCGACCGCACAAAAGGTCCAACGGGACCTCCGCAACGACACGTACGACCACATCCAGCACCTCTCGATGGACTTCTTCGTCTCCCACCAGACCGGCGGGATGATGTCGATCCTCAACAGCGACATCAACCGCTTGGAGCAGTTTCTCAACACCGAGTTCCGACAGATGATCCGCGTCGTCGCGACCGTCGGCGGGATCTCCGTCATCCTGTGGACCTACTCGCCGAAGCTCGCTTTGATCGCTCTCGCACCGGTTCCGGTGATCGGCCTCGCCAGCGGGCTGTTCCTGCGATGGATCGAGCCCCGGTACAAATCGATCCGGGAGACGGTTGCCCGCCTGAACACGCGGCTCGAAAACAACCTCGGCGGCACTGCGGTGATAAAGACGTTCAACCGCCACGCCTTCGAGCGCGACCGGGTCGCCGAGCAAAGCGAGACGTACCACGACGAGAAGGTGGCCGCGTTGCGCATCCGACGGGCCTTTTTCGCCTCGCTGCGGCTGACGACCGGCGTTGTCTTCGTTTTGGTGCTTTATATCGGTGGCCGGGACATCATCCTCGGCGAGCCCGGCGCGCTGTCGGCCGGCGCGTTCGCGCTGTTCTTTTTGTATCTCCGCCGACTGTACTCGCCGATGCGGCGGGTCGGCCGGTCGGCGAACAAATATCAACTCGCGAAATCCAGCGCCGAGCGCGTGTTCGGCCTGCTCGGCAAGGAGCCGACGGTGACCGAGCCGGACGATCCCCACGAACCGGACCGGGTGCGCGGCGACGTCGCCTTCGAGGACGTGACCTTCGGCTACGGCGACCGCGAGCCGGTGATCCACGACGTCTCCCTCGACGTGCCGGCGGGAACGACGATCGGGCTCGCCGGACCGACCGGAGCCGGAAAGTCGACCCTTTTGAAGCTCCTCCCGCGTTTTCACGACGCCGACTCGGGGACGGTTCGCGTCGACGGCGTCGACGTCCGCGAGTACAGCCTCCGGGCGCTCAGGCGGGGGATCGCGATCGTCGAGCAGAACCCGTATCTGTTCTCCGGGACGGTCGCGGAGAACATCGCCTACGGCGACCACGAGGTGTTGGAAGCGGAGTGGAAGGACGAATCCGCCGCCCCCGGCGAGGACGCCCGCGACCGGATTATCTCGGCCGCGATGGCCGCCGAGGCCCACGAGTTCATCCGCGAGCTTCCGGAGGGGTACGACACGCTCGTCGGCGAGCGCGGCGTCAAACTCTCCGGCGGCCAGCGCCAACGGCTCGCCATCGCTCGGGCCCTGCTCAACGATCCGTCGATCATCGTCTTCGACGAGGCGACCTCCGACGTGGACACCGAAACCGAGGAACTCATCCAGAAGAGTCTCGACCGGCTCATCGCCGAGCGGACCGCCTTCGTCATCGCCCACCGGCTCTCGACGATCCAGTCGGCCGACCGCATCGTCGTGATGGATGACGGCGAGATCGTCGAATCGGGCACCCACGACGAGTTACTCGGACTCGACGGCGAGTACGCGGCGCTTTGGCGGGCACAGGCCGACGCCGGATCGTCGACCCGAAGCGTCAACCGCTGAGTTCCGTTCTCGCTCCGAACGGCCGCCGACTGACTCGCCGAGAGGTCCGAACTGGGCTACGCCAGAACATCCGTTTCGAACGCCACGCCTCGAACCCACCGATACCCGAACGCCGTCGACCGATCAGTCGCTCTGGATCCGCGGTGCGAGCATGAACGTGACGTGGCCGTCGCCCTCCGCGAAGCCGAAGTGCATCTTGATCGGGAACTCCTCGCCGAGTTCCATCGTCACTTCGGCGTCTTTCGGGATCGCCTTGTTCATGTCCTTGAGGTAATCGAGGGAGAACAGCGAGCGCGCCTCGCCCGGCGTGAGGTCGATGAGGTCCTCGCGACCCAACTCGAGGTGGACGTCGTCGGTGTCGCCCTCGGCGTCGACGTAGAACTGCTCGGCGTCGGGGTCGACACCCAACGCGATGTGGTCGGAAACCATGTCGGCGGCCGTGACGGCTCTGGCGATGTCCTTGCCCTCGATGACGACCTCCGAGGAGAGATCGAGATCCGGGAGATCCGGCTCCTGTCTGATCGAGTCCGGGTCGATCAACGCGAGCGTGTACTCGAGCCCGTCGAGCGAGATGTGCAGTTTTCGTGTCTCCTCGTCGAGTTCGAGGTGGACGAGTTGCCCCGAGTCCGCCATCGCGACGATGTCCTCGAGCCGGTCGAGGTTGACGCCGATGACGCCGCCGTCGGTCTCGTAGGATTCGAATGCGGTCGCCGAAAGTTCCAGATCGACCATCCCGACGTTTGCCGGATCGACCGCACGGATCGTGAGGCCCTCTTCCTCGAGACGGATCTTACACTCATCGACCAACACACCCACGGAGTCGAGCGCTGCCCCGAGCGTGTCCGCGCTCACGATAGCCTTGAACATATACGACACTCTTCTTTCCCGATGCTTAAAAAAAGACCCCATTGATGCGGCGTGACTGGGGAAAGAATCCAGCGGGTAGCGGAACGCTCGACCGTCGGATACCGGCTATTCGAGCAGGAGTAGTTCGGGCGACTCCAGATACTCGATGACGGCGTTCGTAAAGCGGGCGGCTTCGGCCCCGTCGATGACGCGGTGATCGATCGACAGCGAGAGCGTCAGCACCTTTCGGGGGACTACCTCACCGTCTACGACGCGAGGTTTGTCCTTGATCGCGCCCAACCCGAGAATCGCCGTCTCGGGGTAGTTGATGATCGGCGTCGCGTACTCGCCGCCGATCGCGCCGAAGTTCGTGATCGAGAAGGTACCGCCCTGCATCTCCTCGCGGGTGATCGACCGATCGCGGGCCCGCGAGACGAGGTCGTTCATCTCGTCTGCGAGCTCGAGGAGTCCCTTCCGGTCGGCGTGTTTCACGACCGGCACCATCAGGCCGGCGTCGGTCGCCGTCGCGATTCCGACGTTGTACTCGCCGCGGACGACGATCTCCTCGCTGTCCTCGTCGAGTTGGGCGTTGAGGATCGGGAACTCCCGGAGCCCGGCGACAACCGCCTTGAGAACGAACGGCATGTACGACAGCGAACTGCCCCGCTCCTCTGCGCGTTCCTTGAGCCGGCTCCGGGTCTCGACCAGTTCGGTCACGTCGGCCTCGTCGTGGTGGGTGACGTGGGGGGCGGTGTACTTCGAGCGCTCCATCTGTTCGCCGATGGTCCGCCGGACGCCCCGATAGGGAATCCGTTCGTCCTCGCCGGATGCCTGGACAGCCGTTCGGGAGGCCGCCTCGCTTCCGGCGGCCGAGACCGCCTCGGCGTCGGCTTCCTGGGCCCGCCGTTGGGCATCGGCGTACGCCTCGATCTCAGCCGGCGTGACGAACGCCTCGCCGTCTTCCGTCCGGTCGGTCGGGACCGCGTCGAGATCGACTCCCTCCTCGCTCGCGAGCTTTCTTGTGGCGGGGGCCGCGAGCGTCCGATCGCGGTCTGTCGGCTTCGTCACCCCCGACGCCTCGGTTTGATCGGCGTCCGATCCGGACGAGCCGTCGTCACCGACCCGCCGGGTGGCCGATTTCGGGGCGTCGGGGGAGGTGTCCGGGCTCCCGTCGGCCGCTGCACGAACGTCCCCTTCGGTGATCCGGCCGCCGGGGCCGCTTCCCTCGACGGTCCCGAGGTCGACGCCGAGTTCGCGGGCCAGCCGCCGAGTCGTCGGCGCGGCGAAGGTTCGGCCACCCGTCGGCGCGGACTCCCCGTCGTGACCGACCGCACTCTCGGCGTCTACTTCTTCGGCCTCCTCAGTCTCGGGCGGGGCGTCGTCCTCCCCCTCGACGTCGAAGGTGATGATGACCGTCCCGACGGGTACCATCTCGCCCGCCTCGGCGAGGATCTCCCTGACGGTCCCGTTCACCGGCGATGGAACCTCGACGACCGCCTTGTCCGTCTCGACTTCGGCGACCGGCTGGTCCTCGGAGACGGCGTCACCGGGCTCGACGAGCCAGGCGACGATCTCGGCCTCCGTCAGCCCCTCGCCGACGTCGGGGAGTTTGAACTCACGAACCATACTACGCCTCGTACGTCTCCCTGATCGCGTCCTCGATCCGGGTGTCCTCCGGCATGTAGTAGTCCTCGAGGGCGTACAGCGGGTACGGCACGTCGAAGCCGGTCACACGGCTGATCGGCGCCTCCTGGTAGTACAGCGCCTCTTCCTGGATCGTCGCGGTGATCTCGCCCGCCAATCCGCCCGTCTTCGGTGCCTCGTGGACGACGACCGCCCGCCCGGTCTTCTTGAACGATTCGACGATGGCGTCGGTGTCCATCGGCGACAGCGTCCGCAGGTCCACGACCTCACAGTCGATGCCGTCCCCGGCGACCGATTCGGCGGCCGCGAGCGTCGGTCGGGTCATCGCACCCCACGTGAACACCGAGAGGTCCTCGCCCTCGCGCCGGACGGCGGCCTCGCCGAGTTCGACCGTGTACGGCTCCTCGGGGACGTCCTCGCGGAAGGCGCGATAGATGAGCTTCGGTTCGAGGAAGATCACCGGGTCCGGATCGCGGATCGAGGCGGCGAGTAGCCCCTTGGTGTCGTACGGGGTCGACGGGACGACGACTTTCAGGCCGGCCTCGTGGACGTAGAACGTCTCCTTCGACTCGGAGTGGTGTTCGGGCGCTCTGATCCCGCCGCCGTAGGGGGCTCTGACGACCATCGGACAGGTGAACTGACCACGCGATCGGGTCCGCAACCGGGCGGCGTGGGAGACGATCTGGTCGAAGGCCGGGTACATAAAGCCCGAGAACTGCATCTCCGGGACCGGCCGGAGGCCGTAGGCGGCCATCCCGATCGAGGTGCCGACGATGCCCGATTCGGCAAGCGGCGTGTCGATGACGCGCTCGTCGCCGAACTCGTCGTAGAGCCCCTCCGTCGCCCGGAAGACGCCGCCGTTCTTGCCGACGTCCTCGCCGAGGACGACGACGTCGTCGTCGCGCTCCATCTCGCTTTTCAGTCCATCGCGGACCGCCTGTACCAGCGTCAGGTTCTGTGTCGGTTGGGTGCTCATTCGAGTAACTCCTCGTCGCCGTAGCGTTCGCGCAGCCGTTCGAGATATCGCTCCTGGCCGTCCAGCCGTTCGGGCCGTTCCGCGTAGGCGTGATCGAACATGTCCGCGGGCGCCGGCCGTTCGGTCCCCTCGGCGGCGTCGATCGCCGCCGCGACCTCGTCCTCGACCGACTGTCCGATCGCCGCGACGGCCTCGTCGTCCAACAGCCCCCGTTCCCGGAGGAACGCCTCCAGCCGCGGGATCGGATCCTTCTGCCTCCAGCGTTCGACCTCGTCGTCGTCCCGATACACCGAAGGGTCGTCGGCGGTGGTGTGGGCACCGAAGCGATACTGGACCGCCTCGATGAGCGTCGGCCGCGTCGCCCGCCCGGGGCCGTCGTCGCTCGCCGGATCCGGATCTTTCGCCTTCGAAACCGCATCCGCCGTGACCTGATACACCGCCAGCGGGTCCATCCCGTCGACGAGAACGCCCTCGAACCCGTAGGCGTGGGCCTTCTGAGCCAGCGTCGCGGAGGCCGACTGGCGCTCGCGGGGCACCGAGATCGCCCACTGGTTGTTGTTACAGAAGAACACCGCGGGGACGTCGAAGACGCCGGCGAAGTTGAGCCCCTCGTGGAAATCCCCCTCGCTCGTCGCGCCGTCGCCGAAGTAACAGAGAAACGCCCCGTCGTCGCCGCGGAGCTTCGCGGCCCACGCCGCCCCCGTGGCGTGGAGCACCTGCGTCGCGATCGGCACCGCGACCGGGAACACGTTCCGCTCTCCGGTGTCGTTCCCGCGCTCGTCGCCCATCCAGTAGCGGAGCGTCCGATCGAGGCCGACGCCTCGGACGTGGGAGGCGGCGTGCTCGCGGTAGCTGGGGAACACCCAGTCGCCGTCGTCGAGCGCCATCGCGCTGGCCACCTGTGCGGCCTCTTGTCCCGACAGCGGCGGATACGTCCCCATCCGGCCCTGGCGCTGAAGGCTGACCGCCCGGCCGTCGAAGTGACGGGCCAGCCGCATCTCGCGGTACATTTCGATGAGGGAGTCATCGTCGATGTCGGGCACCGTCGCTCCCTCGCGCACGCGCCCACTCTCGTCGAGCACCTGGACCTGGTCGCGTGGACCGTCCGGGGGACTCATGGCTCCCTCCGTCGCATACGCTAACCGTCCGGTCCCGACGTGATAGTGTTTGCGTCGGGACGGCCCGAGGGTGGCGATCACTCGCGGGACTCGGAGGCCGACACGCGCCGATCGATGACCGCTTTCGCCTCGGTCGCGGCCTGTTTCCAGCCGTACCCCTGCTCGTAGACGTGTCGCTTCGAGTCGACGAGTTCCTCGGGCGAGGACTCCTCGAAGCCCCCCCGGGTCCACGTCCCCGATTCGCGGAGCCACTCGATCGTGTTCTCGCGGGTCTCCTCCCAGGAGAGACCGACCATCTCGTAGAACGCGACCATCGCGAACACGGAGTGGTCGTGGGCCCCCGAGACGCTCCCCTTCTCGTAGATCGTTTTGAGGGGCTCGAACGTCGGCCGCGAGACCCGGTCTTTGTACTCCTCGGGCGGCAACAGGCGCATCGAGCCGTCCTCCTCGACGACCCGCTGGTCGCTCCGCAGTCGGCCGAAGACGGCCGCATGGAGGCCGCTCCAGCGCTCGGGGAGGTCCTCACGGAGCGCGTCCTCGTCGTCGTACCCGCGGGCCGAAAGCGATCCCAGGAGGTCGGTGTAGGCTTTCTCGACCCGCCGGCGGTCGGTTCCCTCGAACTCGCAGCCGGGGTCGTGGAGGTTGCTCGTCGTCCGACAGCCGGGACAGCGGTACCTGAGACGCACGGTTGTTCGTGGGGTCGTCGCGGGGCTTGAAATGCGTATCGCTCGCCGCCCTCGCGGCGCGGTGTTCGGCAGGTCGGTGCGTTTATCGGCGCCCGGTGGATACCGGATCGTATGGAGCGCCTCCACGCCAGATACCCGTTCCTCGACGCCTCGCGGACGGCCGTCGAGGCGGCGGGGATCGACCTCGCCGGCCTGGTCGCCGAGGGCGGGCCGGCGGTCGAACGCGGCCACGAGCGCGTCCGGCGGGCGCTCATCGAGGGGACGACGGCGCCCGAGCAGCCGCGGCTCTGGAGCACCCGCGCGGAACTGCTTTCGTACCCGATCGCCCGCGTTCTGGTCTCGCTTCTCGACGTGCCGGGTGCGACCGAAAAGTACGCCGCGGCGGAGGCGGCGACGGCCCGCGAGCGGTTCGTCGAGGACTTCGAGGCCGACCTCGAACTCAAAAGCACCGGCGGCGGGCGGCTGACGCTCGATCGCCTGCTCGCCGACTTCGGGCTGGACGGCGGCGTCGAGCCGATCGGCGACGGCCGCTTCGACCTCGACGTGACGGCGTACCTCGAACTCGCCGCGGAACTCGAGTCGCCGCAGTGGCGGCTCGCGCGTCGTCCCCTCGCTTCGGGGACGGTCCCGGTCGCCCGGCCGGAGCTGTACACGCTGCTTCGCGAGGCGGTCGGCCGTCGGGTCCGCGAGGGTCTTCCGCTGTCGGTTCCCGACGCGATCGAGGAGCCGCTGTCGGCGGAACTGGCGTCGATCCGACGGTCGATCGCGGACCTCGATCCGCCGACCTCGTTCGGGACGGTGGCGCCGGGGCTGTTCCCACCGTGCATGCGGGCGCTTTTGTCCCGCGCACGGGGCGAGGAGGGCCTCGTCGGCCTCCCCGACCACTCGCGGTTCTCGCTCGTGTCGTTTCTGCTCGCGACGGGTCTCGACGCCGAGGGCGTCCTCGAACTGTGTGACGTCCCGGAGACGACGGCCGACACGGTGCGATCACAGATCCAGCGCCTCAGCGACGAGGACGGTCCAGTCGCCGTGCCACCTTCCTGCGTCGTCATGGACGAGTACGGCGACTGCGTCGACATGGACGACACCTGCGAGAGGATCAGACACCCGCTGTCGTACTACGGGGAGAAACTTCGCCGGACGCCCGACGATCGGATCGCCGACTGGCGACGCGGTGTCTCGGACGCGGCGGAGTAAGCGGCTCCGACCGGGCTCGATGGTTGTAACACCCTCATCGGATCGGCGTCACCACGCCGTATAAAACGCCTCAGCCGAAGTTCTCGGATTTCGCCGTTTTGGGGTCGCCACCGGCTGCCTCGATGGCCGCCTCGGCGTCCTCCAGGAACGCCGCGAACCCGTACACGAACACCTGCTCGCCGTCGATCAGGGTCAGGACGTCGGCGACGGCGTCCGTGAGGGCCGTCGATTCAGTAAGTACGAACACGGCCGCACCGGCTGTTGCGAGTTCCGCGAGCCGGTCCTCGTGGAGCGGGTGGTCATCACGGTAGACGACGGCCGCTTCGCCGCCGTCGGCGATGGCCCGTTCGGCGATTGCCACCGCGGGACCGACCCCCGGGCCGCCGGCGAGGACGACGACGCGTTCCTCACCGTCGTAGTAGTCGCTGCCGAACGGTCCGGCGATCGTGACCGGGTCCTCGGGGGCAATCGAGAGCAGGTACTCGCTGAACGCTCCGCCCTCGTCGGGGTCGTAGCTGATCGTGAGTTCGAACGTCCCCTCGGTGTCGATGGACGAGACGGTGTAAAATCGGCTGACGGACTCGCCGCCGAGCGTCGCCGAAAGCTTGACGAACTGCCCGGGGCGGGCGTCGAAACCCTCGGGGGTGGCAACCTCGATAGCGACGGCGTCCGGGCCGATCTCGTGGACTGCGACGACGGTCGTCTGAATCGGATCCATGCGATATATAAGTCGCTCCGACCGCAAGGCGCTTTCGAAGACGGTGTCCCACACTCCGCCAATCAGTCGGAGACCGCCTCAAACCCGGAAATAACCGACGTACGGCAGTATTCAGAAGGCTTAACGTCCGTCGTGTTGAATCCAGACGTAGTATGCCAGAGGACCTAAACTGGGCCGTCGGCGGGGAAGCCGGCGACGGGATCGACTCGACAGGGAAGATCTTCGCCCAGGCGCTCTCCCGTGCGGGGCGCCACGTCTTTACTTCGAAGGATTTCGCGTCGCGGATCCGCGGCGGGTACACCGCCTATAAGGTACGGACGTCGGTTGACCACGTCGAGAGCGTCGTTGACAGACTCGATATACTGATCGCGCTCACACAGCGGACCGTCGAGGAGAACCTCGACGAACTCCACGAGGATTCGATCATCGTCTACGACGGCGAGCGGTCGATGATGTCCGACTTCGAGGCCCCCGGCGAGATGACCGGCCTCGACGTGCCGCTGAAACGACTCGCGGAGGACGCCGGCGGCGCGATCATGCGGAACATCGTCGCGTTGGGGGCGGCCTGTTCGGTCTCGGGGTTCGACATCGAGTATCTCGACGAATCGCTCGAGAAACGCTTCGGCGACAAGGGCGAAGCGATCGTCGAGAACAACAAGACGGCGGCCCGGGCCGGTGCCGACTACGTCGAGGACGAGTACGACCTCTCGACGCCGTACGAACTCGAAACCACCGACAACGATTACGTCCTCCTGAACGGCGACGAGGCGATCGGGATGGGTGCGCTAGTCGCCGGTTGTCGGTTCTACGCCGGCTATCCCATCACGCCCGCGACGGACGTTATGGAGTATCTGAAGGGTCGGATCGAGGACTACGGCGGGATCGTCGTTCAGGCCGAAGACGAACTCTCTGCCGTCAACATGGCGCTCGGTGGCGCGCGTGCCGGCGCGAGAGCGATGACCGCTACCTCGGGACCGGGGATCGACCTGATGACCGAGACGTTCGGCCTCGTCGCGACCTCCGAGACGCCGCTTGTCATCTGTAACGTCATGCGCTCGGGGCCCTCGACGGGGATGCCGACCAAACAGGAACAGGGCGACCTCAACCAGATGCTGTACGGCGGCCACGGTGAGATCCCGCGGTTCGTCCTCGCTCCGACCACCATCGCCGAGTGTTTCCACAAGGCGATCGAGGCGTTCAACCTCGCCGAAAAGTATCAGATCCCGGTGTATCTCACCGGCGACCTCGCGCTTGCGGTCACCGAACAGACGTTCGACCCCCAGGAGTTCGACATGGAGGCGGTCGAAATCGACCGGGGCAAAGTCGTCGACGAGGGAACGATCGACGAGTGGCAAAACGAGAAGGGGCAGTTCAAGCCGCACGCGATCACCGACGACGGGATCAGTCCGCGTTCGTTCCCCGGCACCGAGGGCGGCGCACACATGTCGACCGGCCTGGAACACGACGAACTGGGTCGTCGGACCGAGGAAACGGACATGCGGATCAAGCAAGTCGACAAGCGCGAACGGAAAGTCGAGACGGCCCGCGAGCGCGAGGACTGGGACTACCGGGAGTTCGGCGACGCCGACGCCGACACGCTCGTCGTCTCGTGGGGTTCGAACGAGGGCGCGATGCGGGAGGCGATCACGCTGCTCGCCGAGGACGGGATCGACGTCCGGTTCCTCTCCGTTCCGTACATCTTCCCGCGGCCGGACCTCACCGAGGAGGTCGAGGCCGCCGAGGAGACGATCGTCGTCGAGTGTAACGCGACCGGACAGTTCGCGGACCTCATAGAGCACGACACGCTTTCCCGTGTGGAGCGCATCAACAAATACAACGGCGTCCGTTTCAAAGCGGACGAACTCGCCGAGGAGGTCAAATCCGTCCTCGGCGAACCGACCGAGGTGGAGGCCTGACAATGAGCTCAAACGTTCGATTCACGGATTTCAAATCCGACAAGCAGCCGACGTGGTGTCCCGGATGCGGCGACTTCGGGACGATGAACGGAATGATGAAAGCCCTCGCCGAGACGGGTAACGACCCGGACAACACGTTCATCGTCGCCGGGATCGGCTGCTCGGGCAAGATCGGGACGTACATGCACAGCTACGCGCTCCACGGCGTCCACGGCCGCGCGCTGCCGGTCGGGACGGGCGTCAAGATCGCCAACCCCGAACTCGAAGTGATGGTCGCGGGCGGCGACGGCGACGGCTACTCGATCGGTGCCGGCCACTTCGTGCACGCGGTTCGTCGAAACGTCGACATGACCTACGTCGTCATGGACAACCGGATCTACGGGCTGACGAAGGGGCAGTTCTCGCCGACCTCCCGGGAGGACTTCGAAACGTCGACCTCCCCCGATGGAACGAACCAACAGCCGGTCAACCCCCTCGCGCTTGCGCTCGCAGCGGGCGGGACCTTCATCGCGCAGTCCTTTTCTTCGGACTCCCAGCGCCACGCCGAGATCGTCCAGAAGGCCATCGAGCACGATGGTTTCGGCTTCGTGAACGTCTACTCGCCGTGTGTGACGTTCAACGATGTCGACACCTACGATTACTTCAGGGATGCGATCGTCGATGTCGCCGACGAGGACTTCGACCACGACCGGACGGATTACGACGCGGCCAAGGACCTCATCCTCGATCGGAACAAGGAGTATCAGGGCGTCATCTACCAAGACGAGAGTTCGGTCGGCTACGAGAAACGCGAGGGGGTCGAGGGCCCGATGACGGATATTCCGGACGGCGCGCCCGACGACGCGATGGACCTCGTCCGCGAGTTCTACTGATCGCCGGGAACCGATCCGGTACCCGACTCCCGGTCGCGAAAACGGTTTCACGTTGCCGGCCGAACCGACGGGTATGATTCTTGATCCCGACAGCACCGCGGTCGTTGTCGTCGACATGCAGAACGGGTTCTGCCATCCGGAGGGCTCGTTGTACGCGCCCGGGAGTGAGGCGGCGATCGAGCCGTGCGTCGAGACGGCTGCGGCCGCACGCGAGGCCGGCGCGTCCGTCGTCTTCACCCGCGACGTCCACCCGCCCGAACAGTTCGCGGGAAACCACTACTACGACGAGTTCGACCGGTGGGGTGAACACGTTCTCGAGGGCTCCTGGGAGGCCGAACTCGTCGCGGAACTCGACCCCACTACGGAGGATCTCGTCGTCGAAAAACACACCTACGACGCCTTCTACCGGACGGAACTGGAGGGGTGGCTCGAGAGCCACGGGATCGACGATCTCGTGATCTGTGGGACGCTCGCGAACGTCTGTGTCCTCCACACTGCCGGCTCGGCCGGCCTCCGCGATTATCGGCCCATCCTCCTCGAGGACGCCGTCGGGGCGATCGAGGACGACCACCGCGAGTACGCCCTCGAACATGCCGAGTGGCTGTTCGGCGAGGTGTACCCGCGCTCGGAGATCGAGTTCGCGTAGCGCCGCCGGGCCCCGAAGCCGCCGCGTTTCCCCGCGTTTAAGTCCGATCGACGAGAATCACGGGTATGGACGACAGAACGTACACGGCAGCAGCCGAACCCGGCGAGACGGTGACCGTCGCCGGCTGGGTTCACGAGATCCGCGATCTGGGCGGTATCGCCTTCCTCATCCTGCGCGACACCAGTGGACGGATCCAGATCAAATTCGAGAAAGAGGAGATGGACGACGAACTCGTCGAGACGGGGCTGGGGACCTCGCGCGAATCCGTCGTCTCGGTGACCGGCGACGTGAAAGAGGAGCCGCGCGCGCCGACGGACGTCGAGATCGTCCCCGACTCGGTCGAGGTGCTGTCGGCGGCCGACACCGAACTCCCGCTTGACCCGACCGGCAAGGTCGACGCGGAGCTTTCGACGCGGCTCGACAACCGGACGCTCGACCTCCGACGCGAGACCGGGCAGGCGATCTTCACGATCCGAAGCGAGGTTTTGGGCGCGGCCCGGGCGGCGTTCCGGGAGGCCGACGCGACCGAGATCAACACGCCGAAGATCGTCGCCACGGGGACGGAAGGCGGCACCGAACTGTTCCCGATCACCTACTTCGGGCAGGAGGCCTTCATGAACCAGAGCCCGCAGCTGTTCAAACAGCTCGTCGCGGGCTCGAACGTCGAGCGGGTGTTCGAGATCGGCCCGATCTTCCGCGCCGAGGAGCACAACACACCGCGCCACCTCAACGAAGCGACCTCGATCGACTTCGAGGGGGCGTTCTGTGATCACCACGACGCGATGGACGTCTGTGAGTCCGTCGTCGTCGCCGCCTACGAGTCCGTCGCGGAGAACTGCACCCGCGAACTCGAGGCGCTCGGGATCGCGGAATCCTTCGAGGTGCCGGAGACGCCGTTCCCGCGGCTCACCTACGAGGAGGCCATCGAGCGGATCAACGCGACCGGCGCGCTTGACGAACAGCTGGTGTGGGGCGACGACCTGCCGACGGAGGGCGAGAAAGCCCTCGGCGACGACGTCGGCGGCCACTACTTCATCACCGACTGGCCGGCCGACATCAAGCCGTTCTACATCATGGACCACGACGATGACGAGACGCTGTCGACCGGGTTCGACATGATGCACCCGCGGATGGAGCTGGTCTCCGGCGGCCAGCGTGAACACCGCCGCGAGCAGCTCATCGAGGGGTTCGAGGCCCAGGGACTCGATCCCGAGGCGTTCGAGTACTACACGAAGATGTTCAAATACGGGATGCCCCCGCACGCGGGCTGGGGCCTCGGCGGCGAGCGGCTCGTCATGACGATGCTCGAGTTGGACAACATCCGCGAAGCCGTGTTGTTCCCGCGAGATCGACAGCGTCTGTCGCCGTAGGCGACGACGCGGCGGTCGCG
The DNA here is from genome assembly GCA_964579035.1 of uncultured Natronomonas sp. Lineage (GTDB taxonomy): Archaea > Halobacteriota > Halobacteria > Halobacteriales > Haloarculaceae > Natronomonas. The sequence goes on along the minus strand of CAZOFL010000007.1, from coordinate 18,280 downwards.
TGGGTGCCAGAGGGGCGGGGGAAACAACCGTTTTCGAATCGGTGGACCGCTCCGGGTGCAGACGGTTCGAGACGTAAGGCGTCTCGTCACTGAGCGGAGCGAAGCTCCGCGGTGTCCAAACGAGCGACACGCTCTTTTGAAGATCACGGAAATCTTCGATTTCCGTACGGCCCCGAGGCACCCGGTCCGTTTCGCCTGTAGAAACGCGACGGTACGGATCCCGTTTCCGGAGACGTAACCACCGACCGGCCAGCGACCGCGCCCTCCGACACCCGCCGTCCTGCCCCCGTTTTAGGCTTTGAATGTACTCTAATGGTGTCAAATGGTTCTCACCGACACGCTTATTATCGATCGGGTTGTTTGTACGGTTACAATGAGCGACTACAGCACACCGATGTCGACCGCGTTCGAGTTCCAGCGCAGCGCGATCGAGGGTACCCAGGACGCGATCCAAAGCAGCGTCGAGGCACAAAAACAGTTCAACGCGGTCATGGTCGACGGCTTCGACCCGGCCCGCGACGCCTCCGGCCGCAGCACCGACCTCGTCCGTACGGGCGTCGATTCGTACTTCGACGCCCTCGGAGCCGTCCTCCCCGCCGGCAGCGGCGTCGACGAGGTTCACGAGATGATGCACGAACAGCTCGACATGCTCGAGGAGAGCCAACACGACGTCATCGATCAGTTCGAGACGAGCCTCCACGAGGGCGTCGACTCCTCGGAAGAGATGCTCGACGAGTTCCTCGCCGCCCTCGACGAGCAGGTCGCGAGCCTGCTCGAGGCCCACGAGGACTTCGAGGACCAGACGCTCGAGGCGCTCGAAGGCCTCGAAGAGAACATCGAGGAGATGCGGGCGGAAGTCGAGTCCCGCGGCGAGGAGATGCAGGAGCAACTCGAAGCCCAGGCGGAAGCGATCCAGGAGCAACTCGAGGACGTGACCGAGAACGTCCAGGAAGCCGCCAGCGAGACCGCCGAACTCTCCGCTTGACCTCCTCCACACGACTGAAATCGTGGGATTCTTCCGTGGGTAATCCACCCAGTCGATTACCCCGGCTGTGAACTTACGGGTTCGCTGAGGCTGGGTTGGTCGAGTGAACGTGACTGTTCCCCAAAATCGGCGGGTATCCAGTCGTGTTCGTTCCACTGCCAGTACGCCCCATCCGTGGGTGCGTCCCTGTCGCGTCCAGCGGACAGGGCAGCGGGCTGGGCCATCGGCCCTACTTCTTGCCGCAAGATGTTCCATGCTCCTGTCACGTCACTGTGAGCCGCTAATTCACAGTCGCGACACCGAAACCAATCGCCCATCCGAGTCATATCACCACTCCCACACTCGGGACACTCACGACTCGAATCTGCTTCGGTCACCTCCGCAACATCACCCCCGACATCACCGAGTGTCAATTCGACCCGATCCACGAGTTGTCGGTGTGATCAAAACGCGTGAGTCTTCCCGTTCACCTCAGCACTCCAATGAGTGTCCAACACATCGGTTAACTCACCAACATACACCGTGTCAACGTTCCGTTCAAGCAGCCACTCTGTGGCGTGTTTCAGTTCTCTCGACGCCACGCTCCGTACCGACGGGTACACAAGCCGCCGCCTCCCACGCCCGGTATGAGCGAACTCACTGTCGAGGCTGTCGACTCCCTCGAGGAGGCGGATCTCCCCGCCGGCGTCGACGCCCCCGAATACGTCCTCTACGGCGGGAAAGGTGGCGTCGGCAAGACGACCTGTGCGGCCGCGACGGCGCTTTCGAGCGCCCGCGGCGGCACGCCGACGCTGGTCGCCTCGACCGATCCCGCCCATTCGCTTTCCGATACGCTCGATACGGAGATCCCGTCCGAGCCGACCCGGATCGCCGAGGACATCCCGCTTTTCGCCGTCGAGATCGATCCCGAAGCGGCCGCCTCGGGGCCGTTCGCCCCCGGTGGCGTCGGGGGGGCCGCGTGGGACGGCGAGGGTTCCGATTCCGACCTCGGCGGAGTGGAGGGGCTGCTCGGTGAGGGCGGCCACCCGCTTGCGGGCGGGGCGATGCCCGGAGCCGACGAGGCCGCCGCGATGCAGCTCCTCATCGAATATCTCGACGATCCGCGGTTCGAGCGCGTCGTCGTCGACACCGCACCGACCGGACACACGCTCCGGTTGCTCGAACTCCCGGACGTCATGGATTCGATGCTCGGCCGCCTGCTTTCGATGAAGGAGTCGCTGTCCGGGATGGCCGGCTCGCTCGGCGGCCTTTTCGGTGGGGACGCCCAGGCCGATGCGGGTGCGAGCCTCAGGGAACTCTCGGCGAAGATCGAACGCCTGCGCTCGGCCCTCGAAGACCCGACTCGAACCGATTTCCGGGTCGTTATGATCCCCGAGGAGATGAGCGTCACGGAGAGCGAGCGGCTCGTCGGACGGCTCGAGGAGTTCGGGATCCCCGTCGGGACGGTCGTCGTCAACCGCGTCAGCGAGGATCTGACCGATGTCACCGGTCTCGACACCGACTGGTTCGTCGCCCCGGACACCGAACACTGCGAGTTCTGCCGTCGCCGTTGGGAGGTCCAACGCGACGCCCTCGCCCGGGCACAGGAACTGTTCCGCGGGCGCGAGGTCAAACGCGTTCCGCTGTTCGCAGAGGCGGTCCACGGGGAGGCGATGCTCGGCGTCGTCGGCCGCTGTCTCGATTAGGCGTCGGGAACCACGAGCACGCGGAGGTCGTTGACGTTCGTTCCGGTCGGCCCCGAAACCAAGAGCCCGTCCGTCGATTTTAAGAACGCGTAGCTGTCGTTGTCCGCGAGCGCCGCGCGGACGGCGTCGGGGTCCTCGACGGTCCGCCAATCGACGAGCCCCCCGGCGGCGTCCGTGCTGCCGTCGCTTCCGTCGGTGTCGACGGCGCCGAGCACCGCGGCCTCGGGGAGCCCCCCGGCCGCGCCGAGGACGAACTCGCCGTTCGGGCCGCCGATCCCCTCGCCCGTCACCCGGACGGTCGTCTCGCCGCCCGAGAGCAGTACCGCCGGCGGCCCGACCGGGTCGCCGCTGTCGGCCGCTTCGGCACCGATCGCGGCGTGGATCCGCCCTGCGGCCGCCGACTCACCCTCGATCCGCGTCGAGAGTACGCACGTCCGATAGCCGCGCTCGGCGGCGACGTCGCGGGCCGCGTCGATCGCGTCCCGGCCGGAGGCGATGATGTGGTTTTCGACGGCGAGTTCGGCCGGGTCGCTCGGATCGGCGTCGGCGAGAAACGCCCGAACCGACGACGCGTCGAGGCCGTAGCGATCGAGGACTTCGAGGGCGGCCTCGGGATCGGTTCCGGTCGGAACCGTCGGTCCGCTCGCGATGACCGCGGGGTCGTCGCCGACGACGTCGCTGACGAGCACGCCGACGACCGTCGCCGGAGCCGCGGCGGCGGCGAGGCCGCCGCCTTTGATGCCCGAACAGGCCCGCCTGACCGCGTTGAGTTCGTCGATCGAGGCTCCGGCGTCGAGGAGGCCGTCCGTGACCGCCCGTAGATCCCCGACCGAGAGCTCCGTGGCCGGCGCACACAAAAGCGCGCTCCCGCCGCCCGCGACCGTCGCGATCACGAGCGTCCGATCGCCGGCCTCCGACGCCCGTTCGAGGACCGCCTGTGCACCCGAAACGCTGCCCGCCCCGGGCGTCGGGTGTTCGCCGATCAGTGCGTCGACGCGGTCGGGAGTCGCGGTCCGTTCGTTCGTGACGACGACGCCGCCGGTGACCCGCTCCCCGAGAAGCGCCTCGAACGCCGCCGCGAGGTCGTCGGCCGCCTTGCCGCCGCCGAGGATCAGGAGTGAATCGTACGCCGCGAGGTCGTACTCCGCGCCCTTGATCCGGAGGGTGTCGCCGTCGAGTCCACAGTGGCGTTCGACCGCTTCGCGCGGATGGGCTGCCTCGATCCCCGCTTCGAGACACTCGAGTGCGAGTTCGTGCGCCGGCGATTCGGCCAGCGCGTCGTCGTTCTCGAACATGTCAGGAACTGAACCTCCGAAACGCGGCGAACAGCCCGTCCGCGATCCGGTCGGGCAGATAGCGGGCGTACGCGAGAAGCTGTGCCGCCCGCCCGACGACGTAGCGGGGTTCGGGATCCGTTGAGACCGCGGCCTCGACGATCGCTTCGGCGACCTCGGCGGGGTGGACCGCGATCGGGCTGTCGCCGCCCAGAAGGGCAGCGTCCTCCTGGAACGCGTAGAGATCCCCGTAGGCATCGGTCCGGTCGAGGCGACCCAACTCGTCTTTGACCCGATCGCGAAACGCCGTCTCGACCGGCCCCGGCTGGACCACGCTCACGTCGATTCCGAACGGGTCGAGTTCGCGCCGTAGCGAGTCGCTGTACCCCTCGATCGCGTGTTTCGATGCCGAGTACGGACCCATCCCCGGGGCGGCGATCCGCCCCGCGAGCGAGGAGACGTTGACGATCGTGCCGTCCCCGCGTTCGCGCATGTGCGGCAGCGCCGCCCTGACGAGGCGGTGGGGCCCGAAGACGTTCACGTCGAACTGTGTTTCGAACCGGTCGTCGTCGATGTCCTCGATCGGGCCGTGTTGTCCGTACCCGGCGTTGTTGACGACGGCGTCGAGCCGCCCCTCCTCCTCCATGATTCGGTCGACGACCCGACGGACGTCCTCGTCGTTACGGACGTCTATCGTCCCGATGTCGCAGCCCGCGTCGCCGAGCGTCTCGATGTCCGCGGGGTTTCGCGCGGTGGCGTAGACCTGCCACTCCTCGTCCAAAAAGGCGTAGGCGGCCGCCCGCCCGATACCCGACGAACAGCCCGTAATCAGTACCGTCCGGTTGCTCATACGTGTCGGTCGGGGGGATGGTAGTTAGGCGTTGATGTGTCGACGGTGGGCTCACAGCTCGGTCTTCAACTCGTCGGCGTACAGATCAGCCAGCCGCGTCGGACGCGGGAGTTTGTACTCGCCGCCCGCCGCGACGACACACTCGAGTGCCGACTCGGCCGAGAGCCGATGTCCCGGCGAGACGTAGAGTGGGTTGATCCGCGTGGAATTCGGGTACTGACGGCTCTGGTAGGCGTATCCGACGACCGTCCCTTCCGGTGCCGTCATGGAGTCGTCGGCCTCAACCGGGACGCGCTCGCCCTCGTCGAGGGCGTCGGTCGCCCGCCGGGGACGACCACAGAGGAGGCCCTTTGCGACACCGACGGCGGGGATATCGAAACACACCCCGACGTGGGTCGCGATCCCCGCCTCGCGGTAGTGGATCCGACCGCTGCCGTCGAGGACGAGGAGGTCGGGTTCGACGTCGAGGGCTTCGAGCGCGGCGACGATCGGTTCGCCTTCGCGGAAGGCGAGCAGCCCCGGAACGTACGGCATCGACAGCGGCGTCACGGCGTGTTCGCGGGCGATCACTTCCCCGCCGCGAAGAACGACGACCGCCGACACAGCGCGGCCGTCGAGAAACGCCTGATCGATCCCGGCGACGACGGCCTCGCCGCCCCGAACGTCCGTCGGGGTGAACTCGATTCGGTCCTCGAAGGTCGCCGCCGCGGCGATGTCGGCCTGGAGGTCAGCCATCGCGTCGCGGGAGCCGGAGCGGGTCGGACGGAACCGGCCGTCGACGGGGTCCATCTATCGGAATCGTCCGGGGCCACCGGGACCGCCCGGTCCCCGTCCCGGCCCGAGGTTCAACTGCTGTGGCCCGCGGCCGATCCGGTCCTTGATGCGGTTGCCGTACCACAGGCCGATCACGAGGCCGACGAGGTGCGCAAAGTGGGCGACGCCGTCGAGGATCCCGCCGTCGGAGACGAACGCGAAGATCGAGAAAGCCGCGAAAAGCACCGTCAGCGTCCGGATCGACATCGGGACGACGAAAAACAGGAGCACCCTCAGATCCGGTGACGTGATCGCCAACACGCCCATGATCGCCATCAGCGCGCCGGATGCCCCGAGGACAGCGACCTCCTCGCCGGTCAGCAGGCCGACGCCGACCTGCCCGAGTCCGGCGAGCACGCCGCTTGCGAGAAACAGCGCGGCGAACTTCCGGGAGCCGACCTGTCGTTCGACGAGCGGGCCGAAAAAGTACAGCACGATCGCGTTGAACAGCAGATGCATCGGGCTGCCGTGGGCGAACACGGAGATCACCCACGTCCAGACGTACTCCGGGTGGGCCGTCGAGAGGGTGAAGATCCGTCCCCACGTCGTTGTTCCAGGGCTGACTCCCTGTGGGGGCAGTCGGATACCGAAAAGCGGCGCGAGGATGTACTGGATCCCGAACACGACGATAATGACCGCGAGGAAGAGATACGAGAGGTTGTTCCGGAAGTACGCGAGCGGGCCGCCGGCTCCGGTGTCGATTCCGATCCGGCGGAGAAGGCTCCCGGAGCCGCCGCCTCGCCGACGGCCGCTTGCCCGATTTCCGCCGGTTTCGACGGAATCGTCGAACCCGCTGTCGAAGACGCCGTCGGGATCGTTCCAGGTTTCGAGGCCGGGGCAGCCGTGGTTCTCCGGGAGGCGGTGATTGCCACAGAACGTCCCACCGCAGTGCCGACAGTTGTACGGCATGTTTTCGTCCTCGCCACAGACGTCACACGTCGCCATTAACCTCAGTAGCTGCCCGGCGGGCAAAAACCGTTGGGATGCGCCCGCCCGGTCTTCGAGCCGTCCTACCGCGCCTCGTCGACGGCGGCTTTGAACCGCGGAACGACCTCCTGGACGCCGACCGCGACGACTCCCGCGTAAAGTGCAATGGCCCCCATGACGGCGAGCCAGGCCGCGAATACGACGTTTCCGGCGGCGATGTATTGGACGCTCGTTATCTCAGCAAACAGGCCGGCGGCGGTGAGAACGACCGCGACGGCCGCGTACGCGAGGAGTTCGACGATCGGCGCGAGGAGTTCCTTCATACTGAGCGCTACGGCGATGGGTGTATAAAAAGCTGCCGCGAGCGACACAGCGGGGGGCTGCCGGGTTATAAAACAGCGCCGACCTGTTTCAGGCTCCGAGTTCGACGACGAAGTCCGACTGCACCCACATGTCGGGATCATCCCGATCGTAGATGACGACCTCGCCGTTGTCGAGCGAAAGGTGAGCATACCGCTCGGAGTCCAGCGGCGTTTCCGGTGGGTCGATCGATAATTCGGGCGATTCGTCCGTGTCGGAGGGTGCGTTACTCATTGACATATATCTCGAAGCGACGGGACGGTATAAGCGTTCTGTCGAGGTGCCCCTAGGTGTACATGGTGTATTAGTTTGATTATATTCGAATCCCCCGGCTGTATGGGCCGCTTACCAGTATCCGATGGTGGTGTTTCCGAACACGGACGATAGGAACCCACTCGCCGTGGGCTGCCGGCGATGCCCCTCGCTGGTCGGGGATCGACCCCGAATCTCGTGGGGGGTCGGATCGACCGACGCTCGTCGTCGGGGAAGCGCCGGGTGTCGGCGACCCGACCGCAGAGCGCTGGCGTGGCGGCCGGCCGGCCCCTCGAGGGGTTTCTCGACGCCGTGTTGACGCCGATCGAGATCGACCGGCCGTCCCCGATCGTGCCGATCCTCCACCGTCCTACCGGGACGTCCGGGCGCACAGACTCGGCCACGACGCCGAGAGGTACGAGCGGGCGGTCGGCGGGACGCTCGAAACAGTCGGCGGGAGTCCCTCACAGGATCAACATTGATAGGGGCCCGGACCCATCCCCCGACCATGTCGGAGCCAACGATCTTCGAGCGGATCATCGACGGCGACATCCCCGGCGAGGTCGTCCACGAAACCGAGACGGTCGCGGCGTTCCTCGATGCGAACCCCCTCACGCCGGGCCACACGCTCGTCGTCCCGAAGGAACCGTATTCGAGGCTACGCGACGCTCCGCCGAACGTGGCCGCGGACGTGTTCGCCGCCGTCCGAACGCTTTCGCCCGCCATCGAGGAGGCGGTCGACGCCGACGCCACGACGATCGGTGTCAACGACGGGACGGCCGCCGGACAGGAGGTGCCACACCTCCACGTGCATATCGTTCCCCGCTTCGAGGACGACGGCGGCGGGTCGATCCACACTGTCGTCGGTTCGTTCGCCGATCTCGACGACGAGGAAATCCACGGGATCGCGACGGACATCGAATCGCGGATCGGGTGACACGTGGCCGGTCAGTTGTCGTGCCGCTAAACGTATTCGAGGATTACGAGGGTGATCTGTGGGACGTAGGCAACGACGAACAGACCGAAGAGTAACGCGACGTAGTACGGAGCCGACGATCTGAATACCTTCATTACGTCCGCCCCGGAGATCTCCGCCGATAGATACACCGACAACCCGAGCGGGGGCGTCAACAACCCGACCATGAGTGCATACACCGTGACGACACCGACGTGAACCGGATTGTAACCGACCGAAACCAGCGGCGGAACGATAACCGGCGTCACCATCACGAGCGCAGCCAGTGGGTCCAAAAACAGGCCTAAAAACAGCAGCAACAGAATTGTCATGAAAAGAACTATTTCGGGCGTCTCGGAGACACTGAACAGTATCTCCGCAAACTGTCTGTCGATCCCCTCGACTGATAGCACCCACGCAAACAACCCGGCAGCCGCAAGGATGATCAGGATGGTTCCGGTCGTTCGAACTGCCTCGATGGAAGCCGACCACAGGTATTTCAGGTTCAAAATCCGATAGAAGACCGCGTTGATAAACACAATGTAGATGACGGTCACCGCAGCAGCCTCCGTCGGGCTGAAGTAGCCGCCGAGCATCCCCGCAATGAGGACGACCGGCGTGAGAAGCGCCGGCATCGCGATAAACAGTGACCGACTAACCTGTGGGAGCGATGCCCGAGTGTCGTTGCGTGGGAAGTCCCTTCGCCAGGCGATTATCGCAGTTCCACCCATCAACAGCCCGCCGGTGAGTACCGCGGGCAACGCCCCCGCCAAAAGCAACTGTAGCACCGACACCTCTGCGATAATGCCGAACAGTATGAGTGGGATGCTGGGCGGAAACAGCGGGCCGATGGTCGCCGATGCGCTCGTCAGTGCGGCGGAGAACTCGTCGTCGTACCCATTGTTCGACATCGTCTCGATCAACACGCGTCCGACACCGCCGATATCGGCGAGTGCTGATCCCGAGATTCCCGAAAACACGATGCTCGTCAGAATGTTTACTTGAGCGAGCCCACCGGACAGATGGCCGACGACGTCGTCGGCGAAATCGAATATCCGCTCGGTCACTTCGCCGTGATTCATTAACGAACCAACGTAAATGAAAAGCGGGACCGCCAGTAGGGTGAACGAATCGACCGTTCTGAGCATCCGCTGAACTGGGAACGAAAGGGGTTGCTCGAACAGAAACAACGCATACATCGTTGCCGGGAGGCCTAATGCGACAAATATCGGGACTTTGAACAGAGCGAGGAGGATAAAAACGGCGACAACGACGAGACCGGCACTGAGAACCACTACTCGTCACCTCTCCCGTTCGGCGTTGACGCGACACCGAGCCGTTCCAACAGTTCGAGAACGTACACGCTCGCCAGGAGTCCGATCCCGACCAGCGGCGCGAGATAATACAGGGGGATCGGAATCGCGACGTTCGGTGCCGTCGAATCCGCGAACTGCCGAATGGCAAGCACCGAGCCGACGATCAACACGGCACAAAACCCGATATTGAGCACGAGTACGAGGATCCGGTGATAACGCCGGGGGCGTTCGGGGAGCCGATCGATAAAAAAATCGATACGGATATGCCGGCGCTCGTAGGCCAACGCGCCGCAAAGTAAGAACGCGAGCCAAACGCCGATGAGTTGTGCGATCGTCTGAAGCCCGCCGATCCGGATACCCGCGTTTCGCGTCACTACTGCGACCGAAATCAACCCGACGACCGCCAGCAGTCCGAGCGCTGTTAGAACGTATGGCACTCGCCGGACCGCTGTCTGATAAATAGATGCTAATGACTGTGATGACATGGTTCCCCGCGGTTATCGGTATTCGCCGCCGTGGATCTCCTCGATCGTGTCGATGTATTCCGGGAACTCCTCGCGAATATGTGCTCGAACCTCGGTTCGGAACGCCTCCATATCCAACTCGTCCGGCGAAATGATTTCCCCTCCCTCCTCCCGGACCGCCTCCCGGTGTTCCTCTATATTCTCCTCGATCAGATCCGTCGCCCGCGGCTGGATTTCCGTGACCGCGTCGTAGAATATTTGCTGTGTCTCCTCGTCGAAACCCTGCCAGAGGTCCTCGTTGAGGATGATCGCAAGCGGAGTGTGCATGTGATCGGTCTCAAGGACGTAGTCCGTGTTCTCGTGGATCCCGGAACTGACGATGATGTTGTACGGGTTCTCTTGACCGTCGATCGAGCCCGTCGCAAGCGCCTGTGGCACCTCGGAGAAATCGATCTCCGTCGTCTCTGCCCCGAGGCCGACGGTCGTCTCCTCGTAGATGCCGATCGGGACTGCTCGCAGTAGCTTCTCGCCGAGTTCCTCCGGGTTATACGCGGGATCCCCGGTAACGGTCACTCGGCGGGTACCCTGGACGACGGACCCGATCGAACGGATGTTCGTCTCGTTTGCGAGGTCCTCGATCACCCGCTGGACGGCTTCCGAACCGGTCGGGTCGGTCGCTTCGTAAATGTGCTCGTAGGGGCGGTCCGGGTCGTACATGTACGGCGCGTCGAACACCTGTGCCGGTGGGTACTGTGTCCCTGTCAGCGCGTACGGAATCACGTACATGTCGAGCCCGCCAGTCGAGACGTTCTCGATTGATTCGATCTGGCCGCCCAGTTCGCTGTTTCTGAACGCCTCGATCTCGATTTCACCGCCAGTCTCCTCCTCAACGACCTCACCGAGCCAGGCGGCCGCATCGCCGTGGACGGATCCTTCGGCTGCGGGGGAGTTCGATTGCAGAGTCATCGTCTCCTCGTCCGAACAGCCGGCAATCGCGACTGCTCCAGTAGTCCCGGCAGCGGCGAGGAAGCCACGACGTGACAGATTGTCGTTTTTTCTTCCCTTATCAGCGGTGGACGGTGTACGCATATCCACAACGAGTGGTTAATTTTATTTATAACTATTCATAACTGCCTCCCGAACGGAACAGCGCGGCGTCCACCCCGTTCGACGGCCGGCAGCCCCGGACGACTCAGCTTATCCGGTTCCTCAGGCGAGGGGTGTACGCGGTGGTATCGACGCCTGCTGTCTCACGAGAGACGACGTTCTCGAGCACCGACTCGTCCAACTGATCTATGTCCGGATAGTCGACCTCGATAAGATTCCCGGTCGGATCGCGAATGTACATCTGCACCATGCCGTTGAACTCGAACAGTTTCGGTGATGCGGACTCGACGCCGATCATCGCGAAGATTTCACGCTCCTTTGCGGCGTGATACACCTGTTCGAAATCATCGACGTGGATGCCGAAATGCGCAAATCGTGTCGCCTCTGTCTCGTGAGCGGGATCGTTCCACAGGTGGAGTTGCTGGTCACCGATCTCCAGAATCTGCAGCGATATATCCTCGTCCGCGTCGAAGTCGTGTTGTCTCCCGAGAGAAGGCGTTTCGATCGGGTTGCACCCGAGCACATCGGTGTAAAAACGGGTCGATTCCTCGACGTCTTCAGCGATCACGCTCACGTGAGTCACCGCAACGCTGTCGGTCGTGTTTGCTGCCATACGCCCTCGTTGAGAGCAAGCTAATAAACAATTTCCCTTGCCGAGGACGACCCTTACAACGGGTTCGACGTATCCGGCCCTCTCCGAAACGCGATAAAACAGTGATGCAGCTTCCATCGTGGGGGGCTGTTAGAACAAGCCACCTCGGGAACGGGCATCCGGCGGCGGATCGGTCGGTGAACGAGTCCGCACACTTTTGTTCGGAGCCGAGTGCAGCGTACGTATGTCAGAGACGGTCGCGTTCGTCGGTGCCGCCGGTGGGGTCGGAACGACACGGCTGACGCTCGAGTGCGGACGGCTGTTGGCCGCCGAGGGCGTCGACACCGCCATCCTCGACGCCGCCTACGGAACGCAGGGGCTGTCGGACCGAATTTCGGGCCGGATCGCCCCGGACATGACGGAACTCTGTATCGCGGAGACACCCCTCGGGGAGGGATTGATCGACCTCCCCGCGGAGGGATCGGGACGGTTAGCCGCCTGCCCCGCCCACGCACCCTTCGAGCGCCTCGCCCGCGCAAAGACGCCGGATGCGGCCGAACGGTTCGACGCGCGGATCGAGGAGGCCGGACGGCGCTTCGAGTGCGTCCTCGTCGACACGCCACCGATAGCGACCAACCCCGCCGTCGCGGCCGCCACCGCCGTCGAGGCGGTTGCGGTCGTCTGTACCGGCGACCGAGCCGAGTCGGCGGTGCCGCGAACCGAGGATCGGTTGGCGGACATTGGGGTCGACCCCTCCGTTACGCTTCTGACGCACGCGGGGTCTCATCCGGACGCTGACGTCGCGATCCCCACGTTCGAATCCGAGACGCCGGCGACCGAACGGGACGCCCCGGCCCACGACTCGCTTGTCGCGGCGGTCGAAACGATAGCGGATATACCGATAGAGCGACCGGAGTCGGCAGGGCTTCTCGAGTGCGTCCCGTTCAAATGAGATCGCCGAGATCGCTTCTGGCGTCTGCGAGCGGATCCACGTCGGGGAGGACGTCGGTGTCCGCGACCGCCGACTCGGCACCGTCGATCGGGTCGTGGGTTGCGACGTACACGCCGAGTGCGAACTCCCGTTCCCCGACTCCGGCGAGCGTTCGGGCCTCCGTCCGCGATAGCTCGCCGGCGAGCCAGTCCTCCACGACCCGCTTTGCGGTCGGAGACAGCGGATCGATCGGTTCGCCGAGCAGATACAGCGTCTTCGCCGCCGTCGTCTCCGGGACGTCGGCGACGGCGGCCGCGCGGCCGACGTGTGCGCCTTCTGTGTAGGCCTCGACGACCGACGCGGCGCGATCCGGCGAGCAGGGAAGGGACTCGTCGAACCCGGCGAGTCGCTCCTCGAGGCACGCCCCGGTGTCGTCGGCTTCGGCGACCCCACACTCCCGCTGTTCGGTCGTCACCTCTAGCCCCGCCGCGATCTCCGACAGCGTCATATCTACTGATAGTAGTTTCACTGGTTATAAATCCTGGTCCGCCTCGACGCCGACCGACGCTCGGTGTATCGAAAAGGTACCGGTTATCGGTACCCTCTCCCCTTCGAACCCGGGCGGCTCCGGGCTCTCCCGGGCCCTTTTTAACATACCGTCGAGCCGAAGTCCCACATGTGATGAGCACCACAACACAGCAGGCGTGTCCCGAATGCGACGGCCGCCTCAAACGCGCGGGTACCGAAACGGTCTGCAACGAGTGCGGGCTCGTCGTCTCGGAGGACGAACTGGACCGCGGCCCCGAGTGGCGTTCGTTCGCCGACGACGATACGAACCCCGAACGCTGCGGTGCGCCGTTGACCCGGTCGCGCCACGATCGGGGGCTCTCGACGGAAATCGGGCGATCGACGCGGCTGAAGGGACGAAAGCGACGCCAGGTCGCCCGCATGCGGAGACAGCACAAGCGCGCACGGATCCCCTCGAAACGCGATCGAAACCAGGTGTACGGCTTCACCGAAATCCGGCGGCTGGCCGGCCAGTTGGAACTCCCCGAGAACATCCGGGATAGGTCCTGTGTGCTCTTCGAATCCGCACAGGATTCGGACCTGCTCCGGGGGCGCTGTATCGAAGGCTTCGCCGCGGCCGCGGTGTATGCGGTCTGCCGGACCGCTTCGGTCTCGCGTACGCGCGACGAAATCGTCGCCGTGGCGAGCGCCGACGAGGACGAACTCAAAGCCGCCTACGGGGCGTTGAACCGCGAACTCGATCTCCCGACCGGACCGGTCGACCCGACGGAGTACCTCGCGCGCTTTGCCTCCAAACTCGACGTGCCGAACGAGGTCGAACGGACGGCCCGGCGTCTGGCCACCGAGGCGCACGAATCGGGGCTCACAACGGGGCGAAACCCGAGCGGCGTCGCCGCTGCCTGCCTGTACACGGCGGCTCGCCGGGCCGGGTATGACCTCACACAGAGGGACGCGAGCGATGTCGCCGGCGTCTCGGCGGTGACGATACGCAGCACCTATCAGGACTTACAGTCCTGAACGCTTTTCAATCCCGCTCGTCTGCTCCCGAAGCGATTCGAGCGAGCGTCCTCGCCGGAATATCGACGGAGTCGAGCCGTTCGGACGTCCGCTCGGGGACGATAGAGAGCCGCCTCGCGAGGCGTCGATCACGTTCGATGTCGGCTGCGAGGGTTTCGACCGTCCCGAGGTCGCCGGCGGACGCGACGGCGTCGGTCGCGTCTGCAAGACTGTCTATTTCGTCGAACTGTTCGGCGGCTTCGAGGCGTGTCTCCATCCGATCGATCCACGCCCGGATCCCTGCCGGCAACCGGTCGTCGACCAACTCCGCCTCGACCAACTCGAGCGGCTCTCCGCTTGGCCGGACGGGCGTGGCGAACCCGACCGCAGTCCGGCCGGGCGCGACCGTCTCCGTCAGTCCGTTTTCGTCCCATCCGTCGTCCGTCCGCGGCGGCCAGATCGGCCCGTCGAAACGCGGCTCCAACCGGATTCGGTGGGCTTGATCCGCCTCGATTACCGCCTCGACGAACGTTATCCGATCGGCCTCGACAGCTGTCACCGTCAGCGTCGGCATACGCCGTCTTGCCCCGCGACGGTTGATAAACTCCGGCCCGCTGCCCAGCGACCGCGAGGCGGTCTACTCGCTCGGCGCGACCCGGTAGACGGGCGTTTCGAGCCACCGTTCCGCCGCATCGCGGCTCGGAAACCGTCCACAGGCGACGACGATCGGCCGCCGGATCCGGCCGATCCGGACGAGCGCCAGCGCGGCCGACACCCCATCGGCGTCTTCGAAGCGCTTCGCGCCGCAATCCGGCACGTTCGAGACCGCGTTATCGGCCTTCCGGCGGATTGCCTCCAGCAGTTCCCGACGCGCCTGCCGCCGCAGATTGCCGACACGATCCTCCAACCGTAGCCGTCGATCGCGGCGATCGCGGACCGTTCGTGCGCGTTCGCGCGCGGCTTCGAGTGCCTCCCGCGCCGCGGCGTGTTCGGTTTCGGCCTCCGAAAGCGCCCCGATCGCGTCCCGATACTCACGTTCGAGCCGTTCGTCTTCGGCCTCCCGCATCCGGCCTCTGAGCGTCGCCACCCGTTCGCGTTTCGCGTCGAGGGTCTCCGCGGTCTCGGCGACCCGGCGACGCGCCTCGACACGCGATGGAACCGGCTCCGTGAGAGCTTCGAGTTCGTTCTCCAGCGTGTTGAGTTCCGCGTCGACGCTCGTTTCGATCCCCCGCGAACGGGCCGCCGCCACGAGCCCGCTCCGGCGGGAAAGCGACATCCCGGGCGCGACGACGCGGACGTGTTCGTAGAGGCTCACAGCTTCCGTCGCTTCAACGCCGATGGATCCGGGTGCGGCTCCCCGGCCGCGAACTTCGTGTACGTGGTGGCGTCGTTCTCGCGGCTTTCGTACGCCGCCACGGCGTCGCGAACCGACGCCGGCACGCTCCGAAACTCGTTGAACGGCTTCGTCCGTTCGAGTTGGACGTCGTCGGGGTGTTTTTCCCGTAGTCGGAGCGCGAGAAACGCTCCGTGTTCGGTCTCCTCGAACAACGCCGCCCGACCGAGCCGCCGGACGACGGTCGAGTCGTGCGTCCGACAGACGTTCCGGAGCGACGTTCGTGCGCCCTGCGAGTACGTGACGACCAACAGCACGGACGGTTTTTCCACCCGTTCCGGTATTAAAATTAAGCAATCACTCGACGGGTCGAACCGTCGGTGCCTCGGCGTCGGTCAGTTCTCGAACCCGTTCTCGGGCCTCCCGCTCGGAAGCCGCGAGGACGACAGTTCCCCCCCCGGAGCGGTACGCCGAGAGGTCGCCGTCGAACTCCGTCGCGAACGTCCGGACCGCCGCCCGGATCTGTTGTTCGCACGTCTCGAGGTCGACCTCCCCCGACTCGAACGCCGACAGCGATTCCTCGATCCGTCGGAGTGTTGCGATCCGGTCCATCTACACGGTTCTCAGATGATCGGTCGTCGGTTCGTACACGTCGCCTTGGCGACGGAGTTTCTCGATCTCGTGTTCGGCTTGGGATCGCTCCATCCCCACCTCCTCGGCGCGGTCGAGGATGATGTCGATCGGCGCACCCTCGTCGTACTCGGCTTCGATCTCGCTTATCAACGACTTGATGTTCTTGATGCGATCCCGCTGGCTCTTGCTTTGGCCGGTCTCGACGACATCCGCGTCGAACTCCCCGGTTTCGGGGTCGACGCCGATGTCCTGGAGGCACGATCGGACGATCTCGATGACGCGCTCGGCGTCGCCCTCCTCGACAGTGTCGGACAGCCGCATCCGCGCGGAGGCCTCCGAGAGCCGGACGAGCGCCTCCAGCTTTCGGGCGGTCACCGGGACCGGCGCGTCCTCGTCTTGGCCCTTCGCGCGCAGGTCGACGTAGAAATCGCGGATCTGGGCTTTCGCTTCCTCGCTCATCATCGGATAGCAGTTCCGCTTGGCGTAGGCGATGTACTTCCGCAACAGTTCGGCGTTGATCTCCGGTTCGACGTTTTCCGTGACGTTGTCGACCTCCTCCGCCGAGACGTTCGACGTCGTCGTGTTCTCGCGGTGGGTGTGGAGTTCGCCCGCGTAGTTCGTGTTGATAATGTGCTCGGCGAGGTTCGCGTCCTCCTCGGCGTCGGGCTGATCGGTGACGGTAAATATCAGGTCGAACCGCGAGATGAGCGCCGGTTCGAGGTCGATCTGTTCGCCGATCGGCTCGTACTGGTCGAAGCGGCCGTACTTGGGGTTGGCCGCGCCCAAAAGCGAACACCGGGATTTGAGGGTGGCGTTGATCCCGGCCTTGGAGATACTGATGGAGTTGTGGAGGACGATACCCTGGCTGACGAACGTGTTCGTCGGCTCGACAGTCACGTCGTAGACCCACTCGCAGGCGTTTTCGCCCACGTTCGGGACCGTTTCGACGTCTGTAACGCGGTAGTACCGGAGGTTACACCGATCTCCGAGCGTATGTGCTCTGTCGACAAACGCCATTGCGTCCTCGTGTCGTTCGTCCGCGGGGTCGACGACCGCATCGACGAACCGCTTGGTCGAATCGCCCATCACGTACACCTTCCAGGAATCTTCCGCTGTGTCGTGATGGATCCGGGACCCGACGCCGATCTTCGAGAGTGCGTCGGCGTAGTCCTCGGCGAGCCCCGCCGAAGCCGTCGAAAAGGCTATCGCCTCACTCTCGACGCCGCCGTCGCCCGCGAACGCGCCGACGAGGAATCGCCGGATCGCCTCCTCCGAGGCACCGAGCACCCGATCCGGGATCCGCTTGTCCCGCGCCGTCCGCATTACTCCCGGGAAGTTCGCTTCGAACCACCGGTACAGTTTCGTCGAGATCCATCGTTTCGTCACCGTTCCGGCGTCGTTCGTCGTATCGGTGCTCTCCGTTCCGAACACCGATTCCATGAGTCGGTCCATCCGAGCGAGCAGGCGCTCGTCTTGATTCGAGAACCCGATCTCGTGGGCCGAACCGGCATACGAGTGCCCTTCGGCGACGAGGAATCCGAGACACTCCGCGAGATCCTCGGAGAGTTCCGTCGGCAGGTGTACGTCCTTCTCTTTGCCGCGATGTGGCTCCTCGTCGAGTTCGACGGCCGCACTCGAGTTCGGCAGCTTTCTCGGGGCGGGGACGAACGCGCCCGCCTCGATCTCCCGGGCCTCGACGGTACCAACCCCTCCCTTTTGCTCCGTGAACATCGGGTGCTCGGGCGTGACTGTCACTTCCCGACCGTTCGAGAAGGATACCCGGACGAACTCCTCGGGGGCCTCGTGTCGGCTCACCCGGTCGACCGGGAGCTTCGTCGTTTCGTTGGTGTCGAGATCCGTCGAGTGGACTCGGATATCGTCGACGGGGAGGATCTCACAGTCGACGCCGTCCGCGACCTGTTTCGGGTTCGCTGCCATCCGGTCGTCGACGAACTCGCCGATGTCGACGCGGCGGCCATCTGCCAGCAGAATCTCGGTGTCCGGGTGATAGGACTGCTGTTCGAGCGCTTCGTGCATTGCCGAGCGGTCCTCGGAGTTGTGGACGATCATGCCGTTGGCGACGAAGTTGTGGGTTCCTTCGACAGTAAGGTCGTAGACTGACGACCATCGGCCATCGTTTTCGACGCGGCGGGTGCGCTTGACCTTGCAGTCGGTCACGGAACGTGGCCGGCTCGGAACATCGTGAATCCCGCTGCCTCCCCCGCCATCCGCTCTGAGTGTCCCCTCGGAGTCGGGGATCAACACGGTGTCGCCGGTGT
>CAZOFL010000006.1:0-39113 GCA_964579035.1 uncultured Natronomonas sp. | reverse complement strand
AGTACGGCGGCGAGGAGTTCAGCGTCGAACGAATCCTCGTCCGCGAGGACGCGACCGACTACGAGCGGCAGGATTACGACTTCGAGGGGGACGGGGTCTTAGCGAAGGATATCAAACGGCTCTACGCCCGGGACGAGAACGCACAGGCCCGCGCGTGGTCCGGCTGGTAGGGACATGTTCCGGCGCGACCCGGCGGACGACGACGAGTTCGAGACAGCAAGAGAGCGGCTGGTCGATTCGCTCGTCGACGCCGGCCGGATCGAGCGTGAGGCGACGATCGACGCCCTCCGGGCCGTCCCCCGCCACGAGTTCGTCCCCGAACCGCGCCGCGAGAACGCCTACGCCGATCGGCCCCTCCCGATCGGCTCCGGGCAGACGATCTCCGCGCCGCACATGGTCGGAATCATGTGTGATCTGCTCGCCCCGAGCCGCGGCGATCGAATCCTGGAGATCGGCACCGGCTGTGGGTACCATGCCGCCGTAACTGCCGAAATAGTCGGCGCCGAGAACGTCTACAGCGTCGAGTACGTCGAACCGCTGGCCGACGACGCACGGCGGCGGCTCGACCGGCTCGGCTACGGCGACGTCGACGTCCGCGTCGGCGACGGCCGAAAGGGGTGGCCAGAACACGCGCCGTACGACGGCGCGTATCTCACCTGTGCCGCGCCCGAACTCCCCGACGCCGTCGTCTCACAGCTCCGCGTCGGCGGGCGGCTTCTCGCCCCTATCGGGACGACCCGCCAGACGCTCGTCGAGGCAGTACGGACCGAGGACGGCCTCGAACGCCGGACACACGGCAGCGTCCGGTTCGTCACGATGCAGGGCGACGGGGGATAGCGGCGACCGACGTTCCCGGCGCGCGATTCAAGAGGTTCCGGCACGGAGTCCGGGTATGGAACCCGCCGTACTCCGGGACGACATGGTCGATAGCCTCGAACACGAGGCAAAGGCCGTCGTCCGGTCGGAGCGGGTGAGCGTCGCCATGCGAACGGTGCCGCGCGAACCGTTCGTCGAGGACGATGCCGCCGCCTACGCCGACCGATCCTTCGAGCGGCTCGGAACCCGGGTCCTCTCGCCGAGCGCGGCCGGGCGGCTGTTCGAGGCGCTCGAGGTCCGGTCCGACGACAGCGTTCTAATCGTCGGCTCGGGCGTCGGCTACACCGCCGCGGTGCTCGCCGAACTCACCGACGAAGCCAACATCCACGCGATCGATATCGCCCGCCGGCTGGTGTACGACGCCCGATCGAACCTCTCGGCGGCCGGCTACCCCGGCGTGCTTGTCGATTGCCGCGACGGAGCGCGGGGGCTCGCCGAGTACGCCCCCTACGATCGAATCCTGCTCGAGGCCGCCGCCGTCGATCCGCCGCAGGCACTCCTCGACCAGTTGGCCCCTGAGGGCCGGTTGGTCATGCCGCTCGGCGGGGCGACACAGGATCTCGTCGCCATCGAGGGCGGCGACCGCGTCGACGAGTACGGCACCGTCGCCTTTTATCCGATGCTCGTCGACGGCGAGCAGGCCGACACGGTCGAGCGGAACCGGACCCATCGCGAGGACCGCGAACACGCCCGCCGAGCGGCCGAACGCCGGAAGGGGTGGGAGCAGTCCTGGATCGACTGGGACCGGGGCTAATCTACCCGGTTGGGGGATCAGTGGAAGCGCTGCTACCGGAACTATCCGGGCAAAGTGAACACGCCGCTCATCGCCGAGCGGCCTCGCCTGCGCTCAATCGGCCCCGCGCCCGGCGTCAAACAGTTCCACAACCTCGGTCAGGGTACTGACTTCGGCCGTCGGTTCGACGGTGAGTTCCCGGTCGGCGTTGTGTCCTCTTCGTAAAAAGACGGTGTCGAAGCCCGCACGCTGTCCCGCGACCACGTCGCTTTCGCTGTCGCCGACGTACAACGGGGTCGAACAGCCGAGATCAGCCGCTGCTGCCTCCGGATACACCGGTTCCGGCTTTTTCTCTTCGAGGCTGTCGAGCGTGGGTGCTCTGGCGCGAACCGTCCCGAACCGGTCCGCAAGTCCGTACGTCCGCAACACGAACTCGACGATTCGGGTCTGGTTGTTGCTGGCGATCCCCAACGGCGCATCGAGGTCTTCGAGGCGTTTCACGCCGTCGTATGGGGCTTTCCGCCCGGCCTCGATTTCCGAGCGTAATGCCGCCTCGATCCGGTCTTCGCGGTGGCTCCAAAGCCGACCGGGATCGAGGTCGTACCGACCGGCGACCGCACGGAGCTCCGCGGGCGTGACTCGGATCGTGATCGCGTCGATGTCAGCCGGGCGTGGGGCCAAAACGCCCGCGTCAGCGAACGCGTCGGCGGCGGCCGAACGGAGCGTCGACATCGGCGACAGCGGGACGACAACGCCGTCGTGATCGAGAATCAGCCCGTCGTACGGTTCCGCTGTCATCGTCCGTCGTTCGGTCGGTGTCCGATTGAGCCTGTCGGTCGGGGAGCCCCGGGCGTTGGCAGAACCGATTAGTAGCGGCAATCCGTACCGGCCGTATGTCCAAGGTCGTGGACGTGAGCGGGGTAAACGAGGTCGTTCGGGACATCCGCTCGGGGCGGCCCCCGATGGAGGCGATGAAGCGAGAGCGAGTGCGGGAAGTCAAAGCTGAAATCGAGGACAGCGTGGCCTCCCGCCGGACCGCGTGGGAAGCGATCGGGCTCCCGACGCGGGCGGCCGAGGTCGCAAGCTACGGTGAGTTGGGGTTCACCGACGAGGCGATCGCTCAGTTGACGGACCTGAGCGAGGAGACGGTCGCGGAGTATCGACGACAGGTGGACGAGCGCTACGAGCAGGCGGCTCGGCTCGTCGCCCGAATCGAGTCGACCGAGGCGACGGGTGACCGCTGGAACTGCCGGTTCTGCGGCCGGGACACGCCACGCTCGGCGGCCGCCATCGAGTACGACGTCGAGGCCGACGCCGTCGAATATCGCTGTCAGGCCTGCGGGGAACGACAGCGCCGATGATCGCCGGTTGACGGGTCGACTCCGAGGAGTGGTCGGGTCACGGGTTCGTTGGGTTCGACCGCCAACCGGCATTCCGGCGGGGTCGCCGCCGATCGACAGTCGAACTGCCCCCGATCACTCCGCGACGACCAGCAATGCCGTGTTCTCCCGCTTGTCGGCGTACTCGTCGCCAGCCGGCGGCTTGATGTCGAACTCGACGGTTCCGTCGCGCTGGTTCGGGCGCAACTCGGGCGATAGCTCGAACTCGGCGACCCCCTCCTCGTCGGTCGTCGCCGTTTCGACGCCGTCGAGGCGTGCGGAGCCCGCACGGGCGATCACCGTCGCGTCAGAGACCGTCCGACCGTCGGGGTCGACGACGGCGACCTCGACGGTATGCTCGCCCGGCCCGACGACCTCCGGTTCCGGTTGGGTGTCCAACTCGGTGACTGCGAGCCCCGAGATCCCCGACAGCATGTTCATCATCACCGACAGGCTCGCGACGCCGACGACCAACGCGATGACGAGTCTGACCGGTAATCCCTCGATACCACGGGTATCCGCCCCGAACCGCTGTCTCCGTCGCATGGGCCGTCTGGCCCCATATCCGTATATAAACTCTCGTGTCGGATGCCCGCCCGCACTGTGTCGCCGTCTCCGCTATTCGATTCCGTGATATCTGAGATAGCCGTCGGTGATGAGCCTGGCATAGAAGGCTTCGAGGGCCTCCGCGTACGGGGGCGAAACGTCGAGCAGTTCCTCGGCGACCAGCCGTCGGGTTTCCGCGCGGGAGCCCGAACGCTCGTGGAACTCGAGAATTTGCTCGTCGAACCGGTGGAGTTCCCGTTTGGCGGTTTCAAAAACCTCGGCGGCGGCATCCGGCCAGACGCCGAAATGCGGGACACACACGTGCTCCGGATCCAGCGCTCGGAGCGTCTCGATGGCGTCGTCGACCGCCTCGACGTCGAAGTTCGGAAGCGTCGACGGGGGGACCCACCGATCGGCCCGTCCGAGATAGCCGCCGAGACACTCCGCGGCGTACAGGAGCCGGCGTTCGGGGTTCCAGACCGCACAGTGATCCGGGGAGTGCCCCGGCGCGTGGACGATCTCGAGTGAGTGGTCGCCGATATCGAGCGTCAACCCGGAGTCGGTGACCGTCGTCACGTTCCCCTCGGGAACGGGCCCTTGCTCGCCGATCGCCTCGAAGTACTCGCCCATCGCGGCGCGGCTGCTCTCGACGAGGCCGCTCGGATCGATCAGGTGTGGGGCGGTCAACTCGTGGATGTACACATCGAGGTCGGGCGCCGCGTCGACCAGCTCACACGCCGCCCCGGAGTGGTCGACGTGGACGTGCGACAACACGAGGTTCTCGAGCGATTCGGGGGCGACGCCACAGTCGGTCAGCCCCGCTAACAACGTCTCCGCACCCGATGGCGCACCCGAATCAACGAGGGTCGGCTCCTCGTCGTCGAACAGGTACGCCGCGTTGAATCCGGTATCGAACGTCTCCACGTCGATCCCGTGGACGCCCTCGGCGACTGGAAACGTGGTCATGTGGCGTTAACTCGCCCGGTTCGTTGAAAAGCGGTTCGGTGCCGACGATCGTAAGCTATCTCAGGCCGCACGGAGAGGTGTCCGCATGGAGAATCGCGCCGCGCTTCTCGTCTGTGTCGGGGGGTTCGCGGGCGCGCTGTCGCGTCACGGAGTCGCCGTCGTCCTCCCGGAGCCGTTCCCGTGGGGGACGCTCGCCGTCAACGTCGTCGGCGCGTTCGGACTCGGGCTCGTCGTCTACCGCACGACGCTCGGCGAGGCCGTCCCGGAGCGCGTTCGTCTCGTCGTCGCGACGGGGTTTCTCTCCTCGTTTACGACCTACAGCACGTTCGCCGGCGACACGCTCGCTCTCGATCCGAGGCTCGCGGCGCTCAACGTCGCCGCCAACTACGCGCTCGGGTTTTCCGCCGTCCTCCTCGCCCGGGAGGTGATCCGGTGGCGCTCGTGAGCGCGCTCGCGGTCGGGTTGGGCGGCGCTTTGGGCGCGTTCTCGCGGTACACCGTCGGGCGTGCGGTCGAGTACCGAGCCCTCGATACGGCGCTCGTCAACGTGGTCGGCAGTTTCGTTCTCGGTGTCGCGCTCGGACTCGAAGTCGGCGATACGGCATCGCTCGCGGTCGCGGTCGGGTTCTGCGGCGCGTTCACTACGTTCTCGTCGTTCGCCGTCGACACCGTCGGCCTCATGGAGGACGGTGAAACCGGTCGTGCGGCCCTGAACGCCGGCGGCACGCTCGTTGCGGCGCTCGTCGCCGTCGTGGTCGGAGTGGAAATCGGTGGAGTACTGTGAACGCTCTCGGATCGCACGGAGGCTTTTGAGTTCCGTGATGCGGGGGACGAAGGTTCCCGAACCGCATTCGTTCGACTCGCCTGTCTTGTCCGTTGCGGAACGCGTGGGGCGTACTATTTTATATAGTTATTGAACGGATACCGGCGATAGGTAGTAGATAACAATACGAGATACCACGGAAGAAGGGGTTATGGAATCAGGGAGAGACCCCAACGAGAAAACGGGTCAAGAAAACACACAGCGGCGTAATGTGCTGAGGGCGGTCGGGGCATTGGTCGTAGGGGGGGCGATCGGGTCCGGTTCGGTGTCCGCGAGGGGCCCGCCGAACGGCGGCGGCGGTCCGCCGGGTGACGAAAGGGGGCCGCCGGATGAGAGGGGACCGCCGGACGACGAAAGGGGACCGCCGGACGACGGATCCGGGGAGCGAACCATCGAATGGGACGAAAGGCGCGGGAGCGAACACGCGACGCAGGACTGTGAGGGCGATGTCGGGTACTGGAAGTGGATCCTGACACCGGGCGGCTCCGAGGAGTTCGAGTCCGTCGGAGAGCTCGAAGTCACCTTCGATGACGGATCGGACCAAACTGTACAGGGCTCACAGAAAGGACGGGGTGCGTATCAGTTCGACGTTCGAAAACCGGGTGGCGGGACGGTCGAGAGCGCCTCTGTCGACGTCGAGGGTGGGGGAGCGAACGCCTTGTTGACCATCAGCGACGGGGAGTGCGAGGACGGGGACGTCCTCTACTGGCAGGTCGATTTCGGAGCCGGTCCGGTCAAGGATCCGCCGGCGTACTGGCCCGACGACCTGATGGCGGCGCTCGGGAACTCCGAGGCGGGCGTTACCGATAATCCGTCGGTGAGAAGACAACGAAAGGATGGAGAGCTCGGTGATGTCGACATCACCGATAACGAGTTCAAATTCGACGACGAGGGGAACCCGACCGAGGCGATGGTCGAGTTCACGCTCCCGGATGGAGACGGAACGCGCATGCTGCACATCTCGTCGTGGAGGCTGCCGGGAGAGTTCGACCAAGACGAGATAGACCAACAGGAACTCGAAGACTCCGAGGAAGGGGAGTTCGCGCTCGGGGAAACCCACTCACTGACGGTCGAGGTCCCGCAGGCATAACTGCGGTCCCTGGCAAACGGAGTCGCCCGGACGACGGCTGCTCGGGTCCGGAACGAGTCCCATCAGTCGGCGCTCACGCGCCGCATCTCGGCCTCGAAATCGCGGTCCGTCATCCCGTCGGCGGTCCGTTCGAGTTCGCATCGGAGCCGTTCGAACTCCGCCGTCAGTTCCGCGTAGGCGTCGTTGCCGTCGAGTTCGTAGGGATCTTTCTCGGTTTCGAGGGCCGCGCGTTTGGAGGCGAGCGAAAAGAGCTTCTGGAGTTTTTCGTCGTACTCGCGGCGCGTCACGAGCGATCCGACGACGGCTTCGATCTCCTCGCGGCAGATCGGTTTGACCAGGTACTCGTCGAACCCCATCTCGATGATATCGAAGTCGGGTTCGACCGCGGTCACGATCGACACCCGGCAGTCGTGCCCCTCCGCGCGGGCGGTTTCGAGCACCTCGTCGCCGGAGATCCGCGGCATCAACCGGTCGACGAGCGCCACGTCGATGCCCTGTCCCATGGCCTCGATCGCCTCCTGACCGCCGTAGGCGGTCCGGACCTCGTACTCGCCGCGGAGCCAGGCGGCGTACAGATCCGCGAGTTGACCGTCGTCGTCGGCGACGAGGACCGTTGGATTGCTGTCCGTCATACACTCCCCATACCGACCCCTACTGGGTCGCCACTAAACACTGTTCGGGGAGTTTGAACCGCCGAAACGGGCGTTATATTAAAATAGCCCGGGGACGCCGGAGTTTCCGGCGACAAACGGTGATCGGCGGGCGGGTTGGAGTCCGATCAGGCCGCGCGTCGCTCTTTCGCCTTCGGCCGGAGGTTTTTGTACCCGCACTTCCGGCAGCTGTCGGCGCGTTTCGGGTTCCGGGCGTTACAGCGCATACAGATCATCTTATCGAGGATGCGAGCCTCCGCTTTCTCGAAGCTGGCCATACGCGAACGGAATCGGCGCGAGCGGATAAAGCTAACCGTTCCGAGACGCTGTGGATCGTTTCCGCTCGCCGCGATAACGAACAGAGCCTTTAGTCTGGACCGTCTACGGCCGACAAATGGTGCTCGACGACTTGGGCAGTTCCCTCCGGGGAACGCTCGACAAGCTACAGGGCAAGACGACGCTCAGCGAGGCGGACGTCGAGGAGATCGTAAAGGAGATTCAGCGATCGCTGCTGTCGGCCGACGTCGACGTCGACCTCGTCATGGGCCTGTCGGATTCGATCCGCGGGCGCGCACTCGAAGAGGAGCCCCCCGCTGGAACGACCGCCAAGGACCACGTCCTCAAGATCGTCTACGAGGAGATGGTCGAGTTGGTGGGCGAATCGACCGACCTGCCGCTCGAGGAGCAGACGATCGTCCTCGCCGGCCTCCAGGGATCGGGGAAAACGACCACCGCCGCCAAGATGGCGTGGTGGTTCTCGAAGAAAGGGCTTCGCCCGGCCGTCATCCAGACCGACACGTTCCGGCCCGGCGCCTACGAGCAGGCAAAGGAGATGTGCGAGCGCGCCGAGGTCGACTTCTACGGGAACCCCGACAACGACGACCCGGTCGACATCGCCCGAGCGGGGCTCGAGGAGACCGCCGATGCCGACGTTCACATCGTCGATACGGCGGGGCGGCACGCTCTCGAGGAGGTTCTCATCGACGAACTCGAGCGGATCGAGTCGGTCGCCGATCCCGACCGAAACCTGCTCGTTCTCGACGCGGCGATCGGCCAGGGCGCGAAGGATCAGGCCGAGCGCTTCCACGACGCGGTCGGCATCGACGGCGTCGTCATCACGAAACTCGACGGGACGGCGAAAGGTGGCGGCGCCCTCGCGGCCGTCGACCAGACCGACTCCTCGATCGCCTTCCTCGGAACCGGCGAGGAGGTCAAAGACATCGAGCGCTTCGAGCCGTCGGGTTTCATCTCCCGGCTGCTGGGGATGGGCGACCTCAAACAGCTCTCCGAGCGCGTCGAGCGCGCGATGGCCGAAACCCAAGAGGAGGAGGATTGGGATCCCGAGGACCTCATGAAGGGGGAGTTCACGCTGAAGGACATGCGCAACCAGATGAACGCGATGAACAAGATGGGCCCGCTCGATCAGGTGCTCGATATGATCCCCGGGTTCGGCGGCGGGATCAAGGATCAGTTGCCCGAGGACGCGATGGACATGACCCAGGATCGGCTCCGCGATTTCGAGGTCATCATGGACTCGATGACCGAAGCCGAACTCGAACACCCCCGCGCGATCGGCCAAAGCCAGATCGAACGGATCGCCCGCGGCGCGGGAAAAGACGAGGAGACGGTTCGGGAACTGCTCGAACAACACAAGATGATGAGCCAGATGATGAAGCAGTTCCAGGGGATGGGCGACGGCGACATGCAGCGGATGATGAAACAGATGCAGGGCGGTGGCGGCGGAGGCGGCGGCGGCCTCGGCGGGATGGGGCCGTTCGGCGACTGATCGACCCGTTTGCCGTCCGTACGTTGGTGGCCGTCCGGGTTCCAAATGATTATACGCGCCGGCCACAAGGTTTACATAGTTGATGTCGACCCAGGCGACGATTCTAGCCGTCGACGACGAACCGGGACTCGTCGATATTTACGAGACGTGGTTCAGCGACAGATACGAGATCCGAACCGCGTTCGGCGGCCGGGAGGCGCTGTCGGCGTTCGACGAGTCCATCGATCTGGTGTTGCTCGACCGTCGAATGCCCGGTATGTCGGGCGACGAGGTGCTCGAAACCGTCCGCGCGGAGGGCCACGACTGCCCGGTCGTGATGGTGACCGCGGTCGAGCCCGACGAGGGGATGGTTGAGCTTCCGTTCGACGAGTACGTCGTCAAGCCGATCGACAGAGGGGAGTTGGGCGAGGCCATCGAGCGTGCCCTCGCGCGGGCTGACGACGACACCGCGAACGAGGTTCTCGACGTGCTCGGGGACGAGAAGGCCCGGCGCTGCTGTAGCGTGCTTCGGAACGAGGCAAAGAGCGCGCGCGAGGTGGCGAACCTGACGGGGTATTCGCTGCCGACGGTTTATCGCCGGCTCAACAGGCTCGCACAGGCCGGGCTCATCGAGAGCCGGACGACGATCGATCCCGGCGGCGACCACTACGAGGCGTTCAGGCTCGTCGCCGAACGGGTCAGCGTCGATCTCGGCGACTTCACCGTCGAGCGCGAACTGCGCCCGGAACAGGAGGCCTGACGGCGTCGAGTACGGACCTGTTCGCGGCGAGCGACGGCGGTGAGCAACACCGATAAAACCGCTGCCGACGTAACGTAAGTAGTGAATCGCCTCCATGTCCTCCTCGCCTGTATCCTCCTCGCAGGGGCCGGGTTCGCGGCCCCGGCGCTCGCGGACGTCCCCGACGCCAGATTGGTCGTCTCCGACGTGACGGTTACGCCGGGTGCCCCGGACCCCGGCAACACGACGACCGTCGAGTTCACCGTCGAGAACTCCGCCGGAAGCGCGAGCGGCGTCACCCTCGATCGCGTCGTGTTGCGGGAGGCGGACAACGAAACGGTGTACGCCGAAGCCGAGGGCCTCGGATCGCTCTCCGTCGGCGACGACGTGACGCTCGAGCTCGCGACCGCCTTCGAGGAGACCGGCGTCACGGAGCTCGAGATCGTCGTCGAGGCCGCAGACGAGGCCGACGACGACGGGGAACGCGAAACGGTGACCGTGACGCGCCCGATCACCGTCGTCGTCGGCGGTGTCGACGCCGCCGGAATCGACGACGACGTCCAGGTCGACGCCCGGGCCGTCGATCCCTCCGAACTCGACGAGGACGAACAGCTCGACGTCGATCTCGGCGCCGGTGCCGGCGGGCTGTTCGGCGGGAACGACGAGGCCGAAGAGGAGCTCCGGACGCCGCTGATCCGCATCGAGGTGACGAACTTCGGGACTGCGACCGCCCGGGGGGCGGTCGTTGCGCCTTCGACGGGGAACGAATCGCTCCCGCGCATCGCGGTCGGCGACGTCGCACCCGGCGCGTCGGAGAGCGTCTTCTTCAACGCCAGGGGGTTCGACGAGCCGACGGAGTTCGACTTCGAAGCGAGCTACACGCTCGGCACCGATCGACACACCAGCGAAACCGACCTCGAGTACCGCCCGAACCGCGGTGAACTCGTCCTCACCGACGTGGACATGACCCACGACGACGGGACGGTGACGGTGACGGGCAACGCCGCCAACCCCGGCCTCGGCGAGGTCAACGGCGCGATCGTCGCCGTCGGCGAGACCGAACACGTCGAACCGGCCTACCCCGCCCGCGAGTATTTCGTCGGGACGGTCCCCGAAAGCGAGTTCGTCCGGTTCGATCTGACGGCCGACACCGACCACGAAAACGCCACGACGATCCCCGTGACGGTCACGTACCTCGCCGACGGCGAGCCGTATGAGCGAAGCGTCGAACTGGAGTACGACCCACGGAGCGGGGACGAAACCGAGGAGTCGGGCGTCCCGTTGTCGGTCGTTGTTGCCGCCGCTGGATCCGTGACGCTTCTGGTCGGGGCGGCGTTCGGCTGGAGGCGACTCCGTGGCCGCGATTGAGCTGGAAGGCGTGACCCGGCGCTACGACGGGGGCGGCGAGACGGTCGTCGCGCTCGATTCGGTGTCGCTTGCCGTCGACTCCGGCTCGTTCGTCGCGATCATGGGGCCGAGCGGCAGCGGCAAATCGACGCTTCTGAACGTCGTCGGCCTGCTCGATGCGCCCGACGAGGGGCGACTCTACGTCGACGGCGAGGAGGTAACGGGGATCGCGGTCGACGAGCGGACCCGACTCCGAAAACGGACGATCGGCTTCGTGTTCCAGGACTTCCATCTCATTCCGACGCTCACCGCGCTCGAGAACGTCGCCGTGCCGACGATCTTCGACCCGGAGCCGAAACGCGACCGCGCCGCCGAGTTGCTCGGTCGGGTCGGTCTGGGCGATCGCCTCGATCACGCGCCGGACGAACTCAGCGGAGGGCAGAAACAACGGGTCGCGATCGCCCGCGCGCTCATCAACAGCCCGGCGATCGTGCTAGCCGACGAGCCGACCGGCAACCTCGATCGCGACACTGGCGAACGGGTCCTCTCGGAGTTGACCGCCGTCACCGACGAGGGCGTCAGCGTCGTCGCCGTCACCCACGACCCCGCAGTCGCCGAGTACGCCGACCGGACGATCGAACTGCGCGATGGGGTGGTAGTGTGACCCGGTTTCCGGCGCTTTTCGTCGCGCGGCGGAACCTCTCACGCAACCGGCTCCGATCGGGCCTCGCGGCGCTCGGCATCCTGGTCGGCGTGGTCGCCATCGCCTCGCTGGGCATCTTCGGCAACGTCCTCGCCGTCGGGGCCGACGACGCCCTCGGCGACATCGGCACGCAGGTGATCGTCACGCCGAACGCCGACGCCGGGGTCGAATCCATCGACGACCGGACAGTGACCGAGATCGAGCGCGTGACGACGGCCGGGACCGTCGTCCCGCTCCGAACCGACGGCGGCCTCGTCACCCGCGGCGGCGAATCGGCGGCTGCGACGATCTACGGGATCGACAACCCCGCCTCAGTGTACACCGCCGCGGACGGGCGGCTCCCCGAGCGCCACAGACAGGGTGCGATCGTCGGGGCGGATCTGGCGGACTCCCTCGACGTCAGGGCCGGCGACAACGTCGACGTGACCGGCGACACTTACCGAGTGATAGCCGTCTTGGAGCCGATCGAAGCGTTCACGCCGATCTCGCCGAACGACGCCGTCATGCTGCCCGAGGACGCCATCGGCGGCGACGGCTACCAGCAGGTCGTCATCCAGACCGAGACGGGCGCGGCCGCAACCGCGAGCGCGGCCGCCGTCGAGGCGGCGATCAACGACCGCGAGGAGGTCGTCGACGTCTTCGAACTCTCGTCGATTCTCGAGGAGATCAACGAGTTCTTCTCGCTCCTGTCGGCGTTTCTGATCGGCCTCGGCGGTATCTCGCTTTTCGTCGCCGGCGTCAGCATCCTGAACGTCATGCTCATGAGTACCGTCGAGCGCCGCCAGGAGATCGGCGTCCTCCGGGCGGTGGGCGTGAGCAGGCGGGCGATCCTCCGAACGATGCTGTTCGAGGCGACGCTTTTGGGCCTCGTCGGCGCGGCCGCCGGCGTCGTCGTGACAGTCGTCCTCGTCGCGGCGCTGTATCTCGCGACGCCGGTCGAACTGTGGATCGTCCTCGATCCGACGAACGCGCTGTATCTGCTCGGGGCGTTCGCGTTCGGCGTCCTGATAAGCGTGCTCAGCGGCCTGTATCCGGCCTGGTCGGCGGCCAACGAGCGACCCGTCGACGCGCTCCGCGGTTAGGGATCCCCACCGCTTTGTTAGGGGTCCTCGCCGTCGGCGTAGAGTCGCTTGACGCGCTCCGTGAGGTCGCGTTCGCGGACGTACGCCGCGACTGCTTCGGGGACGCGGTCGGCCCACGGCCCGCCCGCCGCCATGTTGCGTCGGATCTCCGTCCCGCTCATCGTCCGTGTTCCCCGCCTGTGTTCGACGGTTCGGCCGTGCGTTTCGAGCAGTTCGACCTTTCTGTCGTGCCACGGTTCGAGGACGTTGACGTAATGGATCGCCGGTTTCGGGGCGTAGGCGTCCCACAGCCCGGGACGGTTGATCGGGAAGGGGGCGACCGAAACCGCACACCCGAGATCGGCCCCATCGAGCGTCTCCCGGATCATCCGGCAGCGCTCGTAGTAGGTAAAGGGGTTGTTCCGCGGGCGGTGCCTATCGGAGTCGGCCTCTGTCCGCCGTGTGTGAGCGTCGTCGGCGTTCGTGATTCCGACGACGACCCGATCGCCGTCGTGGTCGCGTGCGGCCCACCGGACGTACTCGAGGTGTTCGTCGTGAAACGGCTGGAACCGGCCGTGGACGTGTGCCGGTGCGTCGGCGGTCATATCCGGTAGACGGTCGGGCGGCACATGGGCCTTATCACTGCCCCGTCTCGATGTATCGCTCGGCGTTCGTTTCGGCGTCCCATCGGAGTATGCCGGTTCGATCGGTTACAGTTCCAACTCCGGTGGGGTCGGCCGACGGACACCCCGAGAGCCTTCGTTCGAAGCGATCGAGCGCCGACGGAGTTCCGATCGCCGCGATCGGCCCGTTCGTCTCGACAGTCACGTCGGGGACGATCCACCGCTCCCGCACGGCATCGAGTCCCTCCCGGTCGAAAAGCGACAAGGCGTCGAACGACAGTCCACAGCCCGCCGACTCGACGGTGCCGAGGAGGCCACCGATTCCGGGTCCGGAGATATCGCCGGCCCACTTCAGGTGCCGTGCCGGATCGAACGCCCCGTCTGGCGGGGGAGACGACGCCGCGATTGCGCGCGCGACCGGGGCGTGATCGGCGGCGAGCGCTTCGATCGCCCGATCGGCCGTCGTCCCGTCGATCGGTCCGTCCCCGCCGGCGCGCCCCGCGAGGAGCGCGAGCGCGCCGGGCGGCCGGTGAAGCAACACCTCGTCGCCGGCCTCGATCGCCCCGGTCTCCACCGGCGGCGTCCGGGTCGTCACGGCGAGGACCGACGCCCCGAACTGCCAGCCGCGGCCACCGTGGGCGACGACCGACGGCTCGCTGACGGCGATGTCCGAGGCGGCCGCTTCGCGGTACCACCGGCGGACCCGATCCGGATCGACGGCCGTCGCGTCGGGGACGCCGACGATCGGCCGGAGGCGACGGTCGCCCGCCGCACCCTGCGTGTAGCAGTCGTTGAGCGCGTGTGCGCTCGCAACGCCGGCCTGCGTGACCGGATCGATCCCCGAGAGTGCATGAATCACGTCGACGTTCGCGACCCGGTATCCCGGGCGGCGCTCGCCGGTCGGCCGAAGCCGCTCGCCCCACACGGCCGATTTCGCCCCCGGACCGAGCTGGATCGAGTGACCCTTGATCACCGTCGTCGAGCCGCCGGCCCGCCCGCCCCACCGCCGATAGGCCGACGCCAGCAGCCCCCGAAACGCCTCGGCGTCCGATCCGCGCTCGGGATCGACGAACGCCGCGGCAACAAACCGGCCGGCCCCACCGTCGTCGTCGGCGACGGAGCGTTCGATCCCGGCGGTGTTCGGCAACAGTCCAGCCTCCACGTCGCCGGCGATCGTAAGCGAGTGCTCCGCCCGAAGCGACGCGAGCGCCGGCCTGACGACCCGCTCGAGCGGCGTCTTCCCGGCACAGCCACACCGGCTCGGAACGGCCTCGATCTGCCCCCCGTTCACGGCTCCTCGCTCCCGTCGCCCAGCGGTCGAACGTCAGTCGTCGGAACGGTCCCACCACCGGGCGTCCGCCGCAGCCCATCGAGGAGCACGCGGTCCCCGAGCGAGCGGGCGATCGAGAGCACGTCGACGCCGTCGAGACGCCCCAGCCCGCCGGCCGCCGCGTTCCGTTCGCCGGTCCGTTCGACGTCGTCGGTTCGGGCGGTCGGCGCGGCAACCGTGATCGGCACGGCCTCCCCCGAGTGGACGACGTTTCCGACGCTCGGGGTGGTGTGATCGGCGGTGACGATAGTGACGATCCGCTCCTCGAAGACGGTCGCGACCAGATCCGAGAGCGACGCGTCGATCGCCTCCAGTTCGCGTTTCTTTTCGGTCGGCGTGCCCTTGTGGGCGATCTCGTCCGGTTCGGGGTAGTGTGCGTGGACGAACTCGAACGAGTCGAGCGCGTCGCGGGCGGTGACAGCGCGTTCGGCGTAGGCTTCTGGCGGATCGATGACCGCCATCCCGAGCGTCTCCGCGAGGCCCGCAAGCACCGGCTTCGGCGTCACGGAGGCGGCGTCCATCCCCTGCCGATCGGCGAACGGTTCGGGATGGGTCGGCGCCCCCGCCCACTTCGAGAGAACTACGTCGCTATCGCCCGCACGGAGTCGGTCGACGCTCCAGCGCGTGTATGCCTCGAGCGCCGCCGCCGTTCTGGTGGCCGCCTCGGGGTCGTCGGCCCCGGCCGTCGCTTCGGGCCGGACGACCGGCAGCCCCGCCTCGAAGGGGTCCGTGTCGGTCACGCCCGGATCGAGGGGCGCGTCGCTTTCGAGCCGGAGTATGCCGCGGTTCTTCCAGGTGTATTCGAGCGTAATCGCGCTCCCGTCGGCGTCGAACGAGTCGACGAGGGCGGCGTCCTCCGCGCATCGATCCCCCGCCTCGGAGAGTGATCGGTCGGTGATCGTCCACGGCCCGCCGGTTGTCGACGATTCGAGCCGGGCAAAGCTCGCGCTGGCTGTCACGCCCTCGTCGGATACCGAGAGGCCGAGTCCGCGGGCTTCGAGGACGCCACGACGCGGGAGTTCGGCCGGATCGTAGCCGAACAGCCGGGCGTGGGCGCGGTCGCTCGGCATCGGCGTCCCCGGCGACCCGACGTCGGCGATGCCGGAGACGCCCGCGGCGGCGAGCCGATCGAGTACCGGCGTCTCGGCCGCCTCCAGCGGCGTCTTGCCGCCGAGTTCGGGGGCGGGGCGGTCCGCTGCACCATCCAACAGGAGAAACAAGATTCGCCGGCCGTCGCCCCGCATCTCACTCCCCGAGGCCGAGCGTCTTCGCTATGGTCGATTTCTGGATCTCCGTCGCACCGGCGGGGATCCGGAGGTTGCGTGCGACGCGGAACACCCGCTCGACGCCGCCGGCGCGCATGAGCCCCTGCCCGCCGAGCACCTGTATCGCCCGGTCGGACCAGCCGAACAGCTGCTCTTCGGGGTAGTACTTCAGCATCGAGAGGAGCTGTCTCGCTTCCGGCGGCTGGTGGAGCTCCTCGAGGCTTGCGATCGATTCGTACTCCCCGATGAGCTGTCTGGAGAACGCCCGCGTCGCCTTCAGTTCGGTCGCCGTCTCGACGATCGGCCACTGGACGGCCTGGTTCGCCCCGATCGGCTTCCCGAACGCCTTCCGCTCTTCGGCGTGTTCGAGCATGCGGTCGAGGAGGTACTCACCCATGCCGACGCACATGCCGCCACGATTTATTCGGCGCCAGTTGATCCACGAGAGCGCGAGCTGGAGCCCCTGGCCCACCTCGCCGACCAGCTGGCGGTCCTCGACGCGACAGTCGTCGAGGTGGAGATCGGACGTGATCCCGTCCATCATGAGGTTCGTGTTGATCTTCCCGGGACGGATCCCCGGGTTCTCGTTTATATCGACGAGAAAGATCGCCATGCCCTCCGCGCCGTCGGCCTGATCCGTTTTCGCCAGGATCTGGGCGGTGTCCGCGTAGGGACCGTTCGTGATGTAGCGCTTGTGGCCGTTGATCACCCAGCCGTCGCCGTCGCGCTCGGCGGTCGTCTCGATCGCCCCGATATCGGAGCCGGCACCGGGTTCCGTGATGCCGATACAGGAGGTCTCTTCCCCCTCGACCAGCGGCGTGAGCCACGTCTCGCGTTGGTCGTCATCGAGGTGCAAAAGCGGCGGCGACGGTCCTTCGGTCCAGGCCAACACCGACTTCGTCAGTCCCGACCCGTGGCCGGTACCGTACCGGAACACCTCCTCGATCACGTAGAAGTGTTCGAGCTGTGAGAGCCCGCCGCCACCGACCTCCTCGGGCAGATGCAGCGCGTACAGCCCCTCCTCGGCGGAGCGCCGGCGGACCTCCGATTGGGCCTCGTGGATTTCGGGGATCAGCTTCGCGTCCTCGTCGAGGTGGTTGACCGGGTCGCCGAAGTACTCCTCGTACTCCTTTTCGATCGCTCGAACGTCGTTTCTGACGAACTCCCGGACGCGTTCGACTGTCGGCCGCACCGACTCGGGCGGTTCGAACTCGCCCGCGAGCCGGTCTGGGTTCCAAGTCATTCGATACCAATGAACGACCCAACGGCAAAAACCTACCCATCTATCCGATCACGCCGAAAGAAATTCCGAGCGTGTCGATCACGCGGCGGGCGTCGCTCGGTCAGCCGTCCGGGTACTTCGGCTCGCGCTTTTCGGCCCGTTCGAGTGCCGTCCCGACGACATCGCGCACGTCGCCGTGGAACACGTCGCCGTGACCGGCGTACATGTGCTCGACGCCGTCGCCGGTCGCCGCCAACAGCGTCTCGATGCTCTCTATGAGTTGCTCTCTCGACTGTCCGGGCATGTCCGTCCGGCCGAAGCTCCCGTAGTCGAACGCGCCGTCGTCGTGGACGACCACGTCCCCGCTGAACAGCGTCGATTCGGAAACGAAGGAGACGTGATCGTCGGCGTGGCCGGGGGTGTACACTACTTCGAAGGGCTCGTCGCCGATGAAGACCTGATCGCCGCCGGCGAGTTCGCCGTCCCGACGCGGATGGTCGGCGTAGGCGTACAGCGACGCGTCGAAGGCATCGAGCACCGAATCGAGCCGGGCGACGTGATCGCTGTGTTGGTGAGTCAACACGACCGCATCGAGGTCCGTGGTCCGCTCGGAGACCGCGTCAACGACGCCGTCCCAGGCACCAGCGTCGACCAGAACCGTTCGGTCGCCCTCGACCAGGTAGGCGTTGCAGGTGAACGTCTCCGCGTCCGCCGTCACGTTTGTCACGTCCATACAGGCCTCTCGGCCGCCGGGGTATTCATACCCGGGGACGGGATCGAGAGCCCGCCTCACCCTCGATCCGGGGACCGACCCCCTACCCGACGGAGTCGAAGCGTCACCTCGGAGCCGGTCTCGCAGTCGCCGAACAGGAGCTGTCCGTCGACGCCACGGACGACCCACCGCGAGAGCCACAGGCCGAGCCCGACGCTGTGGTCGAGTTGCGTTATCTCCCGACTGCCGCTCACGACGGCGCGTTCGCGCTCCGGGATTCCGGGGCCGTCGTCGCGGACCGTGATATCGATCCACTCGCTCTTTGCGGTCGCCACTTCGATGTCCACCGTCGCCGCCCCCGGATGGTGTTCGATGGCGTTTTCGATCAGGTTCTCGATGGCGATTTTCAGCAGTTCGTCGCCGACGACCGCCCCGTCACCGCCGCCCGAAACGCGGATCGTCGTCTCCGGGTGTGTCGACCGGAAGCGATCGGCGATGTCGGTCACGAGCGGTTCGGGGTCCATCGGAACCCGCTTGCGGTCGATGTCGAGAGCCTGTTGGATGCGTCTGACCTGTTCGCCGAGCTCCGAGACGTTCATCGCCTGCCTGTGGATCCGTTCGGCGTGGTCGCGGCACGCCTCCGATTCGGCCGTTTCGGCGAGCATGTCCGCGTACCCGATGATCGCTGTCATCTCGTTGCGGAGGTTGTGGCGCAACACCCGGTGGAGCACCCGGAGCCTGCGCTCCTGTTCGAGCCGGTCGGTTACGTCGGTGTAGACCCCGAAGCCGCGCTCGGTTCCGTCGTATCGGTAACTGAACCCACGGAACAGGAACGTCCGCCTGCCGTCGGCGGTCAGGCGCTCGATTTCCGCGGCTTCGTTACCGCCCCGGAGCGTGCATTCGTCGAGCCGTTCGGCCGGCACGATCGCCTCGTTGAGCGGCCGGTCCCTGATCGAGGAATCGTCGTAACCGAACGTCCGCTCGAAGGCGCCGTTCACCCGGCGGACGATCGGCCCGCGGTCCGTGAACTCGACGTCGACAACCGGATCGGGGAGCGCATCGAAGAGATGTCTGAAACGGCCTTGGTCGGGTCTCGCGAGGTCCGTTGCGCGACTCGACTCCGGCGCTCGACCGTCGCCGGCCCCCGCAACGGCGGCGATCCGGTCGATCGGTCGTTCGGCCCCGCCGTCGACGACGTACTCCGTGACGCCGGCCCGCGTCGCGCGAGCGGCCACGGCCGGATCGGCGGTCCGGTCGTAGAGGACGGTCGGGGTCGACGTACCACGGAGGCGTTCGAGGGCGTCCAACCCGCCACCCGGTTCCTCGAGAACGACGCAGTCGGCGTGCGACGCGTACGACGCGACCGAGGCGGGGTCGACGCGTTCGAGACGAAATCGACCGTCCGGGTCGATCGCCGGGCCGCGGCCGACGTACGCCACGATCGGGGGCCCGGATCGGGCCTCAGACACCGGGCGGTACCTCCGGCTCCATTGCGTCGCCCTACAGCGACTCCGGTGATAACGCTGCTGGCGAACTCACCCACTGACCCGCAGTCCGGCGACCCGTCCGCCACAGGTGGACGTCGGCTTCCGGTCGCCGCATCATTTACAACCCCCAACGTGTTAGTAGCACTCATGGGGTTCGGAAGCTACGACGAGTCCGAACGGGAGAACAACCGGATCGACACCGATGAGCTCGACGACGCCGACGGACGAGCGACGGCGGCACACGAGGGCGAAATACGCTTCGAGTACGACGACGCCTCGAGCGAGGACTTACTCGAGGCGTATCAGGAGCTCCGCGGCGAGTGAAACCCGGGCGGTTGGCGCTCGGCGTCGCCGAGTCCTATCGGGGTCGAGACGGCGGG
Source organism: uncultured Natronomonas sp. (assembly GCA_964579035.1). GTDB lineage: Archaea > Halobacteriota > Halobacteria > Halobacteriales > Haloarculaceae > Natronomonas. The sequence continues at coordinate 19,417 of CAZOFL010000006.1, read as the reverse complement.
GCGAGGAGCACCCTCGCCGGCGCCGTCGTCGCCGCCGACCGCAGGGTCGACGATTTCGCGTTTTCGGGGTGTACGGTCGGCGGCGACGACGCGACGGACGGGATCGTCGCGCTGTGGCATCGTCTCGATCGGCCCGACGTCCGGTATCTCTTCGTCGCCGGCGTCGCCTTGGCGTGGTACAACGTCGTCCGCGTCGATCGGCTGGCGGCGGCGATCGACCGTCCCGTCATCGCCGTCTCTTTCGAGGAGAGCAACGGCCTCGAAGCAGGCATCGACGAGGCGTTCGAAGGGGAGACACGGACGGCCCGGCTCGACGCCTACCGGTCGCTTCCCGACCGACATCGATTCGAGGGCACGGACGAGCCGCTGTTTTTCAGAAGCGCCGGACTCGGTCGCGACGAGGCGGCGTCGGTCGTCGGCGCCTACACCCGCGGGCGGCGGCCCGAACCCCTCCGGGTCGGAAAGCGGCTCGCGGCCCGGGTCGACGCCGCCCGGCGTGAGTCCGTCTTCCCGACGGAGTGACCGGCGGGGTTAACTCCCGGCCGGCCCATCGGTTCGACGTGACAGACGAGATCGACGTGACCGACTGCACCCGGTGTGAGGAGCTGTGTGGCTCCCGGGGCCGTATCGTCAACGGCGTCGGGCCGACCGACGCGGCGCTGTGTTTCGTCGGCGAGGCCCCCGGTCGACAGGAGGACGAGACCGGCGAGCCGTTCGTCGGCCGCTCGGGCGATGTCCTCGACGAGGTGCTCCGCGACCAGGGCTTCGCTCGCCGGGACGTCCGCATCACGAACTGCGCGCGGTGTCGCCCCCCGGAGAACCGCGATCCGACGGCGGCGGAACTGGAGAACTGCCGCCCCCACCTCGAACGCGAGATCGCGGCCGTCGACCCCGACGTGGTCGTCGCGCTCGGAAAGGTCCCCTCCGAACACCTGCTCGGCCGGTCGGTGTCGGTGACCGCCGAGGCCGGCTCCGTCCACGACGCCCGGATCGCCGACGCCCCGCGCCGCGTGCTCGTCTGCGTCCACCCCGCGGCGACGCTGTACGATCCGAGCCAGCGCGAGACGTTCGAGTCGGCGCTCGAGGCCGCCGTCGACCTCGTCGAGGGCGGCGGGGACCAATCGCGCCTCGGCGAGTTCTGATCGGGGGCGCGATGGAAACCCACTTTGCGGCCGGCCGACGAAAGGGCGGTATGAGCATCACACAACGGACGGCGGACGTCGTCCTCGTCGATTACGGGCTCGGAAACCTCCGGAGCGTCACCCGAGGGTTGGAGCGGGCGGGCGCGGACGTGACGCTTTCGGCCGATCCGGCCGACTTCGACGCCGCCGACGGCATCGTGTTACCGGGCGTCGGGGCGTTCAGCGAGGGGATGGAGAACGCCGGTCCGTTCCGCGACGCGCTCGTCGACGCCGCCGAGGAAGGGCGACCCCTCTTCGGGATCTGTCTCGGCATGCAGATGCTTCTCACCACCAGCGAGGAGGCCGAGACGGTCGGACAGGGCGACGTTCGAGGGTTGGATCTCGTCCCCGGAACGAATCTCCGGTTCGACGAGGGACAGAAGGTTCCGCACATGGGGTGGAACGAACTCGACGTCCGGCGTGGGCACCCGATCGCCGAGGGGATCGACGGCGACTACGCCTACTTCGTTCACTCCTACTACGCCGCGCCGGACGACGACGACGCCGTCGTCGCGACGACGGAGTACGGTCGGGCGTTCCCGGCGATCGTCGCCAACGAGGCCGGCAACGTCTTCGGAACCCAGTTCCACCCCGAGAAATCGAGCGACACCGGGCTCCGGATCCTCCGGAACTTCGTGCAGTACTGCCTCGATTGACGTCGCCGGCAGCCGCCGACGTGGCCCCGATTTTTAAGACAGCGCGAGCGCCGCGATGACCACGGCGGTGAGGAGAATGAGCCCCCACCCGCCGAGCACGGCGATACGGACGCGCCGGTCGGAGACCGTCTCGTCGTTGCCGAACTGGTCCGGATTGCTGAGTATATACCCCGAAAGGGACACGAACACGAATCCCATCACGGCAAACAGGATTCCGAAATCGAGTTGACCGACGAGGAAGTTCCCGGCCGCGACGACGAACAGGAACAGCCCGAACATCCGCGCGATGACCGACTTGAACCGGGTCTGGGTTGCCATGCCGAACGCTACGCCCGATGGCGATAAAAAATCCGCGTACCGATGTCACTGAGTGGACATCGGCCGCGCTAACCGCGGTGCGTGGGTTCGGGCCGGCCTCCGCCGGAAATCGGGGCCAGTTCCCTCAGTAATCGAGATCGAACTGCTCGTTTTCGGCGACGCTGTTGAGGACGACGCTCGTGTTCGACTCCTTGATGTCCGGATCGATGAGCAGTTCCTTGATCTGTTCGTTCATGTGGTCAGTGTCGGTGAACTTGCCGACGGCGATGACGTCGTGATCGCCGGTGACCTCGTAGACGGTGACCATGTGTTTGTGCTCCTGCAGGCGGTCCGTGATGTCCGGAAGCGCGCTCCCCTCGACTTTGAGCTGGATGATGGCGGTCACGTCGTAGCCCAGTTCGCCGTAGTCGACGATCGGCGCATACCCCTGGATGATCCCTTCTTCCTCCAAGTTCGAGATGTGGTTCGACACCGTCGTCACCGAGACGTCGAGGTCCTCCCCGAGAGAACGAAGCGAGGCGCGGCCGTCTTCCAGTAGCGCGTTTACTAACTTCCGATCGAGATTTTCGTACGTCATTACGACCGGATACACGCTGGAGGGTTTAGAAGTTTACGAATATTCAGTTCTCTATCCAGGGGAGAGAGATTTGCGCAGATCAGCAAGGTTTTAGTACGGGGACACGTCGAAACAGATGACGAGAAACATGACGAACGACAACGTAGCCACTGACGGTGGTCTCACGGGCGAAGCACAGGCCGTTCTGGACGAAATCGAAGAGAAGGATGTCGGATTCCTTCGACTGCAGTTCACCGACATCCTCGGAACGGTCAAAAACGTCTCCGTGCCGGCCGATCAGGCCGAGAAAGCGTTCACTGACGGGATCTACTTCGACGGCTCCTCGATCGAGGGGTTCGTCCGGATCCAAGAATCCGATATGCGCCTTGTCCCGGATCCGAGCACGTTCGCTGTCCTCCCGTGGAGATCGGACGATCAAGACGCCGCCGGGCGGCTGATCTGTGACGTGTACAACACGTCGACGGGCGAACCGTTCGAAGGTGACCCCCGGTATGTGCTCAAGCAGGCGATCGCACGCGCCGAGGAACACGGCTTCGAAATCAACATGGCCCCCGAACCGGAGTTCTTCCTGTTCAAACAGGACGAGGACGGCTACGCGACGACCGAGTTCGCGGACCACGGCGGCTACTTCGACCTCGCACCGAAGGACCTCGCGAGCGACGTCCGACGTGACATCATCTACGCGCTCGAGGACATGGGCTTCGAGATCGAGGCCAGCCACCACGAGGTCGCCCAGGGACAGTACGAGATCAACTTCGAGTACGACGACGCGCTGACGACCGCCGACAACGTCGCGACCTTCCGGACGGTCGTCCGTGCGATCGCCGCCCAACACGACCTGCATGCGACGTTCATGCCCAAGCCCGTCGCGCGAATCAACGGCTCGGGGATGCACACACACATGTCGCTGTTCGAGGACGGCGAGAACGCCTTCCACGACGAGGACGACGAGTTCAATCTCTCGGGAACGGCCCACTCGTACCTCGCCGGTATCCTCGACCACGCGCCCGCGATCTGTGCGGTCACGGACCCGACGGTCAACAGCTACAAACGACTCGTCCCCGGCTACGAGGCACCCGTCTACGTCGCCTGGTCCGACCGCAACCGGTCGGCGCTCATCCGCAAGCCGGCCGCGCGCGTTCCCGCCGCCAGCCGGATCGAGGCGCGCTTCCCCGACCCGTCCTGTAACCCGTATCTCGCCTTCGCCGCGCTCATCACCGCCGGCCTCGACGGGATCGAACGCGATCTCGAGGCCCCGGATCCGATCCGCGAGAACATCTACGAGTTCGACGAGCAGAAACGCGAGGAGTACGGCATCGAGACGCTCCCGACCAACCTCGGGGAAGCCGTCGACGCCCTCGAAGAGGACGAGGTAATCCTCGGCGCCCTCGGCGACCACGTCGGCGAGAAGTTCGTCGAGGCGAAGAACGAGGAGTTCACCGACTACCTCGTCGACGTCTCCGATTGGGAGATCGACCGGTACCTCGAGACGTTCTGAGGGGCACTCGATTCGATTTCGCTTTTTATTTGCCAGCGTACAACGAGCGGCCGCTACGGGTACGCCGGCGGACGGTTGCTCACCACGATGGCTCGGTAGCCGTTGTTTTCAATATACGGAGTTTTTTATCGATATCGGAGCCGATTTGCGACGGGGAGTGACCGAACTTCCAGCGATCCGGCCGGAGACTCCGGCGATATCGATCCGTGCCGCATCATTTATACGTCCGAGCGGCCGTATTTAAAACAGCCATGGGGCCACTCATGGGTCAATCACCATCACCGCCCGGCGACGGGCACTTCACCAATGCAAGACACAGCGAAATATCTCGTACACGCGGACATCACTGCGGAGGGGATCGTCGAGCGCTCCGACGTCGTCGGGGCGGTCTTCGGGCAGACCGAAGGCCTCCTCGGCGACGAACTCGACCTCCGTGAGCTACAGGACTCCTCGAAAGTCGGTCGGATCGACGTCGAGATCGACTCCCAGAACGGCCAGTCGTTCGGCCGGATCACGATCGCGACCAGCCTCGATCAGGTCAAGACGGCGATCCTCGGTGCCGCACTGGAGACGATAGACCGGGTCGGCCCCTGTCGGTCGACCATCGAGGTCCGGAAGATCGAGGACGTCCGGGCGGCCAAGCGGCGCGAGGTCGTCGAGCGCGCGAAGGCGCTTCTCGGGAGTGCTTTCGACGAGTCGATGCGGTCGAGTAGCGATCTCGTCAAGGAGGTCCGCGAGTCCGTCCGAATCGAGGACATCACCGAGTACGAGGGGCTCCCCGCCGGCCCCCGCGTCAAAGATTCCGACGCGATCGTCGTCGTCGAGGGGCGATCGGACGTGCTCACCCTGCTTCAGTACGGCATCAAAAACGCCGTCGGCGTCGAGGGAACGAACATCCCCGAGGCGATCGCGGAACTGACCGAATCCCGGACGGTTACGGCGTTTCTCGACGGCGACCGCGGCGGCGAACTCATCCGGAAGGAGTTGGCACAGGTCGGCAGTATCGACTACGTCGCGCGCGCCCCGGAGGGCCAGTCCGTAGAGGATCTCGCCCGCCACGAGGTGATGGCGGCGCTCCGCGAGAAAGTCCCGTATCGGAAAGTCCGGGAAGCGTCCGAGGCGGCCGACCGCGACGAGCAGCCGACTGAAGGGTCGGATGCGCCGGCCGCAGAGGTAAACGGATCCGGGGGCCCGTCGACGCGCGACGACGAGGACGAAGACGCGTCGGAAGACACGGAGCAGACCGCCGAACGGACGCCCGAAACGTCCCAGGAACCCCCGGAAGTTGCGGGCGAGGGCGCCGGGCCGGAGCCTTCGGACCGACCGAAGACGATTCGGAGCCACGTCCGCGAGGTGATCGGTGACTCCACGGGCCGTGTCCGCCTGCTCGACGACGAGTTCGGCGTGATCGCTGACGGTGACGCCGACGAGGCGTTCGAACGTCTCTCCTCGGCCGAACGCGTCCCGACTGCCCTCGTCGTCGACGGCGAGTTGAATCAGCGGCTCCTCGACATCGCCGCACAGCGCGGCGTCGATCACGTGGTTGCGACCTCGATGGGCGAGTTCGTCAAGCGCCCGACGAGCGTCCGGATCCGAACCGCGGACCAGCTACTCACGCCGAACGAAGCCTGACGCGTCGGTCCCGTCGGCGTAGAACCCGGGGCGGACCCCCTCGCGATCGAACCCCAGGGCAATGTAAAACCGTTTTGTGGACGTGTTTTCGACGGGCGTCGCGACGACGATCCGGTCGGCCTCGAGAGCCGAGGCGATCGACTCGACGAGCGCCCGGCCGTGGCCCGCCCGCCGCGCGTCGGGGGCGACGACGAGCTCCGAAAGCGTCGCCGGGCGTCCCGGAAACGCGACGGCGTAGCCGACGGCCCGACCGCCGTCGTCGGCGACGCGACCGACGAACGGGCCGTCGATCGCGGCCTCGAGGCGATCGGGATCGGCGTAGGTGAGTTCGCCCTGGAGCGTCCGGAGGATCGGCCGATCGGACGGTTTCATCGGGCGGATCATACGAGCGAAACCGCGGCGACGAGGCCGGCGAGGAGGCCGGCCGACAGCGTCGCCAACAGGTTGACGGATTGATTGCCGACCCGGTCGCCCTCGACGGTCGCCCCGAGGACGCTGTCGACGACCATGCCGAGGAAGCCCGCGACGAGGATCAAAAGCGCCCAGAACGGATCGAACCCGAAAAACACCAGCGTGAGCGCCGCGACGACGCCGGAGCCGACCACACCGGCGACGGCCCCTTGCCACGTGACGCCCCCGTCGGTGCCCGGAGCGACCGGTTCGAAGGTCGTGATCAGCCGCGGGGAGTCGAAGAGACCGCCGAACTCACTGGAGAACGTGTCCGCGAGCGCGGCCGCGACCGCGCCGGCAAAGACGAACTGGGCGACGAGCGGGTCGACGCCGATCTCCCCGGAAGCGGCGTAGGCGACGACGGCGAGGAGGGCGGCACCGGAGTTCGCGAGGACGTTACTGCCGCCGCGGGCCCCCTCGTTTTCCTGGGCGATCCCGCGTGTGAGTTTCTCCTCGTAGCGGTACTTCGAGGCCAATCCGCCGAGGCCGAAGAACGTCACCAGAAGAACGAACCAGCCGTACCCGCCGAGGACGATCGCCCAAAGCGAGAGCAACACGCCGCTGAGCGTCCCCGTCGTCGAAGCCGTCCCGAGCGCGTAGGCGACGTACCCCAACGCGACCGTGACGGCGACTCCGACCGCGATCCGGCCCAGCCCCGCGGTCGGCTCCAACCCGAGCAGAAACCACATCACGAGCGCGGCCGAGAGCAACACCGAGGAGTCATCGAGCGGCGACAGCGTCGCTCTGACGATCGCGCCGACGATCGCACCGCTCGCGACGACGAACACGACGATCGGGAACGGCGGGACGGCCCCTCCCAGTTCCCCGGCGACGAGCACCGCGACGACGCCGGCGACCGTCCCGAGGACCGCAAACGCCGACGCCCCGACGACCGGAGCCGGAACGCGCGAGACGGCGATTCGCTGCCCGAGATTGCCGGCCGTCAGGGCGAACACCGCGGCGAGGAAGGCGGCGAGCGGAAGCGACAGCGCGACGAACAGCACCGCGAGCGCACAGCCTGCGAGCGCGAACGAGGCGAGGCTGTAGAGGCGCCGCTCCTCGCGGTCGCTGCGGCGGGCGAAGAGTTCGAACAGCGGTCCGCTGGAGGAAGCGAGCGCGACGGTCGCGAGAATGGCGAAGGGGGCGACGGTGCCGACCGCGGCGACACGCGCTTCGACCCGGCCGTCGAGCAACGGGGCGGCAAAGGCCAGGCTCCCGAGGAGGAGATAGCCGATGGCCCGCTGGGTGTCCCCTGTCACGGGCCGAGATATCCCCCTTGATCACTTAACCTTCCCGAAGGCCGGACTGGACCGACACGTTGAGGATTCGGGCGGTGTACGTCCGCTTGTGGGACTGTACGACCGCTATCTCGCCGCCCGGATCCGGTTGAGCGACGAGGCCGTCCCCGGACGGGTCGCACTCGTCACGACCGAGCGAGATCTGCTCGAACGGGGTGCCTACGACACGCTCTCGTCGTTTCTCCGATGGGCCTTCGAGATCGGTACCGAGGAGGTGTTGATCTACGTGAGCGTGCTCGATGAGGCCGTGATCCCGACGCTTCGGACGGCGCTTTCGGATCTGGACAGCCCCCGGGCGGTCGCGATCCGGTCGCCCGGTGCCGACGCGGCCGCCGACGCGCCGGTACAGGTGAGTATCGGCCTCGGCGGCCGACAGGAGTTCGCCGCGGCCGTCAGGCGGATCGCCGAGGACGCCGCCGCGGGCGAACTCGATCCCGGGGAGATCGACGAAGCGGAGATCGAAAGCCGGCTCGTCTTCCAGTCGCCACCGGATCTGGTCATCAAGACCGGCGCCGAGCGGCTCTCGGATTTTTTGATCTGGCAATCGGTGTACTCGGAGCTGTATTTCACCGACGTGAACTGGCGGGACTTCCGACGTAGGGACTTCCTCCGCGCCGTCCGGGAGTTTCAGGAGCGGAAGCGGCGGTTCGGACGCTGAGCGAAGCGGGGCGTCCGAGCCCTGGAAGACGAGCGACAGCGAGTCTTCCTCCGGTTTGGCCGATAGGCCGAACGCCGTCACGAGCACCGGCGAGTGACGGAAGGTCGGACGGCGAGTGAAGCGAGTAACAGTTCAGCTGACGGACGTGTCTCGGTCCGTCTGCTCGTCGGGATCCTCCTCGGAGCCGGGACGAACGCTCCCGAGGATCCGGCCCGCCTCGTCGAACTCGACGTCGCCGGCCGCCCGAACGAGCGCCGCCGCCCGCCTGATGCGGGTCTGTCGCCACGACTCCTGTCTGGACTCGTAGGTTCGGATCGCCCTCAGAAAGTCGATCCGGGAGAACTCCGGCCAGTAGGGAGCACAGAAGTACACCGCGGCCTCGTTGCCGTTGGCGTGCCACGGCAGAAAGTTCGAGGTTCGTTCGTCCCCGCCGGTCCGGATGATGAGATCGACGGCGCGTGTCGGCCCAGTCGTGAGCCGCTCCTCGACCGTTTCGACGGACACGTCCGAGGGGTCACAGTCGCCGGCCGCGGCCGCGCGGGCGACATCCCGGGTCACGCCGAGCAGCTCGGCGCGGCCACCGTAGGCCAACGCGACGTTCAGATGGAACCGATCGTAGTCGGCGGTCCGGCCCTCGGCGTAAGCGATCGCCTCACGAACCCGTTCGGGCAGCCGGTCGGTCTCCCCGATCGCGCGGATCCGAACCCCTCTGTCGTGGACCTCGGTTCGGTCGGCGAAGCTCCGGAGCTTCTCGGTGACGAGGTCGAAAATGGCTTCGCGTTCCTCAGGCGGGCGGTCGAAGTTCTCCGTCGAGAAGGCGTACAGCGTCAACTCCTCGATACCGAGGTCGGCACACCAGTTGAGTACCCGTTCGGTCGTGTCCGCACCCGCGCGGTGGCCGTCTGTTTTGTCCGCGCCGCGCTCGCGGGCGTACCGGCGGTTGCCGTCCTGGATGACCGCGACGTGAGTCGGGACGCCGGATATCTCCCGCTCGAGGAGCTGTTCGTAAAGCCGCATCGTAAGTCCCCGAACGCGCGATAGCATCTGCCTCGGGTTAGCATGTCGGAGTTCATGAGTGTTGGTTTTTCAGCACCCGCTTCGAGCCCGCTTTGAGGGGAAGTTTTTTGTAACATAACGTCCTCCGTCAGGGTGCAATGGCGAAAGGCGTAGTCGATTTCTTCAACGACACCGGTGGTTACGGCTTCATCGAAACCGACGACTCCGACGAGGACGTCTTCTTCCACATGGAAGACGTCGGCGGCCCGGACCTCGAAGAGGGGCAGGAAGTCGAGTTCGACATCGAACAGGCCGACAAAGGCCCGCGAGCAAAGAACCTCCAGCGGCTCTAAGGGACGACAGTCCGTACGGGACGGGCGGAAGGAGCGGAACCAGCAACTGACCGCGGCGCGGTTCGGGCGGGCTCGCCACGGACCGTGACCTGTATTACGCTCGATAGCGTTTGCTCCGCCATGAGCGAAGCCATCGACGATGATCTGTATCGACGGACGAAGGCGCTCTTGGAACCCGGCGAGATCCGACTCAACGGCGTCGTTGTCACCACCGACCTGGCCGGGGAGGAGGAACCGACGCTTCATCAAGCGACGCTCGATATCGGCCACATAATCGCCGAAGCCGCCGGGTTCGAGCCGACGGACACGTACGTCTACTCCGGGAACGACGACGAACGGTTCGGCGTCAACCAACACCAGGGACTCACACTCGAGGACGACGAGTTCGTCTGGGAGTGCCAACAGTTGATGCGCGATGGGACGTACGACGTGGTGTTCTACTATGAGGCCGATGCGGACCAGGAGTCGATCGTCGACGGTGTCGAGGAACTCGGGTTCGACGCGACGGGCGTCCGCGGCGATTCGGAGTCGGCTCCCTAGATATCCCGTTCGACCACGAACTCGGCGAACGCGACAAGTTTCGCCTTCGGTTCCGGTTCGAGATCGAGGCTCCCGAGGCGCGCTTTCGAGGACTCCGACAGATCGGCCGCGACGCCGCGGGCGTACTCGACGCTGCCGGCCGATTCGAGGGTTTCGACCGCCTCGGTCACTTCCTCGCCGGTGTTCCCGTCGGCCCACAGGATCTCCTCGAGGCGGGCGGCGTCCGCCGGCGTGGCGTTCTCGGCGGCGTGGATCGCCATCAGCGTCTTTTTCCCCTCGCGGATGTCGTTGCCGACGCCCTTCCCGAAGTCGCCGCCCTCCTCGAGTGCGTGTTCGACGTCAAGGACGTCGTCGGCGATCTGGAAGGCGATCGCCATCTCCTCGGCGTATTCGGCGACCGCGTCCTCCGCGTCGCGGTTGTCGGTGACGATGGCCGCCAACCGTGCGACGATCCGTGCGAGACACCCCGTCTTGCAGGCACACATCTCGAGGTACTCCGACTCCGAGATGTCGATCTCCTTTTTGTTGTGCCAGCAGATATCCATCCCCTGTCCGAGGTGGGTCCGGTTGAGTTCGTCCATCAACATCTCGTAGGCGTCGAGGCGGATGTCCGGGGGGAGGTCGCCGGGGTTGCGGGTGATGATTTTCAGTGGAAGAAAGTACATGGCGTTGCCGGCGTTGAGCGCGACATCCGTTCCGAAGGCGTGATGAAGGGCGGGTTCGCCCCGGCGGTGCGTCGCGCCGTCCTCGACGTCGTCGACGATGATCGTCCCGTTGTGAATCACCTCGGGGATCGCAGCGTACTCCAGATACGACTCGGGGTCGTCGCCGAGCGCCTCGACGAACAACAGAAACAGGACCGCGCGCCACCGTTTCCCCCCGCGATCCAGGAGGTTCCAGACCGGATCCGAAAGCGCCTGCTGGAGCGCGTCCGGGTCGTAGGCGTAGGTCGCGTCGCCGAAAAACGACGCGAGGTAGGCGTCGTCGATCGTTCGGGGCAGCAGCGACTCGATCGTCCCGTCGACTGCCGGCCGCCACTCCTCCAGTACGCCGTGCATGCCAGGAGGTTGCGGTGGCGGAATAAAAACTCTCCCGTGTCCCGACCGAGGCGGTCGCGTTCGATCAGGGGGCCGCAACGCGACGACTGGACTTTTGACCCCCCCGACCGTTAAGCAGGTAGATGAGCGGACAGCGTGTCGGATGCGTCGGCGGCGAACGGTTAGCCTCGGCGGTCGAAGCCGCCGGCGGCACGCCGATCGAGGACCGTTCGGCGTTCGGGTCGGTACGGTTCGTCCTCGCGGGCAACGAGGCCGCGGTCGTCGACCTCGCCCGGGCGTCGGTCGGCGTTCCGGTGTTGGCAGTCGGAATCGACGGCGGAGTTCAATCGGTCCCGCGTGAGCGACTCGAGGCAGCGATCGCGCGGGTGTTCGACGGCGATCCGCCGACCGTCACCCACCCGGTCGTCGAGGCGACAGGCCCGTTCGACCCCGTTCGAGCGATCTTCGAGATCGCGCTCATGGCGGCCGAACCCGCACGGATCTCGGAGTTCGCCGTCCACACCGGCGACGAGACGGTGTCGCGCTTTCGGGCCGACGGGGTTGTCGCCGCGACGCCGGCCGGAAGCGCGGGCTACAACCGAAACGCCGGCGGGCCGGTCGTCGCCCCCGAGACCGGGGTCGCGAGCGTCGTCCCGGTCGCGCCCTTCGCGACGGGGGCCGGCCACTGGATCCTGCCGGTCGATTCGATCCGCCTTTCCATCGAGCGCGACGAGACGCCGGTCGAGTTGCTCGCGGACGGCCGCCGCGAACCGACCGTCGACGCGGGCGGGACGGTGACGCTCTCCCGCGTGGACACGGTCGAGACGTACGTTCTTCCCCAATCCTCCAGTCAGTTTTAAACCTCCGGCGTCCCCCTCGACACCGCCGATCGACCGCAGTGGTTTTTGAATCGCCGCCCCTATTGGAAGGTATGCCCGACGCTTTCGATTACGAACTGCTCGTCGACCTTCTGGAAACGCCCGGCGTCCCGGGGTACGAGGATCGGATCCGGGAGCTGGTTCGGGCGGAGCTTGATCCCCACGTCGACCGCCTCCGCTCGGACGCGATGGGGAACCTCGTTGGCACCGTCGAGGGCCGAAACAGCGGGTACGAGGTGGTCGTCGCCGCCCACATCGACGAGATCGGGTTCATGGTGAAACACGTCGACGACGAGGGCTTTCTCGAACTGGACTCCCTTGGCGGCTGGGATCCACGGATCCTCCGCGCACAGCGGGTCGTGATCCACACGGACGAGGGGGATCTGCCGGGCGTCATCGGCTCGGTCCCGCCGCATACGCTCACCGACGAACAGCGTGACGCCGAGGCGAAAATCGAGGACGTCCGCGTCGACCTCGGCCTCGGGGCCGACACGGTCGAGGAGCGGGTCTCGATCGGCGACCTCGTCACGCTCGGGGGACGGGCCGGACGGGTCGGCGACTGCGTCGTCAGCAAATCGCTGGACAATCGCGTGTCCGTGCTCGCCATGATCGAGGCGGCCCGCCGGATCGACGACCCGGAGGTGACGATCCACTTCGCCGCGACGACGCAGGAGGAGGTCGGCCTGCGCGGGGCGTCGGCCCTCGGTGTCGAGCTCGATCCCGATCTCGTCCTCGCGATGGACACGACCGTCGCGAACGACGTCCCCGGATTCGAGACCGGGTCACAGGTGACCCGCCTCGGCGAGGGGGCGGCGATCAAACTGAAGGACTCAAGCGTCATCACGAACGCCAAGCTCAACCGTCGGATCCGGACGCTCGCCGAGGAGCGGGGGATCGACTACCAACTCGAGGTGCTGCCGGCCGGCGGCACCGATACGGGCGGGCTCCAGCGCGCTGCCGGCCCACGCCCCGCGGGTGCGATCTCCTTTCCGACCCGGTATCTACATACGCCGACCGAGAGCGTCCACGAGGACGACATCGCGTCGGTCATCGAGTTGCTCGTCGCGACGCTCGAGACGGAAGACGGGACCCACGACTACACGCTGTAGCCGGAGCTTCGGGCATTACTCGCCGTCTGCGTCGTCGCTGGCGCCGTCGTCGGAGCGGGGTCGGATGAGGTCCGCAAGCGTGACAACGAGGCCGAGGAACCACCCGAGCGGCGTCGCGATCGCGACCCACATCAGGATGACGCCGATCCCCTCCAGACTGAAGTTCGCCCGGAGGTACTCGCTGATCCCGTAGACGTACAGCAGGTTGTCGAGGAGGAAGATCGCGAGGCTCTCGCTTCGCACCAAGACGCCGCTCAAGGAGGGGTCGTACAGCGCGGCGACGACCGGCGGGAGGAACACGGCGTTCATCGCGAACGGGTACCCGAGAAGCACGGTCGTTCCGCGGCCGCCGACACGGGTGAAGGTCGCGGCCAGCCCCGCTGAGACGACGGCGACGGCGCTTGCGGCCCCGACGGCGAGGAAGCCGCCGAACTCGAGGCGAACCCGGGCGAGTGCGGTGAGGCCACCCCACAACAGCGCGGTGAGGACGACGACGCCGACGATACCGAGCCGCGCCGTCGCGGAGTCGAAGCGCCGGGCGTTGAACCTGACGGCGAACCCCACGAGCAACAGCGGATATAAAACGGCAACGAGCGGGACGCCGAGAGCGCCCCAGAGCCGGTATTTGATCCGATCGCCCCGCGTCCGGGGCTGCCACTTGCCGAGCACCTTGTGAACGGCGGTCCGCTGTCGGGGAAAGACGAGTTCCATCCAGGTCTCGTGGAGCCGAACGACGTCGACTTTCGCTCCCTCGAGTAGACCGCCATCAGCCATACTACACCCGTCCCCTCGGGTACCAAAATAGGTTCCGGCCTCACATCGGCCGCGGGCGGCCGTCGGCTACCACGAACTGGGGCCGAACTCCGGATCGACCATTCGGCGTTCGGTGTCGATGGCGTCGATCCGTTCGATCTCCGCTGCGCTCAACTCGAGATCGAGGGACGCCCAGTTGTCACGGATGTGGTCCGCGCCGGTCGCTTTCGGGATCGCCGTGACGCCGCTCCGACGGAGCCACGCGAGGCTCACCTGTGCCTCGCTGACGCCGTGACGCTCGGCGATCTCGGAGAGGACGTCGACCTCGAAGACGTCGCCGCGGGCCAGCGGCGAGTACGCGACGAGTTCGATCCCGGCGTCGGCACAGAACGACCGCAGTTCGCGCTGCTGGAGGAGCGGGTGGATCTCGATCTGGTTGGCGAAGATCGGGGCGTCGATGGCGGCCCTCGCCGTCTCGATGTGTTCGGGCTCGAAGTTCGAGACGCCGATCCGTTGTATCGTTCCGTCCTCGTAGAGCCCCTCGAGCGCCGACAGCGTCCCCTCGGGGTCGTATGCCCCCGCCGGCCAATGGACGTACAGCAGATCCAGATACTCCGTGCCAAGCCGATCGAGGCTCGCGTGAGTCGATTCGATCACGTCCTCGCCGGCGAGGTTGTCGGTCCAGACCTTCGTCGCGAGGAACACGTCGTCCCGATCGACGTCGGCGGCCTCGATCCCGCGGCCGACGGCCGCCTCGTTGCGGTAGATCTGGGCCGTGTCGACGTGTCTATAGCCGGTCTCGAGGGCGGTCCGGACCGACTCCGCACAGGCGTCCGGATCGTCGTTTTGCCAGGTTCCGAGGCCGAAGGTCGGCATTCCGTTCCGACGGGGTACGTCCGTTTGAGTCATCGTCGTCGGCTACGCGTCTCGCGATCAAAACCGTTGGGACCTCGATCCCGGACGACGGGGGCGGTCCGGGCGTCACCACCCGTCGATCGAAAGGGTGTTTCAACGGGGGCGAAAAGCGTCGGTGTCGTGCAGTACCGATACGTCGCCCTCGCGCTGTGTACGTTCGCCTTCGCCGCGACGATGGTCGCCCGCCTCGTCATCAGCCCCGTGGTGCCGGCGATCTCCGCCGAGTTCGCGGTCTCGAAGGGCGCGATCGGCCTCGCGCTGTCGGGGATGTGGGCGGCCTACGCCCTCTCGCAGTTCCCGAGCGGCGTCCTCTCCGATCGGTTCGGCGAGCGCCGGATCATCCTCACCGCGGTCGGACTGACGGCCGCGACGAGCCTGCTTTTGGCCGTCGCTCCCTCGTATCCCGTCTTCGCGATCACGGCTGTCGTCCTCGGCGCGGGGGCGGGCCTCCATTACAGCGTCGCCACCTCGCTTCTCGCCCGCCACTTCGAGCAGGTGGGACGGGCTATCGGGATCCACGTCGCCGGGGGCCCGATCGCGGGGCTTCTCGCCCCGGTCGCCGCGGCGGCCGTCGGCGCGCGCTACGGCTGGCGGGCCGCGCTTCTGCTCGGGGCAGTCGTGGCGGTCCCGGTTTTCGCGCTGTTTTGGCTCCGGATCGATCCGACGCCGCCCGCCCGTCCCGACGTGCGGATGCGGTCGCGGTTCGAGACCGCGCCGCTGCGGGAGTTGCTCGGGCGACCCGAGATCCGCTACTCGACGGTCATGGCCGTCGGGGGCGCGTTCTGTTGGCAGGCGACGGCGTCGTTCCTCCCCGCGTTTCTCATCGAGTACCACGGACAGACGGCCGCGACGGCGAGCGTCCTCTTTTCGCTGTATTTCGTCGTCCACGGCGTCTCACAGCCGCTTTTGGGCGGGCTTTCGGATCGGTTCGGCCGCGACGGGGTCGCCGCGTTCGCGTTCGGCACCGGCGTCGCCGGCTACGGGGCGCTCGTCGTCGGATCGGGACTGGCCGTCCTCGCGGCGGTGCCGCTCGTCGGCGTGGCGATGTCGTGGGGCGCGCCGGTCCAATCGCGGTTCATCGACAGCCTGGCGTCGAGCGAGCGCGCGGCCGGGTTCGGCCTCGTCCGGACCGTGTACATGCTGTTGGGCGCGCTCGGCAGCGTCGTGGTCGGGACGCTCGCCGATCTCGCCGGATGGGAGGTCGCCTTCGGCGCGCTCGCCGCGGTGTTGGCCGTCGAGTGTCTGCTCGCGGCCGCCCTGGCCAACAGGGGGTAGGCGGAGCCGGCGGCCGTCCGTTCGGCTCTTAAATTAACCGTAACTGATGGGTTATTTACGTCGGACCGCATAAACCGAACATATGCCCCCCGAATCGTACGACATCGTCGTCGTGGGCGGCGGAACAGCGGGCTGTTTCGCCGCGGCGACGGCTGCCCGGGACGGCCTCGACGTGGCCATCCTCGAGCGGAAGAGCGAAGAGGAAGGCGGCCGGATCGCCTGCGGCGACGCCATCAAGGGGACGAGCACGTTCCCCGACGTCATCGACCTCGAGTATCTCCGCGAGGAGTCGTTCACCAACCAAGGAATCACCCTCGCCCGCTTCGAGAACCCGAAGACCGACGAGAACCTCGATATCGGCTTCCGCGGCGGCAACGGTGCGATCGTCGACCGCAAACGCTACGGCGAGGTTCTCTTAGAGGAGGCCGAACGCGCCGGCGCGGAGATCCACTACGAGACGGTCGTCCAAGACGTCGTTCAAAACGGCGCAGTGACGGGCGTCACCGCGACGAAACGCGGATCCGTCGCGGAGTACGAGGCCGACGTGGTTCTCGACGCCGCCGGGTCGCTGTCGCTTTTGCAGGACAAGGCCGATTTCGAGGGGACGACGTTCGACACCAACGTCAACTACCAGCAGTTCTGCTCGGCCTACCGGGAAGTCATCGAACTCGACGAGCCGGTCGAGTGGCACAACGCGATCGTGTTCAAGCCGACCGCCGAGCTCGGCTACCTGTGGTATTTCCCCCGGACGCCGACGGAGATCAACGTCGGGTTGGGCTTTCAGATGAACAAGGAGCCGATGCAGTTGGTCGAACACCTCAAAAAGGACATCCGGAACCGCGAGGAGTTCAAGGGCGCGACGGTCAAGGACAAACTCGGCGCGGCGCTGCCGACGCGTCGCCCCTACGATTCGGCGGTCGCCCCGGGCTACATGGCGATCGGCGACTCGGCCGCCCACGTCAACCCCTGTACGGGCGGTGGTATTCCGGGCGCGGCGAAAGCCGGCACCTGGGCCGCCGAGGCCGCCATGGAAGCGATTTCCGAGGGCCGAGCCGACGACGAGGACGCCCTCTGGGCGTACAACCGCCGCGTCCAGACCGACTTCGGTAAGCGCTTCGCCGCGATGGACCTGTACAACATCTGGGGCGGCACTTACGACGTCGACGAACTCGTCGACATTGTGAGCGCGATGCCCGGTCAACAGCTCGCCGACGCCTTGGCGCTCGAGGGGACCGCCTCGATGAGCTGGCCGCTGAAGATCAAAACCGCCGTCAAGACGTTCGGCCACTGGGGGACGCTGTTCGAGCTGAAGAAGCTCAACGAGCTCGCGACCGACCTGAAGTCGATCTACGACGACTACCCGACGACGAGCGACGGTCTCGACGCCTGGCAGTCGCGCCGCGACGGCGTGATGGACGAGGTGTACGAGCTGTCGGGTGCCGAGCCGAAGTATTAAAAAGGGTTACAGGCCGTGATCGGCCGTCCGGGTTTCGATCCACTGTGTGAGGTCGTCGCCGCCGACGAACCCCTCCGCCCGTCGGGCAACCGGAGCGCCGTCGACGAAGCAGACGAAAAGCGGGACGCTGCGGACGTCGAACCGCTCGACGAGCGGCGGGTCGTTGCGCGGGTTCACGACGCCGACGGCGACGTCGAGTTCCCTCGCGAGGTTGCCCACGACCGGCTCCATGCTCGCACAGATCCCACAGCCCTCCGTGTAGAATTCGACCACCGCGACGTCGAAGCGGGAGACGAACGTCTCGAGTTCCGCCGCGTCTGCGAGTTCGACCGGCCGCTCTGGGGTCGCCGGCGACGACTCCGTTTCCGCCGGCAGCTCGTCGTCGTACATCCGTCCCGATACGACGCGCCGAACGTATATAAACGGCGTCGGTGCCTACTGGGACTCGGCCGTCCGTGGCGCGCCCCTCGGGCCGTCGCCGTCGAGTGCCGAAAGCGCCGCCTCGAAGTGGGTGCGCTCGATTCGGACCTCGTCGGCGCGCTCCGTCGCCGCCTCGGGGCCGAGTTCGTCGGCCAGTTCCCGGATCGCTCGCATCGAGGCCTCCCGGACCAGCGACTCGAGCTCCGCGCCCGAGCGTCCATCCGTCCGGTCGGCGAGCTCGTCGAGGTCGACGTCCTCGCCGAGTGGCTTGCCGTTCGAGTGCACCGCGAGGATCTCGCGTCTGGCGTCGCGGTCGGGGTTCGGGACCTCGACGTGGGATTCGAGTCGCCCCGGGCGCAACAGCGCCGGGTCGAGCGCCTCGATCCGGTTTGTCGCAGCCACCACGACGACGTTGGGGTTCGCCGCCAGCCCGTCGAGTTCGGCAAGCAGCTGTGAGACGACGCGCTCTGTCGACTCGCTCGCGTCGCCGCGCACCCCGGCGAGGGCGTCGATTTCGTCGAAGAAGACGATCGAGGGGGCGGCCTGTCTGGCCCGGTCGAACACCTCCCGGACCGCCTTTTCCGACTCGCCGACGTACTTATCGAGCAGTTCGGGACCGGCGACGGAGACGAAGTTCACGTCGCTTTCACCCGCGAGCGCCCGCGCCAGAAGCGTCTTTCCTGTTCCCGGCGGGCCGTACAGCAGGATGCCCGATGGCGGATCGGTGTTCGTCTCCTCGAAGAGTGCCCCGTAGGCGAGCGGCCACTCGACGGCCTCGGTGAGCACCCGTTTGGCGGCTTCGAGTCCGCCGACATCCTCGAAGGTCACGGTCGGCGACTCCGCGACGTACTGCCGCATCGTGGAGGGGTCGACCGCGGCGAGAGCCGTCTCGAAGTCCGCTTTCGTCACCGTGAGCTCCGCCCTGTCCTCGCGATCCCGAAGGGCACCCATCGCGGCCTCCGTCGCGAGCGCGTGGATGTCCGCGCCGACGAACCCGTGGGTCCGCGACGCGAGCGCGTCGAGGTCGACCCCCTCCCCGAGCGGCATCCCGCGAGTGTGGACGTCGAGGATCTCCCGTCGGCCCGACTCGTTCGGCGCACCGATCTCGATCTCGCGGTCGAAGCGGCCGCCGCGCCGCAAGGCCGGATCGATCGAATCGACCCGGTTCGTCGCGCCGACGACGATGACCTGCCCTCTGTCTTCGAGGCCGTCCATGAGCGTCAACAGCTGTGCGACGACCCGGTTTTCCATGTCCGCGTCGTCGTCGCGGGTCCCGGCGATCGAGTCGATCTCGTCGATGAAGACGACCGCAGGCTGGTTCTCGATCGCGCGCTCGAACGTCTCCCGGAGGCGCTCCTCGCTTTCGCCCTTGTACTTCGAGACGATCTCGGGGCCGTCGATCACCTCGAAGTGGGCG
>CAZOFL010000005.1:0-44217 GCA_964579035.1 uncultured Natronomonas sp. | reverse complement strand
CTGAAGACCGTGACCTGAACGCGGCGA
The DNA here is from genome assembly GCA_964579035.1 of uncultured Natronomonas sp. GTDB lineage: Archaea > Halobacteriota > Halobacteria > Halobacteriales > Haloarculaceae > Natronomonas. The sequence goes on along the minus strand of CAZOFL010000005.1, from coordinate 44,190 downwards.
AGAACATTTTCAATCGAGGACTCGAGCAGTTAGGGGGCGGGACGCTCCGAATCAACGCCTGTCCAGACTGCGCTCCCTACGTTCACACCTCGGCGAGAGGCTGTGGATGCAAAGCGCGTCGTTGAACCAGAAAGCCCCTGCCGCAAGGAAGCCGCACCAGCGGCCGGGGAGGCAGGGGTAGTTCATAGCTTGTTCATCACGTCCTCGGCGAACGTCGTCATCGCCTGCTCTGGATCGTCGGCCTGTAGCCCGACGATGGCGTGATCGAGGCCGTACTCCTCGAGTCGGCGGAAGTACGACCGGAACCACTCGACGCCGGCGTGGTAGCCGAGATGGAGCTGTTCGGGGGCCGCCGCGGGGTCGTCGGCGAGGCCGACTCGGATCGCGATGACGAACGGTTTGTTTTCCGTTTGGGCTCGCCAGGTCTCGATGTAGGACTGCAGCGTGGTCTCCGGGAGGTGATAGAAGATCCAGCCGTCGCCGTGCTCCGCGATCCACGATGTCGACTGGCGGCTGTTCCCGGTCGGCAGCAGCGGCAGCGTCCCCGTCGTCGGCTTCGGCAACAGGTCCACGTCGCCGTCGAGGCGACCCCACCAGCCCTCGGCGGTTGGAAACGACTCGCTCCACAGCGCCCGGAGCGTTTCGACGCTCTCGCGGACCATTTCGCCGCGATCCTCGGGGTCAACACCGAAGGCGGCGTACTCGGGGTCGCGGTCGCCCGAGGCGATCCCGAGGACGACCCGACCCCCGGAGAGACGGTCGACGGTCGCGGCGGCCTTCGCGACGTGGATCGGGTGCCGCAACGGGAGGACGACGCTCGAGGTGCCGAGCGCGATCGATCCGGTGTGGGCGGCGACGTGTGAGAGCAACGGCCACGTGTCGAAGGCCCCGCCGGCATCCCCGAATCGCGGCCAGTACGTCGGCACGTCCCGCGCCCAGAGCCCGTCGAACCCGACCGATTCGGCGTAGGCTGCGAGTCGGAGTTCCTCGTCGGCGGCCGGCGTCGCCTCCCGGACGCCCGTGAGGGGAAACCCAATGCCGAACGTCAGCCCCTCGGGATCGAACAGCCGGCGATAGCCCGCATTCGCGTGGTCGGCGTCAGTCATCCAGCCACGATCCCCGTACCTCGCAGTGCTTTCGGAGTTCCCGGTACTGCTTCTTTCGTTCGAAGACATCGATGGCGTAGGTGACTTCGCCGTTTTTCCCCCGGTCGATCAGTACGCAGAACTCACCGACTCGAAGCTTGTAACCGGGATGGTTCCTCAACCGGTCGAGAAAGTGGTCCGGAAAGTCGAGAACGTCGTCCAATTTCTTTATTATGCGGCGTGTGGCTTCGGTCTCGAGTCGATCTACCGTCCCTTGGATCGCATCGGTGTACTCCGCGGTGTGAGCCATCCGCCGGCCTCACTCGCCAAGTTCGAACCGTTTTTTCATCCCTTCGTGACTTGTCGTTCGACCGGCTGTAACGTCGGCGCACCCCTGTGAGAGACCCTTCTGTGCACCGGGCGCCGGGATCGGCTCTGTGGTGTCGCGCAGTACCTCACGGACGAACTCCGAACGGTCGGTGGACGCCAGTTGTTCGGCCAGTTCGGCAGTCCCGTCGAGAAGCCGTTCCGGGACCTTCGCGTTGAGCCTCATCGGATCCCCGTCGTCGTTCGCGTCCGTGCTCATACAGTGTGGTACAGGGGTGGTACCAATAGGACTGTTGCCCGAGGGCGACGCACTGGCGGCAGGCCCGTCCCGAACGGATATGCCCGCTCTCCGCGTATGGTGTGGCATGGAGTTCGACGAGTTCGATCACGAGCGGCATATGCAGCGGGCGTTCGAGTTGGCCGAGACGGCCGCAGAAAGGGGCGACCGCCCGTTCGGCTCAGTCCTGGTTCGTGACGACGAGGCGATCCGAGAGGCGTCGAACCGGGTCGTGACCGAAGCTGACATGCGCCGTCACCCGGAGTTGCATCTCGCATATCTCGCGAGACGGGAACTCACGCCCGAGGAGCGGGCCGAAACGGTGATGTACACGAGTACGGAGCCGTGTCCGATGTGTGCCGGCGGCCTCCGGTATGCGGGGCTCGGTCGGATCGTCTACAGCGTCAGTTCGGCGCTCGCCGCCGGGTTCACCGGTCACGATCCGGGCGTCCGGTCGGGAACGATTCTGGAGGGCATCACGGAGGTCGTCGGCCCCGTTTCCCCGGAGGCCGGCCGTGCGATCCACGAGGAGTTCGGGTGGTAAGCGAGCCGTTGGCCCGTCCGCGGAATATCGACGAGCAACGCCTTTGCAACCGGGCTTAATACGCGGCGTATGGTCTCGCTCGGCGACATTGTGCCCGGCATTTCGGCGACGATCGACACCAGCGAGTACGACCACTTCGAGCTCCCGGAGCACCTCGGCGAGGGGCCGGTCGTCCTCGCGTTCTTCCCGGCGGCGTCTGCGCCCGTGTGTTCGAACGGGGTCGTCACCCTCGAGGAGCGTCCCGGCGAGCATGATACTCAAAAGTATCAAAAGGGGTCGTCCGGTCGATAGAGCCAACGCCGCGTCGTCGGAATCGCATTCCTCGCCGGGGATGTCCGCCCGTCGGAGGGACTTCCGAAAGCGGTCGTCCGGCAGTTTCGTCGTCGCCAGCGAGTCGGCGTTCGCGAGCCATCTTGACAGTTCGATACGTTTACACCGGGTTCGAGGCGGAATCCGGGCTTGTTTTGGGAGGACGGACTGACGCACGTGAGCTTCAGACTAGCTGACGGCGCGTATTCACGGCCCCCAGGCCGTGGGAGTGCACCCGTGCAGCATATGTGTTCGAACTGAGCCTATCCGCCAGTTCAGCGGGCAACACTGCCCGATGGTTTTAGTCGGTCGGAATTCTGTTATAAGTACGATTAATGTCGCTCGAAGATCCACAGCAAGCAACGACTGCGCCGATCGAAGTGCTCCATGTCGACGACGATCCATCGGTCCTCGAGATAACGAAATCGTTTATCGAAACGAAAACGGAGAGACTCACCATCACGACCGTTTCGACCCCGACCGAGGTGCTTGCCGAACTCCGTGAACGGACGTATCACTGCGTTATCAGCGATTATGAGATGCCGATTCACGACGGCTTGGAGTTGCTCAACCAGGTCCGAGAGCAGCACCCGGATCTCCCGTTCGTGCTGTTTACGGGCAAAGGAAGCGAGGAGATCGCCGCCGATGCGATCAACGCAGGCGTCACGGGGTACCTTCAGAAAGGTGGCCCGGACCAGATCCAGCGACTGGCCAACAGGGTCGAACACGCCGCTGTCGAATACCGCACTCGCATCGAATCGGAGCGGTATTCGACAGTGCTGCGGGCGCTTGGGTATCCGACCTACGTGGTCAACGACGAGGCCGAATTCGAGTACGTCAATCGGGCGTTCGTAGAGCTCACTGGATACGACCGCGAGGAGATCATCGGAAGCGCCCCGGGATTGATCAAGAGCGAAGCGGGGGTCGAAACGGCAAACGAGATGCTTGCGGACATTGTCTCCTCGGGTGGACCCGATAGACGGAAGTTTAGGGTCGATATTCAGCGAGCGGACGGCGATATCGTCCCGTGTTACGATCATATGGCAGCGTTGCCGTTTGACGAGGAGTTCCGAGGCTCCGTCGGGATTCTCAGAGACGCATCGACGGAACATCAACAGCGTGAGGAACTCCTCCGCCAGAACGAACGGCTCGAGGAGTTCACCTCGGTCGTCTCTCATGACCTCCGGACGCCTCTGGGCAACGCTCAAACGGCGGCGGAGCTGGCGCAAACGACCGGGAGCGACGAGGCGTTCGAGCAACTCAACGCGGAGCTTGGTCGGATGGATCGGATGATTGACGACCTGCTCGCGCTCGCCCGGGAGGGTCGGACTGTCTCGGAACCCGAATCGGTCGACGTAGCGACAGCGGCCGCCGAGGCGTGGGAGCCGTTCTGCTGTGCGGAGGATACGCTCATCCGGCCCGACGAGGACCTGACGGTCGTGGCTGATCCGCCGCGGCTCCGGCAGTTGCTCGAGAACCTCATGCGAAACGCCGTCGAACACGCATCGTCGCCGGTGACGGTGACGGTCGGCGCGACTGCGAGCGGGTTCTATGTCGCGGACGACGGCCCCGGAATCGAGGAGGAGCATCGCGATAGAGCCTTCGAGCCCGGATATACGACGGCCAACGACGGGACCGGGTTCGGGTTATCGATCGTAAAGCGGATCGCCGATGCGCACGGCTGGGAGACAACAGTCACCGAAAGCGATTCGGGCGGTGCGCAGTTCGAGTTTGTCACTACTGGAAAGACACGAGCGTCGGACGGAGCGGTACCCGTCATGGAGTAGCGTCGGTCCGAGGTGAGCCCGTTCGACGGCTATCGATGCTTGATTCGGTAGCCATAGCGGTAACAGCGCGGAAACCCACGGCTTTACAGTAGTTGCTGGATCAGTCGCGATGGGTGTCTGGCGATCCTACAAAAGCGGCTCAAAAGTCCGTGCATCCGGTGTGCGGTTCTTGGAATTACAAAGGGATCCGACAGCGCCTACCGTAACCTCTACTTCAGCAACTGCTGTTTAGCCGTGAGAATAGCTTACGCATACGAGCGGAGGACTGTGCGGTCCCTTCGAGTGTTTTTATTCCTCGGGCGTCACGGCAGTTCCGTTGTACACGTCGCTCTCAGTGACGGTGACCGTCTCCTCGCCCACCACGTACTCGCCCGGATAGGCGACGCGGAGGCTGACCGAACCGTCATCGTCGGTGCGTGCCGTCCGTTCGTAGGTGAACGATTCGTCCATGACGGCCACGTCGACGCTTGCAGTCACGTTCGTGTCGGGGTCGGCGCTCACGTCGATCGTCGCGCCTTCGACGAGTGCGAAGGCCCGGACGTCGCTGGCGGTGTATATGAGTCGGTAGTGAGCGACGGATTCGTTGCCGGCACCGAACTCATCGAACAGTTTGTGGTGGGTCGCTTCCGGCGGGACGTCATCGCCGTCGAACTCGCGCAAGACGACGTAGCCGACGCGCCCCGAATGCTGGTCGTACTGTTCGTCGGGGTCCGTCGAGGCAATGAACTCATCATGATTGCTCAGGGCGTACCCATACCCCCGGGACTCGCCGGTGACGAAGTAGTTGTACATCCGGTTGTCGCCCCACCGACTCAGGACGAACTCGGAGTGTTCGGACTCGAGCGAGTCGGCGTGTTCGTCGATCGTCAGCGCCGCGGTGAACTTCTCCTCGGAGTGTTGGGTCTGGCCGAGCAGCGTCGGTACGAAGATCAGGTTAAACAGCAGGATGAGCGCGACCGTCCCGACGAGGTAGCCTCCGGTTCGCGGTGTGCGCGGCAGTTTGAGTGGCGGGCCATCGAGCCCGTCGCGGGCGAAGATCGCCGGCTCGCGGACGAGATCCACGCGACTGAGCGCGTAGACGATCCCGACGGCGCCGAGGCCCGCGGTCAAAATCGCCAACTGGGCGGCGAATCGCCCCTGGATCGCGGCGAGAGCGAACCAAAACCAGGTGAAACAGACGACGACGAGCCACGCCGGCTGGTAGTTGCGGGCGACGTAGTAGGTGGCAAACCCGAGCGCGATCAACGCGAAGTAGAAGCCGATTCCGATCTGAAACAGTGGGCCGAGCACCACGGCATGGTCGGTGGTGAGAAGCGACGTCGCTTCGGTCGCAGTGTCGCGATCGAACAGAGCGCTTGAGCGCTGCTGGAGGCGGGCGACATCCTCGGGTCGCAACTGCCAGAACAATACGGTGCCGACGCCGCCGAGAAGGCCCTCTGCGGCGAGCAGACTTCTCGGTGATTGCTCAAAACGGAGCCACACAGTCGCTAGTCCCGCGACGAGGAGGCTACCGGCAGCGAGTGCGACCGGCACGGTGACGGCGATGGATTCATGCCAGCCCCACCGGAGGTGAGCGGCGAGGGCGAAAAGACTCCCGAGGCCGACGCCGGCAAGCGCCGGCGCGTTCGCGAGCACCGAGTTGAGTTTCGCGCGGCAGTCGGCGACTACTCGGAGGGCGAAATACACAGCAACCGGGACAAAGGAAAGCGGCGAACCGCCCCAAGTATGCGCCGTCGCGGCGATCCCGAACGCCAAGATCCCGGCCACCACCCACGCCCGTAGGTTCCGGGCGTGTGCCAGTTCCGGGGACTCGTGGCCTGCCCGATGATAGTGGGTGAGATCGACGGCGAGCCACACTAGCGAGAAGGCGTTCAGCCCCAGCCACAGATACTGGTAGGGGCGGTGTTCGAGAAAACCCAACGCGGTGTACACGACGAGGACCGGCGTCATCGCGAACAACACGACCGCCGTCAAAGCGATGCGGTGATCGGCGGTCAGCGTCACCACGAGCGCATAGATGACGACCGCGAGGAGAACGGACGCGACGATGGGTTGGGCGGCGGCGACGGTGCCGGCGGCATCGGGTGTGCCACCTAAAAGCTCCGTAACCCACCAGTTCAGCCAGTGACTAAGCGGGCGGATTCGTGTCTCTTCGCCAACCGTCGCGAACATTCCAAGATCCGTGGGGCCGGCGCCGTGGTCGAGCAATCGTTCCTGCCAGTAGCGATAAAAATACGGATCGTTGGCGGGTGAGACGACGTGCCCGTTTTGAAACACCGTCGAGTAGTACATCGAGCGGATCGCGACGACCAACGCGAGGCCGCCCGTGAAGGCTCCGGCGAGTCGAGCATCGATGTCGGGGAGTGAGATGTCGACGCCGGACTCAGTGGTCGCTGTGGGTGCTGTCGCCGCCTCGGAGTCACCCACAAGAACTGCTTCGACGGTCGCCCGGTTGACAAACCGGTAGGAGCCATCATCGGTCTGTGTGATGAACTCGCGGGAGACGAGTTCGCCAAAGCGGCCCGAATCGAGCGACGTGTCGTCGAACGTCCACGCGCCGGTCTCATGTTCGTGCTCGAGTAGTGTCTGCAGGGCGTCCTCGAGATCGGGGTAATCATCGAGAAACGAGCGCGTCGCCGCCTCGACACGCTCGGGGTCGGTCATTGTCTGTGATCGTTGAACGACGAGGATTTATCTGTTTCGTCTGCGGGAGTCGCCCTAACCTGTCGGCCTGTGTGACAACACAGCGTTTATTTTACACCGGGTCGGCGTACAGAACGATGTGGACGGGATGGCGCTATCGGGTTGCGGGGGTGGGTGGTGTGGCGGCGTTAGCGGCACTTGCAGTCTTTCTTGCGAACCTGTTGCCGCTACAACGGGTGTTCACGACGTACGTGCCGCTGTTTTGGCGACTCGATCCGGTCGTCCTCGAGGGCCGAGAGCTGTACTTTGCGATGGCGTTGACCGCAGCGGTCGTCGTCGGCTGTCTCATCCCGCTATTTAAACCTCGTCCGCGCCGAATTCTCGATATCGTCGAGTTGGCACACAAGCGCGTCCTCGTCGCGGGGTCGGTGCTTGCGACGCTCGGGTTTTTTAATTATTCGTATCGGCTACCGCGGGCGACACTCGTGATGGCGATCGGTTTCCTGTTTCTTTTCGTACCGGTGTGGTTCATGAGTATTAGACGCTCGCCGGCCGGAGCGATGTCACGGACCGTCATCGTCGGTGACGACCCTGAGACGATGGAGGCGATGTTGGACGCGACGGACGCGCCGATCATCGGCTACGTCGCGCCGCTACGGCGAGCGATCGGCGTCGAGCGATCGGAGAACGTCCTCATCGCCGACGGCGGGCGGTTGGACCGTCTCAACAACCTCGGTGGGCTCTCCCGGCTTGATGAGGTGTTGGTCGAGTACGACATCGACACCGCCTTGTTGGCGTTCGGCGCACCCGATCGCGCTGAGTTCTTCGGGGCATTGGACGCGTGTTATGAACACGGCGTGACGGTGAAAGTACACAGACAGCACGCCGACAGCGTGTTAACCAGTAAGTTCGGCAGCGACGAGTTGCTTGACGTCGAGTTGGAGCCGTGGGACACGTTCGATCACATGGCGAAGCGGGCTTTTGATATGTTGTTCGGAAGCGTCGGATTGTTGATCGCGACGCCGTTGCTCTTCGTTATCGCGCTCGCCATCAAACTCGACGACGGCGGGTCGATACTGTACGGCCAGGAACGAACCGCGACGTTCGGCGATACGTTCCGGATCTACAAGTTCCGGAGCATGGTCGAAAACGTCGAGGACGCCGAACCAGTCGACGACGAAGAGAACCCATACATCACGCGTGTCGGCGGGGTGCTCCGAACGACGCATCTTGATGAAATCCCGCAACTGTGGTCGATCCTGAAAGGCGATATGAGCGTTGTGGGCCCGCGGGCAGTGTGGGTCGACGAAGAGTTCGAGTTGGAAGCGATCGCCGACGACTGGCGCAAACGGTGGTTCGTGAAACCGGGCCTGACCGGCTTGGCACAGATCAACGACGTTTCCAGTACTGACCCTGAGGCAAAGCTCCGCTACGATATCGAGTACATCCGACGCCAGTCGTTTTGGTTCGATCTACAGATCGTCACGAGACAGCTCTGGAAGGTGTTTTCGGACGTGATGTCGACCGTTAGGAACCGATGAACTGATGTATCGATACGGATACGAGCGCGCCCTTCCGTCTTCAGCCGTTGCCCCACGCGGTAGCATCGCGTTCTTTCGAGAGCCGAGTCGCTCTCGCGGGAACAGCCACAGCCGTCAGCGCCCGCGATGAACACACTCGCCCCGCATCCGCAGGACATTCACTCCGGGAAATCCAAATTGCCACAAGCACATCGACCGGTCACCGCCACCGGGCGTACCGACAGCAGCTCCAAACGTCTCGACGAATATCCTCGGATTTAATTCACCGAGCGTCGGACAACGGATACGAAGCGTATGGCGGCACCGACCAACACCCCCTGTCCGGAACCCCGGAAACGATGACGAGTCGGATCGGTGACCGACCGTGATCGGGCCGGCACAGCTGCTGGAGTTACTGCTCAACGGCCTGACGATCGGCATCGTGTACGTCCTCGTCGCGGCGGGGCTGTCGGTCGTCTTCGGGGTCATGAACGTCCTCAACGTCTCCCACGGCGAGTTGCTCGCTCTCGGTGGGTACTTCGCGTTCACGCTCGTGGCCGTCTCCGGGGAGTGGGGGTTTTGGCTCTCGCTGTTGCTCGTGCCGGTCGTAGTCGGCGTTCTCGGGGCCGGGATCGAACGGCTCACCATCCAGCGCGTCTACGGTCGCGGGCATTTGTCGCACATATTGTTGACGTTCGGACTGCTGTTGATTTTGTATGACCTGCGTCGGCAGGTGTGGGGCGACGAGCCACGGTTTCTCACGACACCGGCGGCGCTGGATCAGCCCCTCGTCGTGTTCGGGTTCTCCTACTCGATGTACAGCTATTTCATGCTGCTTGCGGGCGGGGCACTCGCCCTCGGGACGTGGCTGCTGTTGCGGAACACCCGCTATGGGTTGATCGTCCGCGCCGGCGCCGAGGACCGGGGAATGGTCCGGAACCTCGGGATCGACATCGATCGCTACTACACGCGGGTGTTCGGCTTCGGCGCGGCGCTTGCGGCCTTCGGCGGCATCGTCCTCGGCGGGTACCAGAGTCTCAACCCGGAGATGGGAAACGCCGTCATCATCCCGGCGTTCGTGATCGTCGTGTTGGGCGGGCTGGGAAGCTTCCGGGGGGCGGTCGCTGGCGGGCTCCTCGTCGGCATCGTTCAAAGCGTCGTCGGCACGTACCTCCCGGCCCTACAAGGGGTGGTGATCTTCCTGTTGATGATCGGCGTGTTACTCTTCCGACCGCAGGGGTTGTTCGGCGGCACCGCCGACGGCGTCAACGTCGGCAGTTCGGACACGAGCGCCTTCGTCAACCGCCGCGGCCGACGCGTCCTGACCGGGCGGCTCAGACCGGGACTCGCGGTCGCGCTCGTGGCCGTCCTCGCGCTCGTGCCGGTGTTCGAGGGTGTGTTGTACTCGGCGTTCGTCACGTCGGTTTTGATCACCGTCCTGATCTGGGCGCTGTTCGCGATGAGTCTCGACATCGTGTTGGGCTACACCGGGTTGATTTCGCTCGGGCATGCGCTGTTCTACGGGCTCGGGGCGTACGTCCTGTTGTTGACACTGATCCATGTTACGCCCTCGGCGTTCGTCGCCGTCGGCGCTGCGGTGGTTGCCGCGGCCGCCGTGGCGTGGCTCGTCGGCCGGGTCGCGATCCGGGTTTCGGGCGTGTACTTCGTGATGATCACGCTCGCGTTCGCCGAGGTCGTCCACCGGGCGAGTTTCCGACTCGAAGCCACGGGCGGCAGCGATGGGCTGTTCGGCGCGCCGGAGCCGCTGTACGGCGTCGGCGACGTCGGAATCCGGTTCAGCGAGGTCGTCATCGGAATCGAACCGTTCGCGTTCACCGGCGACGCGCTGTTTTATTATTTGCTCCTCGGAACGGTGTTGGGGGCGTATCTCCTCGTGCGACGGTTGTTGAACGCGCCGTTCGGCACTGTCTTACAGTCGATCCGGGAGAACGAAACCCGCGCCCGCTTCGTCGGCTACCGCGTCCAGTCGTTCAAGCGACGGGCGTTCGTCCTCAGCGGCACGCTCGCCGGGCTGTCGGGGGCGCTGTTCGGCCTACACACCGGGTTTGCCTCCCCGTCGCTGTTACACTGGATCAACAGCGGCGAAGTGATCGTTATGGCAATTTTGGGCGGCTCGGGGACGCTCTACGGCCCGATGCTCGGCGCGGCGGTGTTTACGGTGTTCGAGGAGTCACTCTCGTCGTTCGTGGGCTGGTGGCGGCTGATCCTCGGCGTGATATTCGTCGTCGTCGTCCTGTTTTTGCCGGGCGGGCTGTTGTCGCTTCCGAGCCGACTGCTCGAACTCACGGGGCTGCGTGCCGGGCCCGGGGGCGAGTCGGTGGCTCCGAGTGCCGAACCGGGACCCGACACGGAGGGTGAACACGAATGAGCGAGCCACACGCCCCCGCGGCGGGCGAGGTCATCCTCCGAACGGACGGCCTCACGAAGCGCTTCGACGGGTTGACCGCCGTCGACAACGTCACCATCCGGATCGAAGCGGGCGAGTTTCGCAGCGTGATCGGGCCGAACGGCGCCGGCAAGACGACGCTTTTTCATCTCCTCAGCGGCGCGTTGTCGCCGACGGCGGGAACGATCAGCTTTCGTGGCAGCGACATCACCGCACAGTCACCCGCCCGGCGGGTCGCCCGCGGGCTGGCCCGATCCTTCCAGTTGACGACGGTGTTCGACGGCCTCTCGGTCCGTGAGAACGTCCGTCTCGCCGTCCAATCGGGCCTCTACGACGACCTCTCTGCCAGACAGCGGTTTCTCGCCGACCCGGCGGAGATCGAATCGATCATGGACCGGACCGCACGCGTCCTCGAGCGGGTCGGACTTGCGGAGTTGGCCGACTCGACAGCGAGTGATCTCTCCTATGGCGACCGCCGCCGCCTCGAGATCGGGCTCGTGTTGGCGAGTGATCCACTCATCGTGTTGCTCGATGAGCCGACGGCGGGGATGGGCGGTGAGGAAACGGCGCGGACGATCGAGTTGATCGAGGACGTCCTCGCCGATCGGACGCTTTTGCTCGTCGAACACGACATCGATCTCGTGATGCGGATTTCGGATCGGATCACCGTCCTCAACGACGGGGGCGTCATCGCGACGGACACGCCGGCAGCCATCGCCGACGACGACCGCGTCCGGGAGGCGTACCTCGGGGGGTACGAGCGATGACGGACGACGCTTCCGGGACCACGCCGCGGTTGAGCGTCGAGAGAGTGACGGCCGGGTACGGCGAGACGACGGTGCTCGAAGACCTGTCCTTCGACGTCGGCGCGGGCGAGGTCGTCGGCCTCATCGGCCGCAACGGCGCCGGCAAAACGACGACGCTCCGGACCATCATGGGGACGGTCACCCCCCGCGCCGGACGGATCACGTACGACGGCGTCTCGATCACCGACGAGGGACCCGAAAGCACCGCCCGTCGCGGGATCGCCCTCGTGCCCGAAGAGCGACGGATCTTCGAAGACCTCACGGTCCGGGAGAACCTTCGGCTCGCAGCCTTCGGCGGCACCGGAGGCGACCCGGACACGGCGGCGATCGACGAGGTGCTAGGAACGTTCGAGAACCTCCGGGACCGCCCCGACGCCCCCGGGAAACATCTCAGCGGCGGCGAACAGCAGATGCTCGCCATCGCGCGGGCGATGGTAAGCGACGCGGAGCTGTTGTTGCTCGACGAGCCGACCGAAGGGCTCGCACCCGAAATCATCGAACAAGTCGTCACTCTCATCGATGACCTGCGGGCACACGGGCTGACGATCCTCCTCGTCGAGCAGAACGTCCCCGTCGCGGTGGAGATCTGCGACTTCATCTACATCATCGAGGACGGACGGATCGTCCATGCCGACGCGAGCGACGCGCTCGCCGAGGACGACGACGTGCTCGATCGGTACGTGGGCATCTCCGGCTGACAGCGCTGTCGATCAGCCTCCGGTTTTCAACATCAGCATCTTTTTGCACACATCGACCGACGGACAGCGTATGTCACGGATTCGGACACGACGACAGCTCCTCAAGGCGGGGCTCGGCGGCAGTATCGTGGCGACGGCCGGACTCGCCGGCTGCGTTCAGGACGTCGACGACGACACCGGCGACGGGTCGGGTGGCGAGGACCTCGATACGGTGTCGATCGGCGTGCTCGTCCCGACGAGCGGCCAGTCGGCCCCGCTCGGGCAGGCCCAACGGCGCGGCGCCGAACTCGGCGTCGAGTTCGTCAACGAAAGCGACGCCTTCGGGTTCGAACTCGATCCGATCTACGAGGACACCCGGACGGACCCGCCGACGGGCCGAAGCCAAGCCGAACGGGTCGTCGAGAACGAGGGTGTCGACTACATCCTCGGCGGCCTGGAGAGTTCGGTCTCGCTCGCGCTCTCGGAGTACGTCAGCGACCGGGAAACGGTCTACATGTCCGGGGCCGCGGCGCTCGGTCTGACCGGCGAGGACTGTAACGCGAACACGTTCCGGTACGAGACGAACGCCGCCCAGCAGATGGCGGGGCTCGTGGAGTTCGCCGCGAGCGAACTCGGGACGAACTGGTGGCTCCACAGCACCGACGAGGCCTACGGCGTCTCGGCGTTCGACGAGATCGAACGCCGGATCGACGCCCGGGGGCTCGACGTCGACATCGTCGGCCGGACGATGCCCGATTTCGGCACCGAGGACTACAGCCCCCAGATCAGCCGGATATCGAACTCGGACGCGGAGGTGCTTGTCATCCCCGAAACCGGCGGCGACCTGATCAACTTCATGAACCAGGCGGCGAACGCCGGATTGCCCGACGAGGTGGCGATCATCGGCACCGCCATCTTCGCACAGGTGAGCCGACAGGCGCTCGGCGAGACGGCGGTCGGAACGTACTCCTCGACGCTGTATAACCACCAACTCGACGTCGGCGACAACCGGCAGTTCGTCGACGCCTACCGCGACGAGCACGACGCGGTCCCCGGGAACTTCGCCCGCGTCGGGTACGAACTCGTCCGGACGACCGCCCGCGGCATCCGGGCGGCCGGCACGAGCGACCCGGCGACGTTCCGAGAGACGCTGCCCGGCCTCGAGATGGAGACCATCCTCGGCGAGACGTCCTACCGGGCGTGTGATCACCAGGCGGTAAACCCGGTGTGGACCGGACAGGTCGTCGCCGACAACGGCGGCACGGAGATGGAGTTGCTCGATCGGATCGACGGCGAGGACGCGATCCGCCCCTGTGAGGAGACCGGCTGCAGCCTCTAACCAGTCGCCGTTCCCCCTGCAGGGTCTCGCTCGCAGGACTGAGAAATGCCCACCGAACGCACGGGGACGGACCACTTCGAGACTCACCACATGACCGACACAACCGACACTGACGTGTTGCTCGCGGTCGATGCCGGCACGACGCGGATCAAGACGGTCGCCTTCGGAACCGACGGGACGGAGCTGGCACAGACCGCCCGGACGATCGAGGTGGACCGCCCCGCGCCCGGCCACGTCGAACAGCCGATGGAAGACACCTGGGAGCATGCGGCGACAACGATCCGAGAGACACTCGCGGCGATCCCCGAGGCAACGCCGCTTGGAATCGGGCTCACTGGCCAAGGTGACGGGCTGTGGCCGATCGGGGCCGACGGGACGCCAGCGCGGACGGCAATGCTGTGGTCGGACAGCCGCGCGGCTCCGATTCTCGAGACCTGGGAGGAAACCGGGCAGTTGGCGACGCTCGTCGAGACGTGCGGCTCGTCCCCGTATCCGGGCATGAGTCTGCCGTGTCTGGCCTGGCTCGCCGAGGAACGCCCGACCGAGTTCGAGCGCATCGAAACGATCCTCTCGTGTCCGAGTTGGCTCGCGTTCAAACTCACCGGCGTCCGCGCGATCGATCACAGCGAAGCGACGGTTCCGTATCTCGATGCGACGACCGAACAGTACGCCCCCGACGTGTTCGACGTCGTTGGCCTCCCGGGGGCGGAGTCGTTGCTTCCATCGCTGTCGACACCGACCGTCATCGTCGGAACGGTGACGGAGACGGCAGCCGAGGCGACCGGGCTTCCGAGTGGACTGCCGGTCGTCTCCGGGCCCTTCGACGTGCCCGCCTCGGCCATCGGCGCCGGCACGGTCACGCCCGGCGACAGCGTCGTGACGCTCGGCACGTCGCTCACCCACCAGACGATCAGTGCAGGGCCGCGGTCGGCGTCGGCTGGGATCCAGATGGCACTCGGGATCGACGGGTTATGGACCGAGGCGATCGGCTCGAACGCCGGCACGCCGAATCTCGAGTGGGCCGTCGAGACCCTCGCCGGCATCGACTCGATCGAAGCGCTCGAAGCGGCCGCGAGGGAGGCACCGATCGGCAGCGACGGCATCGTGTATCACCCGTATCTCAGCACGTCCGGCGAGCGAGGCCCGTTCGTCGACCCGACGGCGCGGGCGCAGTTTCTCGGGCTCACACCCGAACACGACACCGAGCATCTCGCCCGGGCGATCTACGAGGGCCTCTCGTTCGCCATCGCGGACTGCGTCGGCCTTCTCCCCGACTCGAACGGTTCCGTCGCCCTCGGCGGCGGCGGCGCTCGATCGGCGCTGTGGTGTCAGCTCATCGCGGACAGTCTCGATCGCCCGGTGGAAGTGCCGACCGGTTCGGAGATCGGCGCCAAAGGCGTCGCGATGGTGCTCGGAACCGCGCTGGGGGTCTTCCCGTCGATCGAGGGTGCCGCCGACCGGATGGTATCACACGACCGGCGGTACCAGCCGCGGGACACGGCGATCGATCGCTACGCCGAACTGGTGGACGCGTTCGTCGAGCTCCGCGAGGAGTTGCCCTCGATCTGGGCGCGTCGCGATCGAGCGTATCAGTGACTATCGAGAAACTCGAAGCGCATATCGACCGGCTCGAACGCGATCTCGTCGATTCGATCGACCACTCGGCTGAACGAGTCAGCCGGGATCGAACTAGCGAACGCCGCAAAAAATAGTATAGTCGGGCGGTAGAACTGTTCGAGACCCACGGGACCATCGCGTTCGGTGATGTAACGATCACCGCGTACGGGAAGTACCCGGCGCACGGTGGCGCGGGGCGTCCGTGTTTACTCCGGCACTGCTGAGGCAACGGAGTTTAATCCCCCTCGAGCTTCCCCGTAACGGGGTCAGTCGGAAGCAACACCCGAACACACAGCGTGTCCGTGCGGGGCTGTTGCTCCACCACGACACGACGACTCCCATCTCACCGCCGTGGCGGGTTTTGATGGGAGTCGCATTTCCGATCCGTCGACCGACCGGTAAAGGAATTGAGATCTTCAATGTCATAATTTGAGGGTTGATTTCCGGTCGTTATCTGTGCATTATGCTTCAAAGTTAAATTTGTGTAACGTTGTGACGCGCTTCACCAACGGGCACGGTGGCCCGTGGTACTCGCGCTGCTCTCTTTGTACACCGGAACAACATCGAATACGTGCACGCGTCTGACGAGGATTTCGACGCGCTCGATACGATCACTCGTTTGGGGACCGCCGAAAACCCATGTCAGTAGTCTCCCGAGACACCACCGACCGAACCAAACCGCCGTTGTTTTTACCGCATCCGTAGCAGAGTCACCTACGTGAACCGCGCCGAACTCCTCTTTGCGGTGCTCATCGGCATCGTACAGGGGATCGTCGAGTGGCTGCCCGTCTCCAGTCAGGGCAACGTCTCCATCGTTGTCGCGCTCGTCTCGGACATCGATCCCGCGGTCGCGGTGGATCTGGCGCTGTTCGTCCAACTGGGGACGATCCTCTCGGCGTCGGTATACTACCGCGAGGATATCGCGACCGCCCTCCGTGATGCGCCTGGCTGGCGACCGCGGGCGGCCTACGGCGAACGCAACGCCGACACGACGTTCATCGTCCTCGCGAGCGCCGCGACCGGCGTCGTCGGCATCCCGCTGTATCTCACGTTGCGGGAGGCGGTCTCGGGGCTCGCCGGCGGCCTCTTCATCGCCGTGATCGGCGCGCTGTTGATCGTCACGGGCCTGCTCCAGCGGGCGAGTGAATCCGTCGACGTCCGACTAAAGGAGACGCCGACGCTTCTCGACACGCTGCTCGTCGGCGGGCTCCAGGGCTTTAGCATCCTCCCCGGCATCTCCCGCTCGGGGACGACGGTCAGCGTCATGCTGTTGCGGGGGTATGAGGGGCCGGCGTCGCTGCGGCTCTCGTTTCTGCTATCGATCCCCGCGAGCCTCGGGGCGGCGATCCTCGTCGTCATCACTGGTGGCGGCCTGCCCGGTATCTCGCCGCCCGTCGCGCTCGTCGCCCTCGCCACCAGCGCCCTCGTCGGCTACCTCACGATCGACGCGTTGATGCGACTCGTCGAGCGCGTCGCCTTCTGGCTCG
Source organism: uncultured Natronomonas sp. (assembly GCA_964579035.1). Lineage (GTDB taxonomy): Archaea > Halobacteriota > Halobacteria > Halobacteriales > Haloarculaceae > Natronomonas. The sequence goes on along the minus strand of CAZOFL010000005.1, from coordinate 27,365 downwards.
TCTGTGTCGTCTTGGGCGGCCTCGCGGTCGTCGGTGGCCTCGCCGTGGTGTGACTCGGAGTCGCCCTCGACCGATGGCGGATCGGGCGGCTCGAAGGCGGCGACGAGCAGCTCGACCGGTCGCGTCCTCCGGAGTTCCTGCCACGACCGGCGGTCGAAAAGCGCGATCGTGCCGGCCGCGAGCAACCCGACGCCGACGAACAGGGCGGCCGTCCGATCGAAGACGACCGCCGACGGAACCGCGAGGGCGGCCAAACCGAGGGCGATGAATCCCGCCATCCGGACGGGCGCTTTCCGTGTCCGGTCGAAGGCCGCCGAACCGACACCGATGAGCGTCGAGCCCACGGCCGAGTGCTCGAACGCGCCGGCCAGATAATCGAGAATCGACAGAAACGGCCCGACGGTCCACGTCTCCCGGAGGTCGATGACTATCACCTCGGGATCCGGTTCGGCCGTCAGCCACCGGTACAGAAGCGACCCGCGAACGAACGCCGACAGCCGCGTTGTCACCGTCGAAAGCGCCCGGTAGATCCCCGAGGAGTCAAGCGTGCTCATTCGATGCGTTCGACCGTCGGATCGATCGTCGTCACGCCCAGATCGAGCGTCACCCGATCGCCTTGGCGGATCGACTCGCCTTTGAACCGCACGCCTCGTGTCGTCTCTCGGACCTGCACTTCCGCGGTGATGGTGACGTCGCGGTCGGTCGGGTGATCGAACACGCCGAGATCGCCGTCCTGGCCCTGGATGAGGATCGTCGAAGGCGTTCGCTCGACATCGGTGACGTCGACGAGCGTCTGGCCGTCGCTCCGTTCGGTCTGCCCCGGTTCGATGCTCTCGGCGAGCCCCTCCCGCACCTCATCGAGCCGGAACGTCATCGTCCGCGTCGCGGGCGTGCCCCGTTCTTCGAGCGCCCCGACGCGCTGTATCCGTCCCGTGATGCCGTAGGCATCGGTTCTCAGCGAGATGTCGTTGCCGCGTTGGACGTTTGTTTCGCCGAACTGTGGTCGTTCACCGTGTTCGACCGTCTCCAAGGAGGCCCCGAGGAAGACGCGTTTTTGATCCGGATCGCTCGTATCGTACGTCTGTACCCGTTCTATGGTGGCGGCCGTGTGGCCGGCGACGGCCGCGATATCGCCCTCCGCGATCCGTTCGGCGTCTTCGACGTCGACGGTATCGACCAACAGCACCTGCTCTTCGCCCCGCTGGAGCCCCGATCCGACCTGCTCGACTGTCCCGTCGATCGTGTAGCCGTCGCCGGGCAACGAGATCGTCTGTCCGGTTCGAAGCGGGGTGTCGCCGAATCGAAGCGAGCCCTGTTGGCGGTTCGCCGCAAGTTCGACTTCAGCGTACACCTGATACTCGTTGGGGCGATCGGTCGCATAGACCGCGAAGTCCTCGAGCGTCCCGACGTTTCGATCGACCACGGAGAGTTCGTCGCCCTGACCGAGGCTCCGTACCTCGTCGGACGTGAGACGATCCGTGAGTACGACTGTGGGCGAGTCGCGGGCGATCGAATCGTCGCTGCCGATCGCCTGCACTTGCCCATCGACCCCGTAGCGGTCGGTGACGATATCCAGCGACCGGCCGAGCCGCGGCGGCGCGCCGTCGTACTCGACCGAGCTTCCGCTCAACTCACCTTCGAGCTCGGCACGGACCAACACCTGGGGATTGCCTCCCTGGGAGGTGACGTACACGTCCGTGATCGTCAACGAATCGAGGTTGTTCGGGCTGTAGGAGTCACCTTCGTTGAACTCCTCGACGATCGCCTCGGATTGGGTCCCCAGATCGAGCGTCACGTACGCGGAGCCGACGTCGGGGTCCGGTTCGGGGTCGCCGCCGAAGACGAGCGCGGCTCCGGCGACGACCACCGCGACGACCAAGAGGACGACCAGCACGTCGATGATGTTTACAACCCCGAAGAGCCGTCCCTCGTCGTCGATGATCGCACGCCCGTCGTCGTCTGTCATCCTGTTGTTGGTACCTCCCGGCCACGACTATTAAAGACCTATCGCTCGGCGGCCGCCCGAGCGTTCCACGGGATCGCCCGCAGACGGGCGTCAAAACATCCGTGCTCGACTGCCGGTGGATTTCAGATGTACCCGAGCGCCTCCAGCTGCTCCTCGAATACGTCCTCACGGACCTCTTCGTAGCCCCAATCGGCGGGTTCGTCGGCCTCGACGATATCTTTCCGCTCCCCGTCGTCGACGACGAACCACGGGACCTTCACCAGTTCCTCGACGTAGATCCCGCCGGGATGCTGGAACTGCCTGAGCGGAAGCGGAGGGAGCCGCTCGCCGAGCAACTCGCCGTGGTCGGCCGTTATCACCGTCCTCCCGTCGAGCGCCTCGAGAAGCTCCGCCACCTCGGAGAGAACCATCCGGAGGTTGTCGTCGTAGGCCACCCGGAGTTCCCCCGGGTCGCATCCCCACTCGTCGGTTGGCCACCGGTAGCGTTCTTCGCCGTTGATGTGGAAGTAGGGTGCGTGGGGCTGCATGTAGTGGACGATCAGCCGCTTGTCCGGGTACTCCCGGTCGTAGTCGATAGCGGCGGCCGTGACGGTTGACGGTTTGCTGACGGTCCCGTCGAAGGCGTCGCGCGGACAGAACGAAAAGTGATACAGTTCCGAGTCGAGTTCGTCGTGCAACCGCCCGTACCACGGATTGTCGGACAGGTACACCGTGTCGTACGCCCGATGGTTTTCGAAATTGCCCCTGATAAACTCGCCCGAGGTACTCCCCCTCGAGATCCGGTGTTCGAGGCGGCCGTCGAGATCACAGAGCGCTTCGAACCGGTCGAACCGACAGGCGTCGAGGATCACGAGGTTATCCCAGTCCTCACCGTGGATGTTCGTCCCCCGTTTGTTGTACGCCCGGCCGCACGTGCGGTTATAATAGGCCTTGTTGAGGTATCTGGACGTCGCTCGCCCCACCTCGGCGGGCCCGTCCTCGGTGAGTTTTTGGTACGCAGCCGTCAGCACTTCGTTCATACGATCGCTAGCGCGCCGTCCGAACGCATTGTTATGCATCTGGTATAACACAGAGCACAGCACGGCGTGCCCGCCGCACGGTAACCCGATCACTAACAATGATCGCGGGAGGCGAAGCGATGTCACATGTACTCTCTCGAAGGGATCAAAAAGGGGCTCGCACAGCCCCGATACATCCTCCAGGAGGCAAACCGGCTGTACTACCGGCGACTGCGAACCTGGCCGTACAACGAGCGGGGAAAGGACTTCATCGAAGCCGACTGGGATACCCTTCTCATCCTCGATGCGTGTCGGTACGACCTCTTCGAACGCGTCAATAGGCTGCCGGGTGAGACGATGTCGGCCGAGTCGAGAGGCTCCTCGACGCGGGAGTTCCTCCGATCCAATCTGGACGGCAAACGACTGCCGGATACCGTCTACGTCACGGCGAGCCCGATGCTACACAGACACCGGGACAAGATCGACGTCCGGTTTCACGACGTCATCAACATCTGGCAGGAGGACGGCTGGGACGAAACGTACCGAACCGTGTTGCCCGAGACGGTCGCGGAGGCGACGCTCGAGGCCGCCGAGCGGTTTCCAAACAAGCGGCTGCTCGTCCACTTCCTCCAGCCGCATTACCCGTTTCTCGGCCCGACGGGAACGGAGCATTTCGATCTCGACAGACTCGATTTCCAGTGGGACGATCTGGCGAGCGGTGATCTCGGCATTCCGGAGGCGACCGTCCGCCGCGCCTACGAGGAAAACCTCGAAGAGGTCCTGCCGTCGGTCGAACGTCTCCTCGTCGAACTCGACGGCCGGTCGGTCGTGACCGCCGACCACGGCCAGATCATCGGCGAGCGGCTCTTTCCGATCCCGATGCGGGAGTACGGCCATCCGGCGGGCATCTACGCCGAGGAACTCGTCAAAGTCCCGTGGCACGTCTTCGACGAGGGGCCGCGCCGCGAGATCGTCGCCGAGGAGCCGGAGTCGGCGGCGGGCGGGACGGACGAAACGGAGTCCGTGGCCAACGAGCGGCTCAAACAGCTCGGCTATCTCGAGTAGCCGGCTACAGCTGTCGGGTGTCGGTTGCGACCCGATTTTCGGTATCGTTGACCGAGAGGACGACCTCGTCGACCGGCCCACGAACGCGCATCACGTGGGTGAAACTCGCCGCGTCGCCCGTGACGGTCGTACTCTCGGCGGCGACGGTCCGGCCGTTGTGCCGCAGTTTCGTGACGACAATGTTCAATCCGCTCTCGGGGTGTCCGACCGTCCAGTCGACATCGAAACGATTCCAGGCCGGGTTGCTTCTGTCCCGTACGTCGAACTGTTCGATCGTGGGGCCGGTGTCCCCGTCATCCGCCGCATCGGCGCTGAAACTGCGGACGCCCGCCTCGAGTTCGGTCGGAGCCGAGGCGATCGCCCTGAACTCGTAGTCGGTGTCCGCGTCGAGCCCCGATACCGCCCGGCTGAACTCCCCGACAGTGTCGACCGTCCGGGTTCCGGTCGCGGTCCATGCGTCGTCGCCGACCTCGCGCCACTCGAAGCCACACTCCGCGTGGTCGGCCCCGCCGAGATCGGCCAGTTCACCGACGAGCGTCGCCGAGGAACTCGACACGTCTCTCGCGCCCAGGGTCGCGATGTCGAACCCGTCATCGATGGTCACCTCGACGGTCACCTCGACGGTGGCTTCGGCGGTTGTGCCCGTTGAATCGGTCGCGCGCGCTTCGAGGGTGTATTGACCGTCATCGAGGGCGGTTGCGTCCCACGCATCCTCATAGAAGCCGCTGTCCGGGTTGTAGTCGGCCACGGCCCACGATCCGCCTTCCGGGCGGTAGACGACCTCAGTCTCGCCGTCGGCGTCCGCGGGGGCGTCCGCATCGATCCGGGCTGTGACGGTGTCGCTCACGGTCTCGCCGTCGGTCGGGCGCTCCCATGAGACGGTCGGCTCCCCGACCGACGCCGGGATCGACACCGACTCGCCGCCGGTCGCGACGCTCACCACGTCGGTTTCGACAGTACCGGCGTCGAACGATCCGAGCCCGACCCACCCGGCGTCGTGTTCGTCGTCGGTCACCTCGATATCCCACCCGGACGGTTCCGACTCGGAGACGGGCCAGATCTTGGCTTTGAGCTCGTCACCCTCCGCCCGGAACCGCCGGTAGAGGAACGTCCCCTCGCTGGGGGTTCCGAACCGACCGAGCGTCACGAGACTGCTGCCGCCGCTGTCACTGTACTTCGCGAGACGGAAACTCTCCTCCCGGTTCTCTATTTCGACCCAGTAGCCGTTCTCGCTGCCGGCGCTGCCCGAGGAACGCAGATGAGTCCGTGCGTGAAACCCGAGGTTATCGGCGTCGGTGAACGACGGAACCCGGAATCGGTCGAGAAGTTCCACGTCGGACGGTTCGCCGACCTCGTCCCACGAGATGGCGTACCGATCCCGATCACCATCGCCTCGTTCGAACTTGAGGGCGTGATCGCCGACGAACTCCCCGCCCGAAACCACGCTCCAGTCGTCGTGCTCGCTCATCCACTGTGGACTCCAGTCCTCGAAGATCGGAGCGTCGTGCTCCTCGACGGGATCGGGGTCGTCCTCGGTGACGGCCTCGACTGGCTCGGTAAACGCGCCGACCTCGTCGGCAGTGGGGACGGCCTCGATGTCGGTTTTGTCCCGTTGCTCGACGTTGTTGATCCTCAGGTCGCCCTGTTGTCCGATGTCGTCGCCGGCGTTATCGGAATAAAAGAAATTATCGAAGACGCTATCTCCGGTGGCGTTTGCGACCCACATTCCGTCGTCTTCGGATCCATTGACGTAGATGTCAGCGTCAGACGCGTCGATTGTGCCGTCGGCATCCACGTACACCGCATTATCCGCCCGTGAATTAGTAACGACGATCTCGCCGGAGACGTCGTAATCGCCGGATGCGCCGAATCGGAAGAAGTCCTCGTTGTTCTCTGCGACGATGTCCTCGAAGACAACCGTGCTCCCCGACGGCGTGTTGGTCGGTCGGAACGCGACGCCCGAGTTGTTCTCCGTCCGAACCCGAATGAATCGGGCTTCGATGTTCTCCGATGCGGTTTTCATCCCACCGCCGCGTGACCCCTCGTTGTCGGATGTCACGCAGTCGCGTGCGATCCCTCTGCCGCCCGAGAGGTCGAACCCGTAGAACCCGCTGTCGATCGCCGCGTTGTTGTGAGCGTAACACCGCTCGAAGAGCACGGGCGGGTCGTGGACACCGGAGACCGTCGTGTTCGAAACGAACCCGTGACGCCCGTTGTACCGCGCTGTGCAGTACCGGTACGTGAGTCCCCCGAAGAGGGCGCGGGTCCCCGGCCCACTCGCGTTTTGCAGAACCACGTTCTCGAACAGAACATCGGCCGGGCCGCTGGCGTTCGTGTCCCGTGCGTGGATACAACGGGTGAACTGCGAGTGGTCGTCTTTCGCACCGTCCAACACCAGGTTTCGGACGTCAACCGACAGCCCGTCGGGTTCTTCGATTTTCAACACCGCACTGTTTTCGGAGATGTCGCCCGACAGGCGTATGTTCGTGTTTTCGTTTTCTCCCTGAATCGTGATCGGGCTCGAAATCCGACTGTTCGTCAGGACCAACGACGCGTTGTTGAAGTTGTCGTTGTTGCCGACGCTGTAGTAAGCGTCCGGCTCCGGGAGAAACACCGTATCCCCCGACTGCGCGTCGTCTAGGGCGTTCTGGATCGCTTCCCGATCGTCGGTTTCGCCGTCGCCGGCGGCACCGTAGGGACTGTCAGTCACATCTATCAGAGTCATCTTCCACCCTCCGAGTTGCCGTCAGCTCGTGGCGCCATCGACGCGTCGATACCGGAGAAGGGAACATGCTTCGCGCGGTTCATACCGCGTACTCCTCGAAGTCAGTCGTGTACGTCTCCATCGGACCGCTGGATTCCGAGGAGGCACCCACCATGTCGGCCATGCCACCGACCATCACCACGCTCGCGGCGGCACCCAGTCTGACGTATTCCCGGCGGTTAAGACGAACATTACCGCTTCCGTCTGTCGATTCTTCCGCGGACTGATCCGCGGATGCTGGTTCTCGCTTGCCTGCCAGTTCGTGTGCCATGCATATGATTATGGGAAACTTACCGAGATAGTCTTTTCGGTAATCTGACAATAAGTCGGATTCGATGACTGTCTTTCGATTTTTGGTTTGGTGGCTGGCATGTATCCCAAAAGGGCCAAGCGGTCCCCGGCCGGGTACGGAGTGTGTACGGTGTATAAGGTGTGCTTACTCGTCTTCGAAGGCGTCGATCCCGACGTCGCTCCGTGACGGAACCGAGGGTTCAAACGGCTCCGCGCCGGCGTTGTCCGTGCCGATCTCGATCCCGCCCGTGTTCCCGAGTCCGTACGTGTTCCGATCGTGGTTGAGCGTAGCGATCAGTCCGTCGGACCCATCGGTTTCGAAAATCCTGGCGTCGGAGTCGTGAACCGACAGTCGGCCGATACTGACGCCGCTGAACGCTCCGCCGCTTCGGGTACGGATCACCTCGTTGTCGCGAACCATATTCGAGTTGTGGATAGCAACCATGTCCCCGGTCCACATGACATTCGCCAAGCCGTTGTCCCTGTTGTCTCTCGACTGGAACGCGTAATCGGTCTGGTTCCTCGATTCGACGTGGACCGTATCGACAGCAACGGGGTGGTCGCCGCGCTCGCTGAGACTCTGAATGAAGTTCCGACCGTGAAAGTTCGCGCCGATCAACTGAGAATCGACCAGCTCCTCTAAAGCGTCCGTGTTCGCCTCGTGATATACGTTCCGCAACTGGACGAACCGGCCCGCCGAGAGCTTCATAAAGTTCGCTCCCGTCCCCTCGGCGTAGCAGTCACGAACTTTGACGTTCCCGTCGTTGTACCGGATGTTGATCGCGCTGCCGGAACAGTTGACGAACAGACACCGCGAGGCGACGAACGTCGCGTCACGCGGCGGCCGACACATCACGTGATGGGAGATCGAGTTTCCCTGCGTCTCGTTGTGGTTTCCGATCCCGTTCTCCTCGAATGTGCAGTATCTCGCCGAGCGGATGAGCCCACCCCCGCGAACCCCGGCCATGTACCATCCGCGAACGTAAACGTTGTACAGATGCAGTTCGCCGCGGCCGTTCATCTCGACACCGACAGATCCGCCGCCGGCCTCCCGGAGGTCACCCAGCGACTCGTAGTTACCGTCGAGCCTGATGTTTTCAATCTCGACCCGACCGTGGTCGTACCCATCACTCCAGTTGCAACCGGTCTGATTCGACTGCTCGCTCGCGGGGGCAGTTCCGGTTATCGAGAGCGTCGACGCTTCGGGACCGTCCCCGTATATCGAGATCCCCGGCGGTGCGCGCTCACCGAAGTCTAGATACGGACCACTGTCTTCGGTGTGGCCGAAAAAGTACGTCCCGGACGGGACGTATATCGCCCCGCCGTCGCCCGCAGCGGTCGCAGCATCGACTATCGCATCGAGGTTCCGTTCGGCTTCTTCGAGTCCCGGATCGGCGGGGTTCGCTTCGGCACCGTGGTCGACGATGCTCTCTGCACCGTCGGGTCCCCCGTCCTCGCCGCCGCCGTCTTCGGTGTCGTTGTCGTCTCCGCCGAGCGTCTCATCCCCGTCGCTGTCATCCTCGGCCGGGGAGTTGGTCGACAGGAAGTAGATCCCTCCGGAAAGAGCGGCAGCTGGCACACTGAGAAGCGCCAGCAACTCCCTGCGGCCGAGTTGTTGGTCTGTACGCTCTTTGTCGTCCGCTGTCATTGGTGTTGGTCTGAAAACATTTTTTCGGCGAGTCGGTTCGTGGCTCCCGAGCCACGATGCAGATGCCTATCTTAGCTTCCCCACAGGGGTGTATTAGTATAGAGCTGTTAACGGAGCGTCGTACCGTTCGAGGCCACGTCGGTTCGGGGGGTGAACTGCGATCGAGTTATTCGCCCGTATCCGCCCGATCGACTGTTAGGATCGTGTTAACGAAATCCTCGACCGGCGACTGGCGAACGGAATGACCACTGGAGAAGGCGTCACCGAGGGGAGCGATCGGCCGCTCGTGAGTGCCGTGGTTCCGACCTACGGCCGGAACGACCACCTCCCGACCGCCGTCGAAAGCATTGCCGACCAGACGTACGGAAACATCGAGTTGTTCGTCGTCGACGACGGCTCGCCGACCCCGGTCAGGGAGACGCTCGACATCCCACTCGACCGTCTCACGTCGGTCACATTCATCCGCCACGAAGAGAACAGGGGGGCAAACGTGGCACGAAACAGCGGTATCCGGGCAGCGACGGGCGAGTACGTCGCCTTCCTCGACGACGACGACCGGTGGTGCCCGACGAAGATCGAACGGCAAGTCGAGACGTTTCTCGATGCCGGACCGGAGGTGGGTGTCGTCTACGCCGGCCTCAAAGTCGAGGGTCCCAACGGGGTGAGCGTCAAGAGGCCCACAGCGAGCGGCGATGTGATGACAGATCTCCTGGCTGGCGAGACGTTCGGGCAGTTCTCCTCCGTGATGGTTGCCGCCGACGCGATCGACGTCGCGGGTCTCCCGGACGAGCGGTTCCCAGCCTGGCAGGATCGAGAGTGGTTCTTTCGGTTGGCTCGCAACCACAACTTCGAGCCCGTCAGTGAGGTTCTCACACACCGCTGGACCGGATTGCCCGACAGCATCACCAAGAAGTTCGAACAGAAGCGCGACGTCGCCTACCCGCTGTTCGTGGAGAAGCACTACCCCCACGCAAGGGAGTACGGCCGCCATTACGCCCGGATGTTTCTGGCCTCGTTGCGGCGAACACTCGGGCGATCCGCGATACATGCCAGTGAATACCGGGAAGCGAGAAAGTACTTCCTGCTGTCGTTTCTGGTCCATCCCCTCTATCGCCCGGTGTATGCCGATCTCCTCGCATCCGCCGGCGGCAGGTGGACCTACAAATCAGCCGCATCGCTGCGGCAGGCGGCGGCCGCAGTGGGCTTGAAACTCGGGTGAGCGTGGGTTCGTGAGCGAATGGCGTGGCTAACCAAGAGTCCATCGGGAGGAAAACGGATATGCAACGAACAGGCGGACGGTCCGGGAATCGGCGTTCCGACGTCCCGAACGGATTCGACCCCGACGGCTCGCTGTTGTCGTTTTTTATCCCCGACCTGTCGGTCGGCGGTGCAGAGCAGGTGACAGTCACAATTGTCAACGGCCTCGCCTCGCGGGGCTACACCATCGACTTGCTTCTCTCACGGTTCGAGGGGGAGTTACGTGACCGGTTGTCGAACGACGTAAACGTCGTCACGCTCCCCCCAGCACGGACCTCCGTCTTCGGCGTCGCCGCCCACTTTCCGGCCATCGCGTCGTATCTGCGACGGACGGAGCCCGACGTTTTGATCCCCCATCTCGAACATCCGAGCATCGTGTGTCTGGCCGTCAGCCGACTTTTCCACGTCGATACGCCGATCGTCCCGACCCAACACTCAGCGTTCGGCGAATCGACGGACCGGACACCGAAAGACCGGATCGTTCAGGGGTTAGTTCCCCGTCTGTACCCCGCCGCCGATCGCATCGTCGCCGTCTCCCAAGGCGTCGCCGACGGCGTCAGTGAGCGAACGTCCGTCCGCCGTGAGGACATCTCCGTCCTCCACAACCCAGTCGAGATCGATTCGGTCCGCGAACGCGCCCGCGAACCGGTCGATCACGAGTGGATCGAGGACGACGACCTCGAAGTCGTCCTCTTCGTCGGCCGCCTCGCCGATCAAAAGGACCTCGAGACGTGGCTTCGCGCCTTCGAGACGGTTCACGACCGGAACCCGAACACTCGCGGTGTGATCGTCGGGAAGGGCCCGCGCCGCGAGGCGCTGGCGGCGTTCGTAGAGCAACTCGGGCTCGAAGACGCAGTCTCGATGCCGGGGTTCGTCGAGAACCCCTACCGGTACATGGGGCAAGCGAGTGCGTTCGTCCTCTCCTCGCGGTACGAGGGGCTCCCGACGGTCCTGATCGAAGCGCTCGCGTGCGGCTGTCCGGTGGCCTCGACGGACTGTCCGAGCGGGCCGCGCGAGATCCTCCTCGATGGCTCGCTCGGCCCGCTTGTCCCCGTCGGTGAGGCTGACGAACTCGCCGAGGCGACGCTCGAGACGCTTTCGAATCCGGTTTCGACCGACGCACTTCGGGCACGAGCCGAGGATTTTGCCCCCGAGGCGGTGTTCGACGAGTACGAACGGTTCATCCACGAGCACGTTCTCCGGGATGAGGCGACGCAGCCGCGGCCGACGTAGGGCACACGCGTACGCGGCCCCGAACCCGTTTCACCGGGCGTCGAGTACCGACTCGTGGATCTCATGGAGGCGTTTGCCGTGGGCTTTCCAGGTCCAGTCCTTGTCGACGAGTCGCTTTTTTCCGTTCTCACCCATCCGTTCGCGCGTCTCCGCCTCCTCGAGCAACCGGTTGAGTGCGGACGCGAGTCTGGCGGGATCCTTCGGCGGTATCAACACGCCGGTCTCCCCGTCTTCGACCTGCTCCGGGATCCCCGAAACCGCCGAGGCCACGACGGCCGTCTCGCTCGCCATCGACTCGTAGACGGTGTTGGGCCGCCCTTCGGCGTGGCTCGGGAGCATGTAGATATCTGCGATGGCAAACCAGCGTCTGAGACCCAGCGGATCCATCCCCGACAGGACCCGATACGAGTCGTGTCGGCTGCGTTGGAGGCCGTCGATCAGTTCCTCATCGAGGTCGCCGTAGTGGCCGACAAACACCAGATGGACGTCCTCGTGGTGAATCTCGTCAAGCGCGTCGATGATTTCGTAGATTCCCTTCCGCTCGGTGTAACCGCCACAAAAGAGGATGACTCTTGTCTCGGGGGCGATACCCAGTTCGGCCCTGATGCTCGCCGCGTTGTCGGTCGGATACCGGGAAGGGTCGGCCCCGTTCGCCAACACCTCGACCTTCGACTCGTCGACGATGGTACCGGCTATGCGCGCGAGCGATCCGCTCACACAGAGTACTCTGGAGGCGTATTCGAGCGTTTCCTTTATTTTCCGCTTTGCGATGAAGCTCCGATCCTCGTAGTTGTTCAGGATCTTGCCACGACCCATGACCGTCAACGGGACATCGTGTTCCTTACAGTAGGGGAGCAGTCCGTATCCGTCGTAGTGGATATGTCCCGCGTGACAGATATCCGGAGGGCGAAAGTTCTCGGCCACGTACCCCGGCAACATCCGTTGAATCGCGACCGAGGAGATCGTAAACCGGAACAGCCGCTGCGGCAACAGATAGGCGAATCGAGGGTAGTGGACGGCGTAGTTCCCGTAGTCGTAGGTTTCGGGGATCGAATTAAACGACGAGTAGGGCCCGATCGGCGGCGCAATTGGCCGGGGAGAAACCACGTCCACCGCCGCGTCCTCGGCGCTAATCGCCCGTATCGAGCGGGCGTTGAATATCCCGAAATACGGGTTGATTGGATCCGGGTGATTCATCGCACTGACGACTGTCCGATGCATAACCCGGAGTTCGCGTCCATACCTCAAGAATAGGATCATCATAACTAGCCGATCCGTCCGATTCACGCCCCGATAGCCCGAACAGATACTATCACAGTACTATCTCGATTCAGCGAGGGAATCCCGCCGTTCACGGTGGGCGTGAATCGCGTAACATCGGTGCCACACACCACCGGACAATGGCGGTCCGAAACCCCAACGGTTAGTATCGTCCGTGCCGACAATTCACACACGGGTTCCGCCGACTCCCGGCGGCTGGCGTCCACGGGGGTCGGGCCGCATTCCACCCACGTCTGCGGTGCGCGGGAAGCTCGGGTGATGGGTTGCCCCCGAGAAGGTGTGAACCGCGCCGGCACAGGTGCCACGAGGCACGACCGCCACGGAGAGAGCCGTGTTGAGAAACCGCGCGGCGATGACTCGGTGGTGGATGGGAGCCCCCTTGACGGGGCCACAGGACGCTCCCGAGCGAGGGTCGAAACCCGCCCCGCCGACCTCGGGAGAGTCAGTCCTGAAACAAACCGGCAACCGGCTGGGTTCCCTCTGTGCAGGGAAGCCGCGCCGTTTAGGGCGCGGAGGATGTCATCAAAAGAGGATCGGGGAGAGCTACAGCGACTTCCGCTCGGTCGTCACCCGGTTTTCGCTGTCGTTAACGGAAAGAACGATCTCGTCGACGGGGCCGCGAACGCGCATCGGGTGGCTGTAACTCTCGGTTTCGCCCGTGATGCTCGTACTCTCGGCGTCGACCGTCGACCCATTGTATCGGAGTTTCGTGACGACGGTATCGAGCTCGCCGCCGTCCTGTGAGACCGTCCAGTCGACATCGAAACGGTTCCAGGCCGGGTTGCTTCTGTCCCGTACGTCGAACTGTTCGATCACTGGCTCCACGTTCTCGTCAGCCGACGAGTCGGAGCGGAACCCGCGCGTCCGACCGGTGGACTGCTCCGGTTCGTACGCGACCGCTCTGAACTCGTACTCGGTGTCAGCCTCGAGGCCGGAGATCCCGTCGCTGAACTCGCCGACGGAGCTGATTGTTTGCGCTTCGGTCGCGTTCCAGCCGGCGGTTCCGGATTCTCGCCATTCGAAACCGCAAGACGCCTCCGAGATGCCGTCGAGTCCCGTTACCTCCCCGAGGAGCGTCGCCGAGGAGTCCGAAACGTCCCCCGCGTCGACGGTCGCGATACCGAAGCTCTCCTCGACCGCGACATCGATTGCGGCCTCGGCGGTGCTGTCTGTGGAGTTGCGTACGCGAGCCTCGAGCGTATACTCCCCCTCACCGACGGACGCGGTACCCAGCGTGTCCTCGTAGTATCCGGTCTCCGAATCGTGACTGGCGGAGGACCAAGATTCCCCGGCGAGGCGGTATGCGATGTCGAGGTCGTCGTCCGCGTCCACGGGGTCGGCCGCATCGATCCGAACGGTAACGGTTCCGCTCACCGTTGCGCCGTCGGTCGGGGCCACCCAAGAGACGGTGGGTGAACTGGGGCTGTCGACGGACGAGGCCGAAGCACCGCCCGTCGCGACGCTCACAACATCAGTCTCCACCAGTTCCGGATCGTACGACCCGAGGCCGAACCACCCGTCACCGTGTTCGGAGTCGGTTACCTCGATATCCCACCCCGACGGTTCAGTCTCCGAGACCGGCCACGCCTTCGCTTTCAGTTCGTCCCCTTCCGCTCGGAACCGTCGATAATACGCGGCGTCCTCGCTTGGAGTGCCGAACCGGCCCAGCGTCGTCAGACCGCCGCTGGAGTACTTTGCGAGCCGGAATGCATCCTCCCGCTGCTCGATTTCGATCCAGTAGCCGGTTTCGCTCCCGGCGCTGCCCGAGGAACGCAGATGAGTCCTCGCGTGGAACCCGGATCCCTCGGCTTCGGCAAACGCCGGGACGCGGAATCGATCTAGGATTTCTACATCAGAAGGTTCCCCGAGTGTATCACAGGAGATGGCGAATCGGCCAGGGGCATCTCCATCGCGTTCGAATGCGAGTGCGCGCTCACCTTCGAACGTGTCCCCGGAGACGATGCTCCAGTCGTTTTGATCGCTTTCCCACCGCGGCGTCCACTCGTCGAAGATAGAAAGTTTGTCGCTTTCCTCCTCAGTATCGCCGACATCGGGCAGTTGCGGTGAGTCTCCGGAGATCCCCACAGCGAAGTAATCAAACGTCGAATTCTGTGCAAAGGCACCGAAACCCACACGTCCGGACGTGTGGCTGGAGTCGGTCGTCACGATATCCCATTCGTCGGGTTCGACGTCTCCAACCTCCCAGTACTTCGCCCGGAGTTCGTCACTGCCATCGTCCCGAAATCGGACAAACCAAGACGTACCGCCGGGATCGAACCCGACGGATGTCGAGTCAAGCGTCGACATGGATCCGTCATCGTATTTGGCGATCCGAAATTCGAAATTACCCTCTCTTTCGGAGTCTTCGTTGAACTCGGTGAAATACGCGTTTTCGCCTCCCGGCGAACCGCCGACAGCCGTGTAAGCACGTCCCCAAGCTCTGTTATCGGAGTTGGTGTCGAATCGCGTCACGATCAGCGCTTCACAGTCAGAGACGTTTTCGATACCTGTCGATGTAATAGCACGACGGGCACCATCAGCTGATGATATCTCGAATTCGGCGTTACCGAGGAACGACTCCCGTTGGGTAACCGCATAGTCGGTGTCTTGATCGTAGCCACCGGTCCATTCCGGCTGACGACCCGTCGTAACGTCTTCACCACGAAAGTCCGTGCTGATCGTCCGTGGCTCAGGGGTATCCTCGTCGTCGCCGGTGAACGCACCGACGTCGTCCGGACCCGGAGTGTCAAGCGGTTCGACGGTCGTCTCGTTGAGTTCGTTGATCGTCCAGCCGTCTTGAGCGATGGATCGGTTGACGTTTTCGTACTCAAGCAAATCGGCTTCGGCGCCGATGTCGTCGGTTTCCGAAATCAGCGCACTGGACCACCCACTCGATGACATGTTTCGAAGCCTGATTTCGCTGAAATAATCGGTCGCGTCCCCCGCTGATTCTTCGGAGTTTATAGCAAACGCTTCAACGCTATCGAACTCCACGGGTCCCGAACCGACTATCGCACCGTTACCTATCACGGACGAATCCGAGGACGTAGACGATCGCATACCGGACATGTGATCCGTGTCCCTGATGGCGACGTTGTCCACTTCGAACACCCACGGTTCGTTGATGCTGTTCGTGTCGGAACTCGTGTTCTGCATCCCGGTAAACCAGACACCCTCGGTGTTGTCCTGGTTGTAGTTCTCGAACGTGGCGTTCGTGAGATATAGGTACATGCCGTCGTTTGAGAGCTTGTTCGCCCGGTTCCCATCGGTCGAGTAGATGCCATCGAGGACCCAACTTCCGGAGACGTTGAACGTATGCCGTCCGTTGCTCTCCAAGCCGGTGTTCTCACAGTAGACGGACTCCAGCCTGTTTTTGATGTCACCCGGGCCGTCGATGTCAGCGATCGGCTGTCCCGAATACAGTGCAAACGCATGACCCAGGCAGTTGATCGCGTCCAGTCGCTTGCCGCTGACCGTCGTCACGCCGTCCGCTGCGGTTCCGAACATAATCCCAAGGGCTCGTTCCGAGTTCTGGAACCGAACGTCCTCGAAGTGGATATCGTGACCGGGGTAGTACCCACCGTTGCCGTAGTCGATCCACGTACACGAACGAGTGTCTCCGTCACCGTCGAAAACCAGGTCTTTGATGTCGACATCGAATGTTTCAGGGTCCGCATCGCGGACGGAGATATGGAGAATGTGGGGGCCGCCCGACCCTCGATATTTGATCATCGAGTCCGGCCCCTCGCCCTCGATCGTAAACGATTGCTCCGAGTGCGTCCCGTTCAGTTGCAGGGACCACGTCCGGTAGCCGCTGCCGCCGGCCTCCGTGACCCTGTAGTAGTCGCTGGTTTCGGGAACGTACACCGTATCCCCGTTGCTTGCATCGTCCAACGCGTCTTGAATCGCGTCGGTGTCGTCGGTACGTCCGTCTCCGGCCGCACCGTACTCCGTTATGTCGAGTACAGCCATCGTATCACCGCCCCCTCGGGTTCGATGCGTGCGAACCGTTCCCGGTTGTCCGGGGGCGGTCCGGCCCCCCGATTCCGGTGTCTTCGATACTGTCCGTCATAGGCTGTACTCGCTAAAATCGGTAACGTACGTGTTCGATACCCCAGTGTCGCCGTCGGAGGCACCAACTATGTCTCCCGCACCGAGCGTCACAGCGACCGCTACAGCTCCTAACTGTACGTATTCTCGCCTGTTAAGAAATCCCTTACTCCGAGCATTACCCTCACTCGGGGACGGGCTCGATACTTCATGTTCACCGTGCTCCAGTTCGTGTGCCATGCAACGGGTAATCCAACCATAACCGATATAAATGTTTCTAATATGATATATTCTCGATCGTGTGAGTGTTCAGAATAACTACCAGACCTCGGGAAGTGTCGGTTTTTATGAGATGGTTGTTTTAATTCTTTTACCCAATTTTTCCAAACATTTATTCACTAATGCGCTCTACAAAGTAGATTAAGTTTGTACTAACGTCCGTCGGAGGACGTTTTAGAATCACCGTTTCAAGTACATTATCAATTGATAGCGGGAGAACCACGTTTTCCATATAGGTTCATCGAGGCTTCGTCCGAGGTCGTCGAACACGAGGTCCGAAACAAAGTTAGCCAGCCTACGACCGGAAAGCGAGTATCTTCTTCCGCATGTACGACGCAAACTCGTACGTCCGTTCCCCGCCGAGAGACGCGATCAGGTGGAGATAGACCGGACGATAGAGCGGATTCGCGAGAAACGATAGGATAAAGTACCTCCTGGCTTGCCGATACTCCCCAGCCGCAACTGCCGACCGACCGAGGATCTTGCGCATCGATGCGAGGAACATCCGGCGGTAATACAGACCGTAATCCCTGGCGAACGGGTAATGTTTCTCCATGAAAATCGGATACGCGACATCCCGCTTCCGTTCGAAGTTCCTCGTGATGCTGTCGGAACGTTTGGTTTCCCGGATTGTAAGCGGTTCGGGGATAGACTTGAAATGATATTCCCGGGCCAGCCGAAAGAACCAATCACGGTCCTGCCAAGCGGGAAGTCGTTCGTCGGGAAGTCCGGCCTTCTCGGTCGCATCGTGCCGGACCATGACGGAGGAAAATTGCCCAAACGCCCCACCGGTGAGCAGGTATTTTATTACGTTTCCCTCCGCAGTCGGCGTGTTGGTGGTCGTTCCCGACGGACCGGTTGCCCGAACGCCCGTATAGACGACGCCGACATCCGGACCGGCGGTTTCGAACGCGTCGACCTGTCGACTGATTTTACTCTCACGCCACCGGTCGTCATCGTCGAGAAAAGCCAGATACTCACCTGTTGCTGACCTGATTCCACTGTTTCGTGCGACGTTCGCACCTCTGTTATCGTTGTGGCGGATGAATGTCGTGGAGTCGAGCTGGTCGAAGGACATATCCGGAAGCGTTTCTGTGACCGGTGTCGGGGACCCGTCGTCGACGACGATCAGTTCGATATCATCGTACGTCTGGTGTAGGACACTCCTGATCGCACGCGGAAGAGTCTCGTTGCGGCCGTAAGTCGGAATGACGACACTTACTACGCCATCCCGATAGCCGTTATCACCTGTTGTTCCTGCGTTCATTCCCTGTCTGCTTTTCAACAATCTAGGATTTTGTTATTAGATATTTAATCGGGCGTACAGATGCCACCCATTATCGGCTCGCAGGGATCAGTGAGCAAGCACAAAACGAGCGACTAGTCGACGACGTACCCGAGATCGGCGAGTTGGCTCCGTACGTCTTCGTCGAATGCCGCGTGTCCGTTTGCGTCGATGGGTTCGCCATGCTCTTTCGTGAGCTTATCGAGTCTGTCTTCGAATTCTTTGACAATTTCGGGGTGTTTCGAAGAGACATCCGTCTCCTCGGACGGGAGTCCGTACAACACGGACGTTCCGTCCCCGGATACGTATTTCCACTCCTCAGTACGGAGCCCTGTCAGGAACCCCGGGTAGGCGTGGTCGTGATGGAACTCGGAGTTGTATTTTTTAACCTCGGCGATCGTCTTTTTATACGTTTCCGCCCCTCGCTGTGCCACCACCGTCTCCGGTCGGGACTCCGCCAGATTCGCCCCGTGCATCCCGGAGGTGTCGATACCGAGTTCCGAGAGCAACGTCTTCATAATGTCGACGTGTTGCATCGGCTCGAAATCACCGTTCGCCAGGGTTTCGGATCCTCTCGCGACGATCGGGACGTTTATCAGTCCATCGTGCACCAACAGTTTGTGTGAACAGAGCCCCATCTCGCCGAGCAGATCCCCGTGGTCCGAAGTAACCACGAGGATCGTGTCTTCACCGAGTCCCGACGCATCGATGTAGGCAACCAACTGCTCGAGCAAAGCGTCTACCTGCCGGACCAACGCATCGTACATCGCGGTTACTGCCTCGCGTTCGTCCTCGGATCCAAAGCCACCTTGAGCGATCGTCGAATAGACGTTGGTTGTCTTTTCGTACGCGACTTCGGCTGCTTGGTCCGGAGACATCGAGAGGTCAGATGCGAATGCTGGCCTGAACGACGGAGAAGGGTAGTACGGGTGGTGAACACCGTTATAATGGGCCGCGAGAAAGAACGGATCCCCGCCCTTTTGCCGCGATTTCAGCCGGTCTTTGACGATCTCGTTGAGTAGAAAGTCCGGGCTGTGTTTTTGTCGCGTCATCTCCATTCCGCCCGAAAACGTCCGCAAATTTTTCAGAAACGAAAGGACCGCGGCCGGTCCGGCCTCACGTGCTAGACGTTTGCCGCTCACGAAATCGAACCTGTCGAAGCCGCGATCGAGGTTCGTCGTCGGTGAAAAGTACGGGTTCGACGAAACGCCGACGGTATCGTATCCGTCCTTCGAGAAACGCTCCGCGACGGTCGTGATGCTTTGTGGTAGTATTTGATTCCCACAGCCACACCCGTGTACGGACGGGTACAGGCCCGACATCATCGACGCGATCGACGGCTGAGACCAGATACCGTGTGAAAAACACGTCCCCGAAAAACCGTCCGACCGTGCCCCGATCGCTTCCATTGTGGGGGTCGTATCTCTGTGATGGCCGCCTATCGACGTTCTGTCCCCCCGGATGCTGTCGAAGACTAACCATATGAGGTTCGTATTTTTCGACACGCTTCGTCCGAGGCGTCTCCGATATATCAGTATAATCTGGCTAATGCCCCGCAGATCTATCAGCTAACCGATGGGAAAGTACGCTAGAATGTGTCCAAAAGCCGCCCTACGGAGTATTTTGCCAATTGCACCGCCGACGGCGGGGTGTACACCGGCCCCGGCTCAGCGACCTCAAGTCGGTCCACCGGGCCAGAGCGGACGTTTTCGACTGCGCTCGTCAACAGGCCCGTCGAGTTCCGATACAACTCGCCGCGAACGTCACCCCAAGACGTACACGCCGAGATGTCAACCTCGTCGTATGCGAGGACTGTGCCCGCATCGATATCCTCGTTCAACAGTTGGACCATCATCCCCGCCGTCGGCTCGTCGTGTACGTACTCCCAAAAGCCCGCGAGGCCGCCGCGGTAGGCTCGCGGGTCGCCGTGGTGGTAGCTCAACACGCCGTGCTCGGTCGCCGAGAGCACGTCGCCCTTGAGCGGGCCGAAGCCACACTGGACTACCAGATCGGACGTCGACCCGATCTCGTCGACGACTTCCGCCGGAAGTTCACTCCGGAGGCCGTCCACGTTGGTCGGGTACGTTCGGACGACGCGCGCGTCCGCGAAACCGGGAAGTTCGTCGATGTCGACCGGCTCCCTGTACGCCGTGTCGGTGCGGAACCGATCCAGGAGCCTGGCGGCTATCCAGTAGCCGGCGTACGCCGGATATTTTTTCCCGCGCTTGACGTTCTCCGGGCCGAACAGCCCGGCTTCCTCGTTCACGACGACGAGCGAGAGTTCGGCGTTCGTCCGTGTCACCATCTCCGCGATGGCCTCCGCGATCCAACGCTGGACGGTGTCACCGTCGCACAGCAGGCAGACACGCAACGGATCCGAGGGCGCGGACGAATCGGACCGAGCCGAATGTGTCACCTCGAGGTCCCCGGCCAGAAGCAACGCGTCGGCGAGGAACTTCGCGGCCCAGTTGGGATAGCGGAGATACATGTACGAGCCGACGATCGGGGACGACCCCGCGAGACCGCCGCGGATCGGTTCCGGCCCGGTCAGTGTCTGACGGCGCTTCAAGAACTCGATCGCCTGCCGGGCCGCGAGCCGGTACTCGCGCTCTCCGGTGTGTTCGAACAGTCGGAGCCAGATGACGGCCATCTGGGCGTTGCCGGTCAGACAATAGTACCAAGCCGGCGACAACGAGGCGTCGTAGGCGCCCTTGAGAACGCCGTCGGAGTGCTGGATCGAGAGCAGCCTGTCGGCGGTCCGCGTTGCGGCGTCCACGAACGCCGGATCCTCGAGTTCGAGCCCGCCCTCGAGGAGCCCGCGAACGGTGTAGGCGATCGTGTGTAAATACGGCGTCCCCCCGCGTTCGAAGCTCGCCTGCTCGAACCAGCCGTTCGACCGCTGTAACCCGACCGCCCACTCCAGATTGCGCCGCGCCGCCTCGCGGTAGTCGTCGCGTCGCTCCGGAACGATCGTCGCGCCCTCGAGCAGGCTCCACGCGATCCGGGTCGAGTAGGCGTGCGCCTGGTCGCCGTAATCGTAGCGGGTCCAGCTGCCGTCGTCGGCCTGCTGGGCGACCAGCCAGTCGCACGCATTCCGTGCGGCCTCCCGGTATCGCTCCCCGCCCGTCTCGCGGGCGGCCGCGACGAGGCCGAACACGATCTGGCCGGTGTTGAACACGTTCGGGTCCCCGGTCGTCCCGGTCCCGCCCGGAAAGCTTCCGTCCGGTCGTTGGATTGTACACAGCCACTCGGCCATCCCGAGCGCCCGGTCTGCGGCCGTCGGATCGTCGGCCGCCGCCGCGTACGACAACAGGGTCGGGACGATGTAGCCGGTCGTCTCCGGGTAGGCGTCTTCCCACCCGAGAAGGAGGTTATACGTCGCCGCGGAGCCGCCGTTGTCGGTCACGTCCTGGCTTCGGCGGAGCCAGTCGATCGCCGCATCGAGATGTACGTCGTCGGGGCCAACGTCGGACGGAAACAGCGGTAGCTCCGTTTTGACGGCGTCGAGTCCGGTATAAAAGCGAGAACCCGCGTTCATTCAATCGTGTATCGAAACTAACACGGTTAGTTACTATCGTGTTAAAATCCGGTACGAGCGCTCGGCGTCGGTAGCAGGTGCCTAGTTAGGAGGGGGGGGAGACGAATGGAGATGTATGGCCCGACTCGATGATCTGCTCGGGCGGCGGGCGGTTCTCGCCGGCGTCGGCGCGCTCGGATACGGCGCCGTCGTCGCCCACGTCTGGACCAACACGGCCCCCGGACGCGGGCGGATCGAGGCGCGGGAGTTGTCCGCCGCGGGTGAGACGCTGCTGTATCACGGCGAGGATCGAATCGAGGTCGGCGGCGTCCTCTCGCAGTTGGGGGACGACGACCCCGCCGAGATCTCCGTCGCCGAACACTCGACGCGCCTCCGGGAGGAACACGGCGAGCCGACGTACCGGATTCTGATCGCCGATGGCGACGACGGCGAGTGGCTCACGACGGGGCTGTCCGTCTTCGAGACGGTCGCGCCCGGCGACTACGTGACGTATCAGGTCCGGTTCTTCGATTCCCGATACGTGCAGACGCTGTCGTGTGTCGCTCCGGACGCGGAGACACTGGAGACGCGCTGTGAGTACGAGGGCGTCGACATAACGGAGTGAAGCGAGCCCGGAAGCGATCCCGCCCGACATCGAAGGAGCTTGACGGGGCGATTCGGTGGAGTATAGGGATCGATTTACTAAACCGATGACCCACTCGAAAGTCAGTATGTGGGATACGCTGCGGAACGCATTGTCGACGTATCACGACCAGCGGACGGTTCGTGTCGCCGGTGCGATCGCGGTCGGATATCTGCTCTGTTCGGTGCTTCTCGCCCGTACGCCGGGGTCGCTAAGCTACGTCGAGGGACTCGTCCCCGTGCTGGCGGTGCTTTTCGGCCCGGCGGCCGCGCTGGGAGCGGTCCTCGGGGTCCTGTTGAGCGATCTCTTCTTCGGCGCGGTCGGCCCGTGGACGGCCGTGTCGATGGCTTGGCTCTTCTCGCTCGCGGCGATCACCGACGCGCTCTCGAGGCGTTCGCGCGCCGGGAACCGGACGATCATTCCTCGTATGAATTCGGCGCGACGGATCGGGCGATACGTCGCCGTCGTCCTCGTCGCGTCCGTCTGTGCCGTCGCCGTCGCGGCGTGGATCAGCCTGCTCGTCTCGGTCCAGCCGGTGTTCACCGGCTTCGGCGCGGCACTCACCAAGGCGGCCGTGGCGGTCGTCGCCGGCCCGGTGGTGTTCGCACTCCTCGGCTTCGTGGTCCGTCGACGCGGCGTTTCCTCAGACACGAAGCGGGTCGACCTTCCCGGCGGTCGTCCCACAAACGCGCGTCTGGTCGGTGTGTTCGGCGTCAGTACCATCTGGCTTCTCGCGGGGACCGGGCTCGGAGTGGTCACCGACGACTTCCGTTTGGCCGGGCTCGAGGCGGCCCAGCGGTTCGTCCCGATCGGGGGAATCCTCGGGTCGATCCTGAACGGCGTGATCCAGGCCACCTACCTGTACGGTGACGTGATCGTGATCGTATTCGGTGGGGTCGCCGCAATCGCCATCGCCGCGGTGGTTCGTGGAGTGGGCGTCCGGGGAGGGATGAGCGATCGCAAAACGGCCGGGGATACACGCGAGGAACGACAGTTCCCACATGAGTGACACAGCCCCGAACGAGGCGCTCGGGCAACCGATATCGGAGAGCGGTAAGTACAGCCTACCGGTTCTTGAAACCGGTATAGGGGAGATAACTAATCACGACCAGTCCTGTTGCTAAACCGAGAGCTAACAGAATGATCGGAGCACATCGTGCGTACCGTCCACGGGGGTTGCCGGGGCGACGGGATCGATCCGGGAATCCGGGACGGGATCCGAATCGGGCGAACGGAACGGCGGTGACGCGGCTGTCGGGGAATCCGGGCGGCCGGACGCTGTCCGAGACGGCGGCTGTCCCGGGATCCCGACCATGAGCCCGTCGCGACGGCAGACACTCGTTGGGATCGCAGGGGTTGCGGTCGGAACGGGAGCGTACGGGTACGGCCGCGGGGACGGGGACGAAACCGAGCGACACGTCGAGACGGCGCTCGCGACGGCGGAGGCGGTCTATCCCTCGACGGTCTCGGTTGATGAATCGTTCATCCGCGAGCAAGTGTTCGGTCGCCGCGAACCGCTCCCCGGCCACTTCGAGGGGCTCCGGGACGCGCTCGATACGGTCGACGGCTACGCCCGGTCGCGATACGGTCGGCCGATGGCGGCGCTTTCCGAAGGCACTCGGTTGACGCTGTTGCGTGATCTCGGGGTCGACAGCGTGCGTGCGAGCCCGGACGGGACGCGGGCGAACCGGATCCGCTACTATCTCGTCCACGACCTGCTGTTCGCGCTGATCACCTCTCCCGAAGGGACCGCCTTACACGGGATCGAGAGCCCGCCTGGCGTCCCCGGTGGACGGGACGTCTATCGACTGGACCCGAACGATGTCTGAGCAGCACTCGACCGACCGGACGCCGTCGGAGAACGTCGATGTCTGTATCGTCGGATCGGGACCGGCAGGTGCCCTCGTCGCAGACTCGCTCGCCGAACGCGATCACGACGTCGTCGTCCTCGAGGCGGGGAAACGCTACACGCCGGAAGACCGCCTCCGACGGCTCGAGATGTACACGCGGCCCGACATGGAGCGGGGCGCGTTCTGGATCGACGAGGATCGCGACGCCTACACCTCGACCGGGGAGGTCACCGCGGCGCTCAATCAGCTTCGCGTCAAAGCCGTCGGCGGCACGTTGCTCTGGGAGGGTAACACGCCCCGGTTTCACGAGAAGGACTTCGAGATGCAGAGCCGCTATGGGCTCGCCTCGGATTGGCCCATCAGCTACGACGACCTCCGACCGTACTACGCACGGGCCGAACGCGAGATGGGCATCTCGGGCGACGGGGGGGCAAACCCCTTCGGACCGCCACGCGAGGAACCGTTCCCGATGGACGCGTTCCCGCCCAGTTACTCGGATTCGCTTTTCATCGAGGCCTGCGACAGCCTCGGAATCACGACGCATCCGAACCCCGTGGCGATCAACTCCGAACCCCACGACGGGATGGCCGAATGCAACGGTTTCGGAGCCTGCCACACCTGCCCCCTCGACGCGAAGTACACCGCCGAGATCCACGTCGACCGAGCGGAGTCAAAGGGTGCCAGGATCATCGATCAGGCGTCCGTCCTATCCTTAGAACACGACGACTCGGGCGACGTGTTGGAGGCCGCGAGGTACGTGACGCCCGACGGTTCGGAACACCGACAGGAAGCGGACGCCTTCGTCGTCGCCTGCGGCGGGATCGAGACGCCGCGGCTGTTGTTGCTGTCGGCCTCCGAACAGCACCCCGACGGGCTGGCCAACTCAAGCGGCGCGGTCGGCCGCTATCTCATGGACCATCCGGGGGTTCGGACGAACGCGGTCATCGATCGATCGACAAACCAGGACAACATCGGGTTCATGACCACCCGGTCCGACCAGTTTTACGACCACGAGGACCCGACCCCGGGGAGTTTCTATCTCACGTTCGAAAACAGGGAGGGCGGCATCGGCGATCCGATGCAGCGCAACGCCGCGCTCGTCCAAGCGATCGGGGCGCTCGGAAACCCGACCGGCCCCGGGGGCGTTCGCGACGTCGCCCGGGACCCGTTCAGCGCGTTACCGCTCGGTGACGGGATGGTCGACGAGGGCGGGCGCGACGGCGACGTGATCGCGATCCGCGGCGCCGGGGAGCTGTTGCCACACGCCGACAACCGGGTGACGCTCGATCGCTCACGGACGGACACGTACGGTCGGCCAGTCCCGAAGATCGATCTCTCGAACGACGAGCACGCGCGAGCGACGATGGAGCGCTGTCTCGAGGTCCAAGAGGATATCATGGACGAACTCGGCGCGGAAATCACCGATCAATCCGGCATCGACGGCCGAACGATGGGGACACACCACATGGGAACGACGCGGATGGGCACCGATCCCGCCGAAAGCGTCGTGAACGCCCAGTGTCGAACTCACGACCTCGACAACTGCTGGATCGCCTCCGCCAGCGTCTTCACCACCGGCGGCGCCATGAACCCCACGCTCACCATCGCCGCACTCGCGCTGAAAACGGCCGATCACGTCCACAACCGATTATGAGCGCCCACAGCGTCGATCGCTCGGAGACGATCGCGAGCCGGACACGGGTGAATACGGACTGGCGGAGGGGTCGTTGATGACCCGTCATCGCCTCCGAAACCGAGTGAAGGGGGCGTGGGACGCGGGGACGCCCCGCGTGTTGGCCGCCCTGATCGCGGCGTACGTGTTCGTCTGGCTCGTCGGCGCGGTGGCGTTCGGCCGGATCGGTGTCGTCCGGTTCGATCCGGCGGTCGGGCTCGTCGTCCCGTTCGCGTTGGTGTTCGGACCCCTCGGCGTCGCGGCCGCCGGGGGTGCCGTTTTGCTGCGCGATGTCGCCGTCGGTGGACTCGGCGTCGAGACCCCCATTCTCGTGGCCGGCCATCTCGTTTCGGGGTACATCGCCGTCCGCTTTCGGGGGCTCTTCGGCGAAACGACACGGCGGTGGACGGGGATCGTTCGGTCCCCGAGACATCTGGCGTCGTATCTCGGCGTCGCCGTCGTCGCGTCCTCGGCGGGAGCGGCCGTCGTCGGGTGGGGCAACGAACTGCTCGCCGTCGCGCCGTTCTTTCTGGCGGCTGTCACCGCCGGCCAGTACGCGCTGGGGACGATCCTTGTGGGGCTTCCGGCACTGCTTTTTTTCGATCGGGTCGTGGGACGACCCGACGTCGAAAGGGAAGCACAGCCGCCCTCGACCGTGGCCACGGCCGCGATCGGGGTCGTTTCTGTCGGGTGGCTGGCAGCCGGGATCGTCGGGAGCCTCGGATTCAGAAACGGCGCTCGGCTCCCCGTCGAGGTGTTCGAACGGAACGGAATCGGCTTTGTCAGCCCGCTCGTCGATCCGGCGCTGTTCGGACCCGGTGGCGTGAGAGCGCAGGCGGTCGTCGGGGCCGTCGCGGTCGTTCTCCTCGTCGTCACGCTGTGGGCCACCGACGACGGCTCCGGGAGGGCCGCGGAGTGAAGCTGACACGCCGGGACGCCGTCGTGGCGGTCGCCGCGGGTGTCGGGGCCAGCGCCGTCAGCGTGGGGCTCGCAGAGCGCGACGTCGGTCGGGACGGCCGCGAGTCGCTCACGGATCACGACATCGCGACGCTCATCGCCGTCGCCGACGTCGTCTACCCCTCCGAGATCGACGCGACCGGGGCGTTCGTCGAGACGTACGCCGACCGGATCCACGCCAGCAGGCGCCGGGGAATCGCCCGCGCGATCGAGGACCTCGACCGCGCGGCGAGACGTCGTCACGGGCGGCCCTTCGCATCGCTGTCGCCCGAAACGGGCGACCGCGTCCTTCGCGACCTCGGCGTCCATCGGGTGGTGCCTGTCGCGGACGGGACGGTTCCCGAACGGATCCGGTCGTTCCTGGTGAACGGGCTGATGTTCGCGCTGTACACGTCGCCGGCGGGAAGCAGGCTCGTCGGGATCGAGAACCCGGTCGGGTATCCGGGCGGCTACGAATCCTACCAGGAGGAGCCGGACGGATGAGCGACACGCGGGCACCCTCGGAACGCGTCGACGTATGCGTGGTTGGGGCGGGAGTTGCGGGCGCGCTCGTGGCGTACTCGCTCGCCGAACGGGGCCACGATGTCGTCGTCCTCGAAGCCGGCGAGC